>CAWVXU010000016.1:0-38724 GCA_963934255.1 uncultured Fibrobacterales bacterium
ACGTCTTTACCTATGGCATTTGCTTCTTCTAGGTAAGACAAATACTGAACTTCATCAGATAAAGGCATAAAACCCGCGATGGATTGGGCATTGTCAAGTGGAGTAAAATGCTCTAGTTCTTCAATTAAATCCCGGCTGAGTTCATCAATTTCTTCTGAATCAAGTTGAGAAAGACGAAATTGAACTATTTTACGAGCACGTTCTTGAGAAATTTCTTTGAGAGCTGGGTCTTGACCTAAAATAGCCTCAGAAGAAGTGGTGCTGTTTTTGTCGTCAATGATGGCTGAATCTTTAACCTGAGTGACGGGTATTGCTGATGGGGTCTTGTTGGTCTTGAATCCACTTGAAATCTGCTCATTGGGCTCGTGAGGTTCACTCACTTTTAAATAATTATCCACTTTTTCTTCAATATCAAATTGGAGGTTTGTGAGTCGAGAACGAGTTGTTCTAATCCATTTAAAAGCTTGTACAAGCTTTTTGGCGTCGACAAAAAAGGCTGCTAATATGCCTATTACTAGCATCTCATCAATCCCGAGATTAAACATCAATAGACTCTTTGTGGGTAGGATTGACCCAACGGGCGATTAAAATACTAAAACCATAAAGTAAGATGAGTGGCAAAGCAAGCATCAATTGTGAGATAACTTCTGGAGGAGTTAAGATGGCGGCTAATATGAATATGATGACAATAGCGATTCGTGCTTGTGAGATTAAAAACTGAGAAGTGATAAGTTTAAGGGTTGCTAATACCCATGTAACTACGGGTAATTGAAACATGATAGCAAAGGCTAGAATCATTCTCATGGTAAAACCAAGGTAATTGGATTGAGTCCATTGTTGCTGAGTAATTCCTGCAGAATAAGAATGTAAAAATTGGAATGAGGCAGGAAGTACAATAAAAAAAGCAAATGCCGCACCACCAATAAAGAAGAAGACGCTCATGAAGACAATGGGCCAAACCATAGTGCGTTCCTTATTAAAAAGGGCAGGTGCGATGAATTTCCATATTTGCCAAAATATAAAGGGAGATGCAGCAAAAATCCCAACCAATATAGCGACTTTGAAATCCATCACCAGAACTTCAGTAGGTGCAATGTTTTGCAAAGATCCAGTCGCTTTATCAGGAAGCGGCGATAGTAAGAAAACCCAGATAAGTTTAATTTGAGTAAAAGCCACCGCCGTCATAATAGATGTCGCTAAAACAGCTTTGAACAAGCAACTTTTTAATTCACCGAAGTGACTCATAAAGCCCATTTGACCGAGTTGCTCTTCCTCTTGCCCTTGCCCTTGCTCCGAACTTTCTTTTTGACTCATGATTTATTTATGAGTCTTTGTCTTCAGACAGTTTGTTTTCAGATGATTTGTCTGCTTCACTAGTGTCGATTTTATTAACAGTGTCATCTTTTTGTGCATCTTTAAATTTTTTAATACCCTTTGAAACACCTTCGGCAATTTCAGGTATTTTTCTGGCACCGAAAAGTAAAACAATGATGGCCAAAATAATGATTAAGCCGGGAACGCCGATATTAGACATAGTATTCTCCTAGTTTCGGGAAAAGATAGCAATCTTCAATTTATTTTGGTTGCCAACCCACAATTTTGGGAATCAATAAATCATATTGCCATTCCATCAGATTGGTGCCTTCTCTAATATCAGATTCAGAGTCAATAGAGCCGGTAGAAATATTCACTAATTGTAATTTGTTTGCAAGAAGGGTAGGTTCAAGCTCTAATTTACTGCAAATTAAGTCACGTTGTTCTTTTACATGCTCTAAAGTGAGTGGATGGGGAGAAACTGGAGGTGGTGGTTTACGTTTGAGGCGAGATGGATCATTGTCACGAGGGCCACTAATTTCATCATTGATAATTTTTAAAAACTTTGCAATCAAAGAGCCTTTAAAATTACGAGGCATTTTAGGTAATTCATTGAATGTGACTGATTCTAGAGTTGCGGCACTGCAGGCTATTTGAACTAATTTCTCATTTGAAAGAATTTTAAAGACCGGTTGATCCCAATCCATGGCAATTTCTTCACGAAATGCCCATGTTACTTTTAATATTGCAAGTTCTTTCGAGGCTAAGAAGGTTGAACCTTTCACCCGCCATGGATCGTCCTTTTTTTTGTCAGAAGGGAGAGTGGCTGAAATACGAAGGTGTTCACAACTCTGAACAGCCCAATCAAGCCGCCCTAATTCAATCAATTTGTCCTGAATTAGATCGACTAACTCATGTAAGATAGCCGTATCTAGGGCTGCATACTTTTGCATAACATCAGGGAGCGGTCGAAGCGACCAATCCGCTTTTTGAGAACCTTTATCAAGTTCCATACCAAGAAACTCTTTAGCGAGACTGGCTAAGCCAAATGCTTTGGCACCAATGAGGCGAGAGGCTACCATCGTGTCGAAAATTTTAGAAGGTATAAAATTCCAATGTTGATTCATCATTCGAAGATCGTAATCACATCCATGAGCCAAAATTAACTTATCTTGAATCGCACTTAAAAGCGACGACATGTCTTTAATGCTGAGGGTATCAATCAGGAAATGTTGATTTTTTACTGTAATTTGAATCAAACAAATTTTTGAGTGATAATGATGCAAAGAATCAGCCTCTAAATCGAGCGCAATTGTATCTACTTGATTAATTAAATCAATTAAAGGAGCTAAGTCCGCTTCAGTTTCTAATAAAGTCCATTCCATATGGCACCAAAGTTAGTATTAAATGAATTACATTTGGCATCTTGGAAGGAACTAATCATGAAACCTGTTGCACTTACTGGTATTAAACCTACGGGAACTCCACATTTGGGAAACTATCTCGGCGCGATTAAGACTGCTCTATCAAGGGTAGAGAGTAGTGAAGCGATTTATTTTATCGCTGATTACCATGCTTTGACTACTGTCCACAAAGGTGAGGAGATGCGTCACTCCATAAGAGAAGTAGCCGCAACATGGCTCGCTCTCGGGTTAGATCCTGAAAAAGCGACGATTTACAAACAATCAGATATTCCTGAAATATTTGAACTCAACTGGGTCTTAAGTTGTTTTACACCTAAGGGTTTCATGAATAAAGCTCATGCCTATAAAGCAAAAGCTCAAGCCAATCAAGAAAAAGGTGATGAATTAGATTCTGGTGTCAATATGGGGTTGTTTGGATACCCTTGCCTGATGAACGCAGATATTTTGCTTTTTGACTCAAATATCGTTCCGGTTGGTAAAGATCAGAAGCAACATGTTGAGTTTGCACGTGATATTGCTGTTCGATTTAATAAAAACTATGATCAAGATTTATTTGTCGTGCCTGAGCCTCTCATTATTGGTGAAACAGAAACAATACCTGGACTTGATGGCCGTAAAATGAGCAAGTCTTACAACAACACGATTGAATTATTCTTGCCTTCCAAAAAGCTCAAAAAGAAAGTCAACAAAATTGTAACTAATTCTCAAGAGATTCATGAGGCAAAGGACCCAGAGGTTTGTCAAGTATTTGCTCTGTATAAGTATTTCTCAACCAAGATTGAACAAGAAGCTCTAGCTGCCAAATATCGTGCTGGTGGCATGGGATGGGGAGAGGCCAAAAACACATTATTTGAAGCCATAGAGTTCCATTTTGGTGATGCTCGTAAAAAATATGACGATTTGATGGGTCACCCTGATAAGATTGATGTAATACTAGCAGAGGGAGCCCAAAAAGCTCGAGTAAAAGCTCAAGCTAAAATTAAAGCGATTCGTGAAGCCGTTGGCGTCGCTTGGTAAAGAATTAATCCACTTTTTAATTGCAAGATGTTTTGAATTATCATTTTTTATTCAAATTAATTGTTTACGCCTAACATCTGGTACACTACATGTGGTGTAGTCGCCCACGTTGGATAAATTTTTTGTTTTAATCCTTGCTTTTCATGTCGTTATTGTTCTACAATTAACTCTAAGTTGTTAAAAATGTATGGTTTACAAATATTGTATGCCGGAGGTTGAACTTTTGAATTGGACCAAATTACACGGATTTGGACTCTTTCTTTTGGTCCTTAGCTCTTGGACTTATGCTCAAGATATCGATCCAGAGGTCTACAGGCGATCAGTTGCTTATTCTGAACAATACGAAAGAATGCTTTCTAAAGCATTGTCGAACTACTATCACGATGAGAGTTATCTCATTGACGTGAGAGTGACGCTTGACCAAATGATCGTGCCGCTTGAGTACGAGCGCCGACAAAATCAAAATATTGACCCAGCAATAGAGAAATTGCCTGGATTACCTGTGATTCCTGATGAATGGCGTAAAGCTGTGAAAGACTCACTCAATGTGACTGAATTTCGTCGAGAATTTGGAATTAAATATGTTGATGTGACAATTCTCGTTGATACATCCTATCAGGTAGAGGATGTGGGATTTGTTATAGAACTTGTCAAAATGAATGCCAACCTTGATGATGTTAGAGGCGACCGTGTCTCAATTAAAAAGAAAGTTTTCCCTGAATTATTTCAAAGCCACCGCAAAGTTGATACAATTCCAATGAGTGCCAACCCTCCAGTAAGTGAAGACTATGCTAATAATTCATTTGGTGAAGTACTTCAAAATGAATTACCTGTGGTCTTGCCTTTAATCCTTATATTCGTTTTTCTCGCTTTGATGATTTGGATGGTTTTACGGTATCTCAAACAGTCAGATCAAGCTGGAGAAGCAACGACTAGACACATGCAAACCCTAATGATGAAGATTGAAGAATTGAAAGATTCACAATCTAGGCCAACTGAATCTGTGGGAGAGCTTCCACCCGAAAAAACTCCGGAGTACAATGCATTGAGAAACTATGTTCTTGATAATTTTATTGGTAGACCCCAACAATCATCAAGGCTTTTAAGTAATTGGATTCAACACCTTGGGGACCAAGGTTTAAAAGATTCTGCTCATATCGTAGGGCTGGTTGATGAAAAGATTTTGGATATACTAGGACCACATTTAGGTGAGTCAACTTTTAATAAAATGACACTAAGATTGCAATCAATTGAAGAACTTGATGGCGATGCCAAACTTTCACTTTTAGGCCAATTTAAAATGGATATGGAAGCTATTTTAGGGAATAGCCTCGCAAGTGATCGCGAAGGCGATATTTTTAACTTTTTAAATCAACTGAGTATTAGGCAACTCCGTCATGTGCTTAAAGGTGAGTCAACTGGAATTCAAGGTTTAGCTTTGGCACAAATTCCATCTGAAAAAGCTGCTCAAATTTTGCAAGCAATGGATGGAGCTGAGCGCACAGGTATCTTAGTTTCAATGGGACAAATAGAGAATGTCTCTGTCCAGAGTTATAAAGATGTCGCTAAATCACTTAGTCGCAAGGCTTTAGAAGTAAGTAATATGAGATATGTGGCCGCTGATGGTATTGAAAGTATCTTGGATGTGATCGTTGATATGCCAAGTGAATCACAGAAAAAATATTTGCAAAACATTGCCGAAATGGATTTGCCTTTGGCTGAAAAAATACGAAGATTCTACTTGCCATTTGAAGATTTAATTCAGATTCCAAAGAAGCAATTATTGGAATTAATTCAAGACCTTGATAGGGATGAAATGTCAGTCTCACTCGTGGGATCACCTGAGGAATTAAAAATACATTTCTTAGAGTCTATGCCTGAACGAATGGCTCAAGCTGTTGCTGCTGGCATTGAATCTTCGATTGACGTGGGTGGTGAAAAGGTTGAAGAAGCACGTAAGAAATTAATGCATCACTTACGAAGTGAAATTGCACTTATTGGAGGTTTAGAATGAGAATGAGTTTAGTTACTTGGATTCTAGTTCTTGCTTTTTTCACAAGTCAAGGATGGGCTCAGCCTAAGATTGTGTTTGATAAAGCGGGCGGAGTTTGGTCTGAAGAGACTAATTCAGGTCTTCAACAAATGTACGATGTTTTAGAGCAACTCGAAGAAGCAGTTGCCGAACTTCCGCCTACAGTAGAGCGTATTGCGATTCACCAATTTAAAGTTGATTCAAAACACTTTGATAAAGGAATGGGACGTTTCTTCAAAGCTCAGATTGAAGAAGTTTTTCGAAGAAATGGACGGCGAGATATTGTGTCGGCACCTGAACTTAAAACAACTAGAATTATAGCAACGGACACTTCATTTCAAATGTCTAATGCGATTCCAGATGCAGAGGCTTTGTGGGTCATAGGGCGTAAACTTCGTGTTGATGCTTTTGTTCAAGGTGCGATTACAAGGTCGACTGATGGTGATATGCTTTTGTCAATTAAATTAATCAAACAGGGAAGTGCTGAAATTATGTGGTCAGGTAATTTCGTTGCAGGCCCTAATAAATTAGCATCGAGAAGTCCATCATTTAAATACGCAGTCGTAGCCGCTTTTGGTTATATGCCAGTCGCCAAATATACTACTAAGGATACCGTTATTACAAAAGGTATTGATATCTACAACTATAGTATTGACTTTACCGCATCAGAATACATTACTGATAACAAACGTCTATTATTGAATCTGACAATGGGGTTGGGGAGTTATGTACCCGTGCTTGAAAACCCTGCTGATGACGAACTATCCAATGTAGTTTTGAGGCTTCACGCAACAGGTGGTGCTGATTTTGTTCTTGTATTGTTAAAAAAACCAGCAGAAATTGAAGGCTATTATTTAGGAATGTATGGTGGAGCTAAAGCCGTTTTTCCCAACAAATTCTTATTGGTAAATGCTGGCTATATTATGCAGGCAACACCTCATTTAGGCGTGAGTGTTGGTGCTAACTATTTACCACTAAATACCAAAGTTGATGGTGGAATCCTTAGTTTAAATGAATATGTACTTGAAATGGAGCCGCTGTCTTATGATGCTAAGATCTATTATTTCTTCTAGACTATTTCTTCTTTGTCTATCTTCACTTGTTACGATTGCATGCACAGGTAAAGGTGTTAAGGCTAGTAAACTTGACTCCAAAGAAAGCATTGAGGAAGAAGAGCTCGACCCTCATTCTAACAAGGAGCTCATTGTTACTTTTAAAAATGAGCGTACTCAATTATCATATAAAATCAACCCTAATGATGAAGATTTGTATATCAAGCTTTCGGGTGGAGAAGTCACAGGTATAGCGCCTGCAGCTCAACAGTTAGAGAGATCTAATTCGCAACCTATTCAAGTGACACAAACGGTTCAATCACCTCAGGCTCCTGCTCAAATCACCAAAGCTGCAGAGGTAACTGAACCTAAAGAAGACAGTATGAGTGAAGATTTGAAACGTCAGTTGGAGCCAAATGATACTGAGTTACAAAAGGTAGGTTTGCCGCCAGAAGACGCCACTGATCGCGTACTGAGTGATATTCGCAAGGCTCAAGAAGCTCTTTATAAAAATGATTTAGGTAATGCAGAAAAACTTGTAAGAAATTCACTTGGCATTAAAGAAACTGCAGAAGGGTTTTCTTTACTCGGCTCTATTCATTATATCAGAAAAGACAAAGCACGAGCAGTAGATTCTTGGAAGCGTTCGTTAGAGCTCGATCCAAATAATCAGGATGTACGTGAGATGATTTTTCAAATTGATAGGTTAGAAAAATAATGAGAATTAGCTTAAGTACTTTAATTGGCATTGCCGGTGGTTGTGGAATAATTGGCTGGGGTGTAATGACTTCAACTAATAATTATGGCATGTTCTGGAATGCTCAAGGTTTTGCAATTGTTGTAGGTGGAACTCTCACTGCTGCTTTTGTAGGCTTTCGATGGAGATATATCCTCAAGGCGTTAATGGGCACTTTAACCATTTTCGTACGGCAAACAATTACTCCTACGACCTTAGCTGCAGAAGTTGGTCAAGTTGTTGAATGGGCTAAAACCATTCAATCTGAAGGTAAAAAGGGCGCTGAAACCATTATCGGTCAAACTGAAGATGACTTTGTAAAATATGTATTTGGTCTTTTTAGTACAGGCTATACAACAGATGAAATCAGAGATTTTGGTGAAACATCCATTGAAGAGAACTATTTTCGTGGCTTAAGTGAAAGTACAATCCTGCAAAACATGGCAGGGACTGCACCTGCTTTTGGTATGGTCGGTACTTTGATTGGGTTAATTGTTATGCTATCCAAAATGGATGACCCTGCAAGTATGGGGCCGGGTTTATCAGTGGCACTTATGACCACACTATATGGTGTGTTATTGGCTCGATTTATATTTCAACCCGCCTCAACTAAAGTCAAACAAAAACTAGGAATATCCCGGTTTAGAGAATACCTCCTTTTAGAAGGGATATGTCTTATCTCTGATAAAAAGTCCTCATTTTATATTCAAGATAAGTTGAATGCTTATTTGGATCGTAAATCACAATATGCTAAGGCAACGGCTTCGGCATCCATTCAAGCTCCAAAGACTGATAAATAAATGGGCCTGTCTAGTCAAAAGAATCGGTATCGTTCATCAGAAGGTGGTGAAGAGAATATTGATGATTGGATGGCAACTTATGCCGACATGATCACACTTTTGATGTGTTTTTTCTTATTACTCATATCTGTATCTGAGCCAAATATGGCCATATTTGAACAAATTAAATCCGGTCTTCGGTCTGAAATCGCCGGAACTAAGATTCAAGAAACCCCACTTGCTGAAATCAAAAAAGACCTGGATTCAGTTCTTGTCGCTGAGCGTGCAGCTGGACTTGTCATGATAGAGCTCGGCAAAAAAGGGATTCGTATGGAGTTTGCAAGTTCTGCACTTTATGGCCCAGGTGAAGCTGATATTGGTGGAAGCGCCAAAGTGATGATGAAGAAAGTCTCCGATGCCATTAATGGAATTGATTACTTTAAGTTTGATGTAGATATTGAGGGACATACCGATGATATCCCAATCAATACAGCAAGGTTCCCGTCTAATTGGGAGCTTTCCGCGGCCCGTGCCACAGGAATTGTTAAATATCTCATTTCCGAGGAAATTGAGCCTGACAGATTAAAAGCTGCAGGGTATGCTGACACCAAGCCACTTGCTCCTAATCGGGATGAGGACGGTAAATCAATTCCAGAAAATCAGGCTAAAAATCGCAGAATCGTGATGCAAATCCGATAAATCAATTTCTCCCTTTGTAAACTCATGTAAAAGAACAAGATTAGAACGGAAAAGGTTACTTTCCCTTTGTGTTTTAGTTCATTTAGTATATTTTTCGGGTAAATAAGGTCCTGAATTGTGTTCTAGGAGTTGTAAATGCTTAAAGATGTAAAATATTTGTTCACTATAGTGGCAGTGGTAACCTCATTTATGGGTTCTGTGTTTGCTCAAGGTAGTATCACCGTGCCACCAAATTGGCCTGAACAAAAAATGATGCTTGGCCTTGCATGGGCTTCAACTGAAGATGGTAAAGCTATTCAAGATCATGGTGGCTCCTTAACCAACTACTATACTTATCGTTATATTAATGCTTCCAATGGGAGTTCAGCTGTATCTGAGATGTCTGATGCATCGTCGGTCTATCCTGGTCTACCAAAACAGTCGGTTATTACCCAGCTCTTCATTGATGATGAAGTCAACGTTGCTCCCGCAGGGACTCGGAAAGATTTACTCATTACAAAACTACAAACACCAACATTTGCTGCAAACTTTTTTACTCAATTGTTCCAAGCAGCTGTGCACATTAATACGGCAGGTGCCCCAATCGTCGTACTTGAGCCAGATGCACTTGGATACATACTTCAAGCTCGGTTTCATTTAGAAGAAGAGGTTGCTCCAGTAGGAATTACCTCACCAGTTTTTACAGGTGCTATTCCTGTATTCGGAGAGGATGCAAAATACAAGAATATTCTTAACTTCCCTGCGGCTGTGAAACCCTCTTCCAATGGCTTAGGTCCTGAATTTGCTTTTTTGGAAGACTACCCTAATACCATTGCTGGATTTATGCGTGCGATGGTCAGAGCCTCAAAAGTACTGATGCCGACTGCAACTGTCACTGGTCACGCTGCTGCTTGGGCTGTCTATGCAGATGGGTGTTCTGGATCAGGAAGTGCTGAAGCACTTGGACAAGAAGTTGTCAACGGGAATGTTGATGTTTTAGGTACGCAGTCTGTGGTCACATGGGACCCTGCTGATGTTGAGTTAGCTGCACTTTCAAATGTTAAATTTATGAGAGAGCTCTATGGTTGGGATCCTGTTAATAATACCCCTGCACTTGCTGGATTGGATTGGCCTCATGCTATTGCCGTTGAAAAAGGTAATTCTTTAGCATCTAGAGATGCTGGACTTATTCAATTTGGTCCAACTCAATTTGACGGTTCAGCTCAATTATATCCAGCTGATAGACCTGCAGCAGGGACGACTGCTCTTTACTGGGATCAAGTCAAGAATGATAAATGGTTAAATTGGGCTAAGAATATCTCTCATGGAATTAAACTACCACTCATTGCTTTACGAATCCCTGTTGGCAATGGGTCCTTAGTTCAAAATACAGCTTTTCATTATCAAGATACGTTCTTGGATTGGCTGTATAGTTCAGCAAACTGGACGATCCCCATTCCGGGTACTCCTATGGCGCCTATTTGGAACCCAAACAATTTAACAAATTTCAAAAATGCTGGCTTTGTCGGATTATTTATTGGACGTGATGGTTGGCCTGCAGCCGGCACTCATTATGGTTCTAGAATTAACACAAAAGCCACAGGATATAACGGTACTCCACCAGATTCAATTATTACCGGTGATAATGGATTTGCAATCACAACTTTTCAACAAAAAGACATGTCTTTAGCACCAGTGCCAGTTGATTTTGATGAAACAAATTTTGCGACATTCACTGGTTTTTGTGATTTAACAGAAACGACGGTAAAAGTTGCAACTCGTGGTACCGTAATTGCAACGACAAGTACTGGAACTCAAGTATTAGGAGCTGGAAATATTGCTAAGAATAACGATGATTTCCTGAGTGAAAACGAATTTCCTGAAGAATTAAAGAACAACACGATTATATTCTATAATGATGGCATGCCATTTACTCCTAACTTTAACAGATTAGAAGTAGTTGACCCCGTCACAGATTTACCTATTTCAGGTAAATTGTCGACGAGTAATGTGAACCTTACCCAACCACTTAGTGGTGAAGTAACAGCTGCTTTAGAGGGCCTTTCTGAAATGTGGATTGATATTGAAATGGAAGTTCCAGGAATGGAGTTTGCTTTAGACAACAATGTTGATCTTGGTGATCGTATCAAGAGTATTTACCCAATGTCTTATCGTTTTGATCTTTATGATCATACTGGCCAGTTTGTCGCTAGTGATTCTGGTACTATATCAGAGCAAGATTTAATCAGACTTTCATCCAATGTTGATAACAAGATGGTGACCAACCTTAATATGAGAATTCTTCCTACCAATGAAGATGGACGTCAATTGGGCACCGGTGTCTATATATTTAGAGGGTTCATCAAAGAAGAAGCCAAGTGGATGTGTGAGCCGGGAATTGACCTGATCAGTGGCAATCCCAATTCGCTCACACTTAAACAACTAGTCAATTTTGATGATTGTTTTGCTGCAGGTGGTACCTGGCTTGTTCGGACTCGTAACGCGGTTGTGGTTAAAGATAAAATACCTTATGTTCGAATACATTGATATTGAATAAATGTTTTAATTATATGGCCTTGTACTCAGTACAGGGCCTTTTTTTGGGATTTAACAATACGCCCTTAGTTTTGGATAATCACCCTTAGGCGACCTCTAATAAGGCTTAAAAAGATAAGGCATCTGTCTCTCTGTTCATTGAGGATGGAGTCTGAAATTGGGTTTATAGGTCTTTAGAGAATGATGACGTTTAAATAAACCTGGGAAACTTAAAGATTTAATATTTTAAAAGGCTACCTCTTCGGAGATAGCCTTTTAAAATATTAAATCTTGTTAGATAGAGTTCTTAAAATGAGTAAAAGATACCCATGTTTAAGGCATAATAAACGCCCGTATAATCAAAGGCAGGTGTATGACCTGGATCACCAGGGACCTCCTCAGCTGTATCTGTATTAATATTTTCAGTTAAATCGTCGTATGTGGAGAATGACCCACCAAGCTCAATTGAATAGTTAGCGCCTATAGTCGTTGAAAATTTTTGAGTGTATCCAATTTCAGTGAGTGGAGACCAATTTTGATATGAAAATTCATAAGCAGTTGGGATTTTGTTTTTAAGACGTTCATACTTTGTTATGATGTGCCAAATTCTTAAGCCACCACCGTAAAATAACCCTTCGTCAATTTCATTCTTAAATTTTCGAATCTTAAGTCCGCTACCAATAACCACATTACTTGGGTTGAAATAGACCATAGTGCCATTTGCAGGAGTTGGAGGTTGCCCAAATGGTTGGTAAGAAAAAGGAATATTTACCTCACCAAGGCCATCGTTATATACGTAACCATATGCAATTGAGTAACCTACATGTTTGAAGCCAAATGCACCAGCATAGACATTCACCTCTAAATGATGATCCTTCTTAGCCCGGCCGAGTTTTTGACCAAATTCACTAGCACCGATGTATTTTTTTTGTGCAAAGGCTGCGCCCGACAGGCTAGCTACGATAACTATTGTACCCAAGATTGAGCTAAATGATTTTCTTGATTTCATTTGAGAGTCTTCTACTTTAAATTCATCACTAATCTATATTAAAATGCTCAAAGTTCACAAGAAAAGTGAAGTGTAAAATGGAGTTTACAATAAAAGCTTCTCATTTGAGCAGCCAAAAGTTTTTAATCAAATTGAACCAATATTTTTAGTCAGATAGGTGAGAGTGATGTCTGATTTCTACAGTAGCTCCAAGCATTTTTGATACACTACAGTATTTCTCCATACTGAGCTCAACAGCCTTTTCGAGTTTTTTCATTGGTACATCACCTTTAGCGGTAAAGTGAAGGTCAATTGCTGTAAAAACTGAAGGAACTTCGTCCGCGCGATGACCTTCGACTGCAATATGTAAATCTTCAATGGCGACGCGTTGCTTTTTAAGGATGCTCAAGACATCAAATGACGAACAGCCGGCCAAACCCATCAGGATCATTTCCATAGGTCTCACGCCGTCTTCAGTGCCGCCGATAGCAGAAGGACCATCAATGATTGCAGACTTGCCAGCACTATTAATGCATTCAAATTTGAGAGGGCCAATTTGATTCAGTTCAATTTTTGTGATGCCAGTAGCCATTAATTATCGGCCTCTTCAAGACCTTCATCTACTAGCTCATCAAAACCCTCCGACAGAGCGATAACATTGGAAAACCCAATCTCTTCCAAAATTGGAGCCGCCATTTGAACTCGTTGTCCTGAACGACAATGAATGTAGGTTTTCTTTGATTTGTCGAAAGTCATATCCTCTGGCAATTCATAATTTCTTAATGTAGACAGAGGAACAAGTGAAGATGTTGTTAAATGACCATCTTCCCATTCGTCAATTTCTCTAATGTCAAAAAGTACAGCACTTCCAGATTTAATTTCTTCAATCATTTCTTTAATGTGGGCTTGCATGTTGAGTCTCCTTTAATGTTTAGGCAAATAAATCAGATGACAAATAGCGGTCGCCTTTGTCACATATAATACAAACTAATACGCCACTATCCAATTCGTTTGCCAGCTGTGAGGCAGCCCAAGCTGCACCACCTGCGCTCATACCACAAAAAACACCATCACTTGCGGCTAGTTTCCTTGTGGTCATTGTAGCATTGTATTCGTGTATGTCAATGATTCTGTCGACTCGATGTGGCTCATATATGCTCGGTAAATACTCTTTAGGCCAGCGCCTAATTCCTGGGATACTTGATTCATCAGTTGGTTGACAGCCTACAATTTGAATCTCAGGGTTTTGTTCTTTCAAATATCGACTTGTACCCATAATCGTCCCAGTTGTGCCCATAGCGGAGACAAAATGAGTGATTTCACCAGCAGTGTCTTTCCATATTTCAGGACCCGTGGTCTTGTAATGAGCCAAAGGGTTGTCGGGATTGGAGAATTGATCTAGCATATAGTGGCCATTTGCCACTAATTCTCTCGCGTAATCAATTGCGCCCTCCATTGAATCCTTGGCTGGCGTTAGGGTGACCTTGGCTCCAAAAGCTTCCATTGTGCGCACTCGTTCACGAGTAGCGTTATCAGGCATGATTAATTCAAGTGATATACCTAACATCCTCGAAACCATTGCTAAGGCAATGCCTGTGTTGCCGGAAGTTGGTTCAACTAATTTGGTTGATTTATTAATATCACCACGCTCTAAAGCGCTATTAATCATGTTGAAAGCAGCTCGATCTTTGACTGAGCTACCAGGGTTATTTCCTTCAAGCTTTCCGTAGATTTTCACCTTGGGGTTTGAGCTTAAAGAACATAATTCAACGAGAGGAGTGTTTCCAATGAGATCTGTAATTTTCATAATAAAATAAGATTAACAATTAATAAAAATTATTGGGTGATTTTTAAAAACCAAGGCTTAATTCTCCTGCCCAACGTCTATTGGGTTTGTGTCCAGTGAAATAACCATCTTCATTGGCCCAGGTAGCTAGTTGGAGGTGAATATAGTGGGCTAATGAAAGTCCTGTGCCACCAGTCCAATAGCCCCCTTTAAACCCACCTGCAATCCGCGTTTCAAGTAGGTTGAGATTGAGCCAAGGAATTCCAAGCCAGGTTTGTTGGAGTTCAGCTCCCATATTCAAATGACTAAATGTTTTATAATTGCGGTCATTATTGATTGCGTCTGCAAAATCTACAGCAAAGTTTATTTTACGACCATGTAGTGTATTGCGTTGCCATTTTCTTGGAGAGAAAACCATACCTATGGTAAGATTGGGTGTAACTTTTTCTCCGTTAATGCCGTTAATAAAGATATTGGTGATTGAGCCACCTAAGCGGACTTCACGAGAATACTGGTAAAGCCCCCCTAAATCAAATCCATGATTCCATTTCTTGGGATTGATTACGTTATTTTGAGCTTCGTTAACTTGACCTTCGAGATTATTTATACTCATAACATCTTCAGGGTTTTCTAATATGATCGTTACTTCTTCTATGGAGAGTGGTACATTTTCTATTCGAGAGTTAATTAAGAGTCTATATCCAATCCCAACAGATAGTTGTGGATCGATTTCGTAGGCTGTTTGTAACTGTCCTTCAATTGCTGCGTCTACATATTCAATTTCAGCCGCAGGTATCGCAATACCGGTGTCAAACAACATTTTCATTTCTGCTTGTGTCCAAAAAGCAGCGCCAAAATTGTGCATAGCCAAAGCCATTTCGTAACCAAGTCCGACCGGAATTGAAATACGATCTAAAAACGCCATGTCATTATAAAGATCTTCATCTGCTGCAATAGCTTCCTCTGGAGATACATCACCTGTACCGGCTAATGCATCAAAAGTTCCACTGTGTCCAGTATAAAAGTTTTTGAAGTCTGTTCCAATACCCAATATATCTGGCCCAACCCCTTGAAGACTAATTCTACCATCAAAGCTATTATTTCTATAATAACCAAGATCGGGCCGTTCTTCATACTCTCCTAATTTGTTCAAATTATTCAGTCCGGCGGGGTTATAGTAAATTGTATTGTAGTCATCTGCGACTGCTACAAAGGCGTTACCCATTGATAATGCTCTTAATGAATTATAGTTGGGTGCCGACTTTGTAAAAGCAGTGAATGGTATAGCTGTTAGGATTAGCCCGGAAATTAATATTCTGATATTCATTACCAGCAACCTCCAATTAACGCTCTTCGTTGAGCGCGTGATATTTCGTTATTAACGTCTTCCATTATCAATGTTCTGATTGAATCAGCTGATGCTCGTCTTTGGTCTTGCTCGTCAATTGTTAATTCATCCAAAGAATCAAGATAGAGAATGTATTTTCCTGATTTGTTATACCCAAAGTTAGCAGTCAGTAATGACTCGCTGTTTAGTTCTTCGGCAGCTTCATCAGCCGTGTTATTCAAATTATTGTCGAATAAATCAGTTTCAGTAAATCTTGCATCTTCATCAATAATTCCATCGCCGTCATTATCAATTCTATCACGAATTTCTTCGTCAACACATCCATCGCCGTCATTATCTTCTTTGTCTGCGATTTTGTAGAAAGTTGCGATCGCTTGAGCCCGTTCTAATTCTTTTTGAAATTCAGGGGTTTCTGTATCAACTTGTTCACCATCTTCGGTCTGCAATAGGTCAGCTGGTATGTCAATAATATCTAGGTTTTCACCTAAAGTCTCAAGACTTCCATTGAAATCATCAATATCTTCTTCTGCAATTGTCGTCAAGTCAAGATCACCTTTTGCTAGATTATCAAAAAACGCTGTATCATTAGTTATTTGACTTAGATTGCTAGCGATACTTGCAGTTTCAATCAGACTGAGTAGCATATATTCTGGATTGACCCTTACTGCTGTGACCTTTCCATCCATGATGGGAAATTCATTCGGCTTGTAAATTGGGGCATCATGAGTGTGGTATTGATAATAGTAGAGTCGATAGTCTGCTAAAATAACTGAATCCTTTGCGCTTGCCATGACAATTGTTAATTCAACTGAGTCACCTGCAGCGAGGCTCACTGGGTCTTCGCTTGATTGATACTTATTAAATGTGACCCAAAGATCATTAATAGAATCTCTTCGAATAAGTTCAGTAAGTACAGCGGTGGTTGATTTAATCGCTGGAATATTACTAGCTAGGTCGCCTTGAACAAGATCAGTGATGGCGGTTAATGCGTCACCACTTTCGCTATTCATAGTGATCATTGCTTCAGATACAGTAACGGGATTAAAATTATCTGTTCTTAGTATTGCCTTTGATAAGCCATAATATGCCAGGGACTTACTTGAGTCTTTTTTGAGTGCATTTTCAAAAACTATGATAGCATCTTTGTTATCGCCTTGCTGCAGAAGGCTTTGACCATAAACAATTAATCCATCGGCATCGAGATCTACATTATCTGCAGCACCTGATGGATTAAAAAGGTTTTGACACCCCATGATTACCAAACCTAAAGTGAACACTAGGGCTAATTGGGCTTTTATTCGAGGCATTTGCAACATACTTGACTCACCATTTCTACTTGATTACCTCTATTTTATCAAATCTATTGTCCTTTTTGCATACTTTTTAGATAAAAGTGATATAAAGTTTTAAAATTACAAAGATGGATGCTTATTTTCACTATAAAACACCTATGATGAAACGCGTTGCGCGTCGTTTAGAACAATTAGTCATATCTTCATTTATGATTGCCGATCAAGTAAAATTAGGTGAGAACATGGTTGAAAACCATCATTTTTGGTTTCAATTTAATTCTGAGTTTCAAGAAATCGCGACAAACTACTTAGAGTTGTCTTCAGAGCCTTTAAAGGGGCGTGTGCAGTGTAAAGAGGGGTGCAGCAATTGCTGCTCTCATTCACCTCAATCTGTGGAGCCATTTGAATCTCTCTCGCTTTATATTCATCTTAGAGGTCGCGAAGATTTTTCCTCCTTAATTATTAAGCTATTTGAACGGGAGCAGTCGTTAAATCGAATTATCGATAACTCTTTAGTTTTCACTCATGAGGGAAATTCAAATGAAGAAGATGTTGAGGACCTTTGGCTACATAAATATTTTGAGTTAAATACACCATGTCCGTTTTTGAAAAATAACAGTTGCAGTGTTTACGAGTATCGCCCACAAACCTGTCGATTATTTATGTCTATTTCTGAACCGCAGTATTGTTTACCTGATGCTGTCCATTCCCCTGAAAATCAAAGTTTCTTGGCATACCTACCTGATGAGGTAGAGTTTCAATTAGAGAAGCTTAATTCTAAATTTGAACACCTAAATATCCCACAAGGGTTGTTTTCAGCAATTCTTTGGTGGAATCAATTTGAAGGCGAATTTCAGAAGAACTCTCCAGATAGAGAATAATCATCCATTGCCATAGATTTAGCTAAACTCAAAAAACTCAAGTGGTTTTAGTGAATTCGTTCGTTTTCTACATAATTGTATTAAAATAATGTCATTTCTCCCTTGTACTTTGGATTCCATTTTTTATTCTTTCCACAACTTTTAAGTAACAACATATCTATTTGGAGATAAAAATGACCCCAGCTGACGTGATCAAACTCGCACAAGAGAATAACGTTAAGTTCATCGATTTAGTTTTCGGTGACATGTTCGGCGCCCTACAGCGTTGGACTTTACCTGCTACAGACATCACTGAAACACTTTTTGAAGAAGGTGCACCATTCGATGGTTCATCAATCCGCGGTTGGAAATCAATCGACAAATCTGATATGTTGATGATGCCTGACCCTACATCTGCATTTATTGATCCGTTTCGTGTTCACACTACATTAACCGTATTTTGTTCAATTCTTGAGCCCCGTACAGGTGAACTATATGAGCGTGATGCTCGTTCTATCGCAGAAAAAGCTGTAAAGTATCTTAAATCAACTGGTATTGGTGATACAGCATTTTTCGGTCCAGAGCCTGAATTCTTTATCTTTGACTCTATATCTTTCTCTTCAGAGCCCTCATCTGCGTTCTACGCAATTGATTCTGAAGAAGGTTGGTGGACATCTGGTGAAGAGGGTGGAAACGGTCGTGTTATTCAACATGGTGCTGGTTATTCACCTGCATCTCCCATCGATACTCAAGCTGACCTACGAAACGAAATCTCACTTAATTTACATGCAATGGGTGTTGTAACAGAAGTTCATCATCACGAAGTTGCTGTTGGTCAATCTGAAATTGGTACTCGTTTTGCTGAAATCGTACATGCTGGTGACCAAGTTCACAAACTTAAATATGCGGTAAAAAACACTGCGGCTAAATACGGTAAAACTGCAACATTTATGCCAAAACCACTTTTTGGTGATAATGGATCAGGTATGCATGTTCATCACTCAATCTTTAAAGATGGCGAAAACATCTTCTCTGGTGATTTGTATGCTGATCTTTCTCAAGAAGCACTATGGGCAATTGGTGGAGTATTGAAAAATGCACAAGCTATTCAGGGTTTCTCAAATGCTTCTGAGAATTCTTATCGTCGTCTAGTCCCAGGATACGAAGCTCCAACAAAACTTGCATATTCTGCAACTAACCGTTCTGCTTCAGTTCGTATTCCATATGTTGCTAATCCAAAAGGTCGTCGCTTTGAAGTTCGCTTCCCTGACTCTTCTGGTTCAGCTTACCTAACATTTGCGGCTATTATGATGGCTTCTCTTGAGGGTATCAAAAACCAAATTGATCCAGGCGCTCCTGCTGATAAAAACATCTATGATCTCCCTGCTGAAGAATTGGCCTCTATTCCATCTGCTGCTGAGTCTTTAGAAGCTGCTCTTGCTGCACTTGATGAAGGCAAAGATTTCTTAACGGCTGGCGGAGTATTTGATGAAGGTATGATTCAAGCATACATTGAATACAAAACTGAGAACGAAGTTATGCTTCTTAAACTTCGCCCTAATCCGGTAGAGTTCCAACTTTATTTTGATGCTTAATTAAAAGTTTCAAATTGTTGAATTAAAAGCCTTTCGCTAATGCGGGAGGCTTTTTTTGGTGCCGGGGTGTTTCTACAGAATACCCCGAAGGTCTTTGTATTGTTGTTTTGATTTGAGACATGATTAAGGCACATTGCAGTGGGTTTTATGATGCGGTTGGTATGGGGTGCTCATGTTATTTAAGCAAGTTTTTATGTGGCAATGAGTGTCTTTTGAGGCATATTCTTTGACATTGCACTGTGTGTATAAACAAAAAAAGGCGAACTCTATTGAGTTCGCCTTTTTTAGAAAGTAGAGAAGATTAATCTTCTGTTTTTTTAACTTCTTTTTTACGAGTCTTACGTTTACCGGTATCAATAGAAGCAAATTTTTTCTCGAATCGCTCGATACGACCTGCTGTATCCAAACGATGAACTTTGCCTGTCCAATGAGGATGACTTTCAGATGTAACTTCACAATTGATTACGAAATGCTTTACTCCATCAATTTCGCGAGATTCTTTCGAACTTGCGGTTGACATTGTAATGAATTCTGTACCATTAGATGTATCTACGAAAACCACTGGATTGTACTTTGGATGTATTCCGTCTTTCATGGTGAGTCCCTTGAAAATTTTTTTGATAAAATAGGTATTATTAAGGGTTTATCAAAGGTTTTACATTCAAAAGGTGTGTTTATTTCGATAATTGCCTAATTTATGTCTATATAATGCCTTATGCTGCCAGTTTGGGTGAATATTTTGAAAATGAATGGAGCATCTGTGAACTGTAAAACAATAAAATTATCAGGCTCATTAAAATATTTTTCGTTTTCGAAGATCGTTTGGTTTAAGGTATTAGTATCAACATTCCTGTTTTCCGGGTGTGTAGAAGAGCGAGATTCACTCAAATCAATTATCCCAGTAGGAAGCAAACAGTTTCTTAGTGAATGGCCTGATGAACTTTATATCAATCAAATGGATTCATTATTAAAAGAAGAAGTGGTTGTTGGGCCTGTTTCTAAAAACGATGTGTCTCTTACTATGGGTGGTATTCCTTCACTCGAAAGTTTGGCTAAAAAAGCAGTAGCTGAAGGGGAGGGGCAGGCACGAGTGTCTCGCAAGTCACTCACAACTAAAATGAGTGTAGAAGAATTTCTAAGTAAATTTCAAAACAAATTAGATTTAGTTCGTTCGGGCGAGTCAAGTGGGCGATATGTCTTGGTTTCTAATGAAGGAAAAATCATGGCTATACTTGCAAAGGCATATGGCCACCAAGCCAATAATATTCCTGGGGTTTTGATTGACTATCATTTGCAATCCATCAATCCAGAAATAGACCTGAACAACTTAACATCGGGAACTAAAGTGTTACTTCCTTTTTAGGGAAAATAAATTGTTCATTTTCTAAAATACCACAAGTATAAAATTGCTGCCCGAGTGCGTTGAGTGTCGCTTTGGCATGATGAAGACTTCTGTGAACAGTGGCTTGATCACTTTGTTGAAATTTCATAAAGTCCATACATATACTATTCATGTCAATATAATGAAAATCATGTCTCTGTGATTCTTTATGTAAAGCCTTATTGAGTTGGATAAGGTTGGTGTGCTGAACGGTCCCTATTTCAAATATGAATTCAGGGAAATTAATAACATGTATTTTTGCATCAATTTTATTTTTCAAATCTTTAAAAAATATTGGTAAAGCATGAAAATCGGTTTCAAATAGCTCCGGATGTATGAGTAATTCATGGCCTAAACAAAAGACAAGATGTGAGGCATTTCGACCGACTATATTTTTAAAGCCGGTCTCTACGAGATGTGTGAAAGTGTTGGTTTCGGATTCATAATAGAACACTTCAAAATCTTCGTGACGATGTTGATAAATTAATGTTCTAGCAATGTGGCCAAAAGCACCTTCTTTGCCACCGCAAAGACCATCTTCTAAAAATAATATTCTAGCACTCATATGGGACTCAAATCTTTGGTGGTTTTGGTGGTTTGCCATCAATAAAATGGCTCATTGCCATTTGACGCGCAAGTTCTTGAATATGTTCTAAAGGTAGGGATGTTTTTGAACCATCAGAATGCTCAGGTGCCATGTGGATAGTTTGAGTTGGGAAAGCAAAATCAACACCAAGCTGTTGAGAAAGTTTAAGAATATCAATAAATAATCTTTCTTTTTCTCTTAGCTCAGTGCTCCAATCTGGAACTTTAAGGAATACATAAATCAAAATATCTAAACTAGAAGAACTATAGTTTGTGAAATAGACTTGATAGTAATCTTTACGAGTATATGGGTGATGATCTATGAGTGTTCTTATGCCTTCAACAAAAAGCTGTATTTTTTCGGCAGGTGTATTATAGGTAATTCCAAGGGTAGTTTTGATGCGTCGATATTCTCGCTCTCCCATGTTATCTACAGTGGCCGAGATCATTTTTGAATTAGGAAGAGTAACTTGTGAATTGTAAAAGGTTCTTATCCGAGTTGACCTAAACCCTAGTTTCTCAATAGTACCTTCAACTCCATCAATCACGACCCAGTCGCCAATGTTAAAAGGGCGATCAAGTAATATTGTTAATGAACCAAATAAATTTTCAATAGTGTCTTTGGCTGCAAAGGCAAATGCCATAGCACCAATGCCTAAGCCGGCTATCAAATTTTGAATAGGAAGATTTAGTGTTTCGGCGGTAAGGATCATTGATAAAGCAACAACAAATACTCGTAAACCTGTTCTAACAAATGGTATAAGTAGGTCATCAAATTTTGATTCAGTATTTGTAGCTTTTGTTGTAAGGATTTCGGCGACCCAATCGACTACTCTCCAAAGAGTCCAAACCAAGGTGAGACTAAAAAATATTTTTGCACTTACATAAAGAATTTGTTCAGCTTGAAGTGGAAGAGATAATAGCGGCAGAGATTTCATCCAAACAAGAGACATAAGAAGATGACCCATAGGTTTGTATAAAATTACCTTGTGTTTTATTCCGACTTGCAGGAATACTGTTTTATGTATCCAATTAGCGGCTTTTGGACTGAGAATTCGAAATATTCCTTGTAAAATAGCGCCTGCCATTAACAGTAGAAGTAGACCAATCCATTGCCAATTTCTAATGAGTAAAATTTCCTGGCCAAGCCATGACTTTGACCCAAAGTATTCTTCTTTCAGTTTGAATATCAAACTTTTTTCATGATGTTGAACAACATTCATTAATAATGGTTTGTCTTTAATTTGGTGATAAAAAGATTCTATTTCTCTTAATGTGTTTTGATTAAATCGCCATTGACCATTTGCTCCAATTGAAAGGGCAACGGACCCAATCTTAGTTTCAACCAATATGTAGATTGAGTCTTTAGGGCTAGATGAAATTTTATCCATCTCAATAAAAATTGTACGGTCTAAAACTTCTTTAAGATATTCTGCAAGTATAGGTGCATTTGATTTACTTAAATTACTGGGTAAAAAATCTAAATCAAGTGTTTTTATAACGTCTGCTTGACCTTGTCCATCCCATTTTTTAAATGAATTTATAAAGGTTTTAACAGTTGCTTTAGGGCTTGATAATTGGTCGTCATAAGCCATAGCTGAAGTTGCCAATATGAATAAACTCATGATTAGGTTCATCAATTGCCTTGGCGTATGTGGGAGCTGTGATTGTTTCATCTGAGTTGATTTCTTTGTTGTTTTAGTTTCCATTAAAATGCTCGACGACCTCACCAATAATGATGGACAAGGGTGATTTTAATGAGGTTTCGTGAAGTTGATTGATTGGAAGGATTTCAATTTCTTGGTCCTCTAGGCTGGCATTGTAAACGAGTGCAACTTTGAGTTTTGGATCAAGGCCTAATTGGACCAATTTGTTGGATAAGTATTCAAGTTTACTGGCTCCCATATATAGCACGAGAGTACCCTCTGATGGGATTTCCTCTAGCTCAGTATCAACATGGTGAGCACTCATGAAGGTGAGTCTGCGGCTCACTCCTCGATGGGTGAGAGGTGTGAGCGCTTCAGCCGAGGCGCTCAAGGATGAGGTAATGCCTGGTACAACTTTTACTTCAATCCCGTTTTTTCTAAGAAATTGCAATTCCTCACCGCCCCTGCCGAATATAAAAGGGTCACCGCCCTTTAGTCTTAAAACGCGATTTGAATTTTGTGCGGATTCAAGGAGTAGCAGGTTGATTTCATCCTGATTTTTATAATGTTTACCTTTTCGTTTACCTACATAAATTTTGGTGGCAGAGCACATGTCAAGAATTTCATTACCTATGAGATCATCATAAAATATGACATCGGCTTGTTTGATTAATTTATATGCCCTTAAGGTCATTAAATCAATTGCCCCTGGGCCAAATCCTACAAGCTGAACTTGACCAGGTAAAAATTCAGGTTCCCTTAATAAAGGTACAATCCAATTTTTTAATAAGATAGACTGGTGTTTGTCGGCTTGATTATGGGATATAGAAACTTTGAATTCATCAGTATGAATGGTAGCCTGAAAATGAAAATCACTGAGACCGGGAATATCTGCTCGGTAAGCTAGCATTCCAAGACATCTGGCCTGTGATTGTATGTTTGAATTAGTTTCCTTATCAGGTGTGCAGGCAAGCACGATGTCTCCGTGGTTTACCTCATATTCGGTAAGTTGACTTGTGCCTAGGAATTCTTCTTTAATCCACCTAATTCGGTTTTTTAATATAAAGGTGCCGAGTTCAGTACTTACTTCGGGGCTGACGATGATCAGTTCAACATCGTTTTTAACCAAAGTCTTACATTTTAGGGTTGCTGCATGCCCACCACCAATACAAAGTACTTTTTTGTTTTTAGTGTTGAGGACGATATTTAACATCTAGGTCTCACAAGTTTCTTTAGTATTGTTTGAATATTAGTTATTGATTGCTATGGTGTTCAGGGTGGTCAATTGGCAAATCTTTGGTGCGAAGCATTTTCCCATCAACAAAATGTAAACCACATTCTTTTTGATCTGGCATTTCCCACCACCAACGTCCAGAACGGATGTCTTGCCCAGGCTCAATAGCTCTTGTGCAGGGCGCGCAACCAATAGAGGGAAATCCTTGGTCGTGAAGTTTGTTATAAGGAATGCTTTCACTTTTGATGAGGTCCCATACGTCCTCTTCAGACCATAAAATCAGTGGGTTGATCTTATAGAGGCCGAAATTTTCATCCCATTCAATGGCTTGCATGTCACCTCGTGTAATTGATTGACCTGAGCGAAGACCAGTAATCCAACAGTCAGCGGTTGTTAGCTTCTTACGCAGAGGGGTCATCTTACGGACTTCACAACAAGCTTTGCGGTCTTCAATAGATTTTCGAAATAAATTCGGACCTTTGACTTTGACAAGATTTTGGACTTCTGTTGGGTCCGGAAAACAAAGTTCGTATGCGAATGAGTATTTCTCTTGTGAAGCCTGCATCACATCGTAATTTTCTTGAAATTGACGACCTGTATCCAAAGTGAAAATTCTTGATCGAGAATTTTCTTGTAACATCATTTTGGTGAGGACTTGATCTTCTGCACCCAAGGAGGAAGCAAGTAGTAATTTGTCGTAACCAAACTCTTTAAGTGCCCACTTAATTAGATCTTTGGTATTAAAACCTTTGATGCTTTCTTGATACTTCTTTAAGTCTTGCATAATGATCCAATGAAATTTGTAATAAATAGGTTTTAGATTGAATAGTCTTCTTTTTTGGGAATTCCAAAATTAAGTCGAGTCCAGAGTCTTTCGTGAAAATAATAAAGAAACGATTTAGTTATAACTTCGACAATACCGATGCTAAAAGCAATCTGAGCATTTGACGTTGAGTCTTTACATAGCCCGGTTTCAGTGCTTTGTCCAAAAAAACTCATGAGCACAAAAGCGATAATCATAGTGTCGATTGAGCCAATCAAACGCCAAGATAAAGCCTTAGCGAGAGCCCTTTTTTTTTGCTCTTTAGCGCCAATTTTATTCGATATCTTAGGCATTAGTGAATCGCTCATTTCCCTTAATTACAGTGATAGACCAATAATCTTCAACTTTAATCCGTTCAATGATTGAGTATCCATCTGCTTTTAAGCGCATGGGGACGTTTTCAATCGGCATTCCGGAATCAAGTAAAAGTTTGAGTTTTGACTTAGCTGGGAGTTTTTTGAGAATCACGCTAGCTTTGACATAATTGCGTGGGCACTCTACACCTCTAAGGTCTCGTTCAAAATTTTGCTCAATATTGATGAGGCTAGTCATGAAATCAGAGGGGAGAAGCTGTCCGGTCTGTTTCAAGTGAGTAAGCTCTTCGATCATACAAATGATGCTATTAGTATCAACGAGTAACTCATCCCAAGCCTCACGCTCCACTCTTTCAATAAGAATAGAGAAATCAAATTGGTCTATATGACCTAAATTTAGTAACAATTCAAAGATGTCATTATCACATTTTTGTGATATTTCGCCTTTCAAGCCTAAAAACATGCCTACAATGATTTTGCAGAAATTGGCATCTCGAACTTGAGTTCGTGCCCAGGTTCTGAGAGATTCTATCGTGCTGGCACATTTTTTCATCGTTTCCATGAATTCTTCGTAAGGTTTTCTCCTTCAAGGTAACTAAATTTGAGATAAATTTAATGAAATGCTATTTTTGTGGTTCAATTTTTCAATCTCTTTGTTTTAGATATTTTCATGGTGCTCTATACGATGTGTGCTATGCTGCTTTTTATCTATGGAATCAATTCTTATCATTCAATCTATTTGTTTTTAAAGCATCGTAAAAAGACTGTGACTCGGGATCGAGAGTTTCTTGCTACGCACCAACTAAAAGATTGGCCTTTAGTTACAACACAGCTGCCTCTTTATAATGAATCAGCTGTGGTCGAGCGTCTCATCAAGGCCATTTGTGCGATTGAATACCCACATGGATTACATGAAATTCAAGTACTAGATGACTCAACTGATGGTTCGGAGTTGATATCCAAGGGCATTGTTGATGAAATGAGAGCTTTGGGTCATCAAATTAATTGGATTTATAGAAGTGATCGGTCTGAATACAAAGCAGGTGCTTTGAAGGCTGGAATGAATCTAACAGAAGGCGAGTTTATTGCAATTTTTGATGCTGATTTCATGCCTGAAGCTGATTTTTTGATTAAAACTATCCCGTTTTTAATGGAGAATTCGACATTAGCCTTAGTACAAGGTCGTTGGGGGCATGTCAATCGTGGCGATAGTTTATTGACATTAGCTCAATCTATTGGGATTGACGGGCACTTTGTGATTGAACAATCTGCTAGGTCTTGGGGTGATTTGTTTATGAACTTTAACGGTACGGCTGGAATTTGGCGTAAAAGTGCGATTGAAGATGCAGGCAATTGGCAAGGTGATACGCTGACTGAAGACATGGATCTAAGTTATCGAGCTCAGTTGAGAGGTTGGAAAATGAAGTTTCTTTATGACATTATTGTACCAGCTGAATTGCCAGATGATATTAATGCTTTTAAAAGTCAACAATACCGCTGGGCCAAGGGGTCTATACAGACAGCCAAGAAGGTTCTTCCACAAGTGTTTAGAGGTGACTTTAGCCTTCGAGTTAAATGGCAGGCTCTCATGCATACCACGCACTATATGATTCATCCTTTGATGCTGAGTACGGCTATTTTATCTTTACCCTTATTGACGTGGTATCGTTATAGTTTACCTAGCTTCATGATTTGGTTTATTGTAGTGACTATTTTTATTGCTTCAGTGGCTCCTTCTGTACTTTATTTTGTTGCCCAACGCTTTTCTCAGTCGGAAGGGTGGAAAAAAAGAGTCCTTGTTTTTCCTATTTTAATGAGTTTAGGTACGGGAATTGCCATAAATAATTCAAAAGCAGTGTTTTCTGCTCTTTTGGGGCGGAAATCAAGCTTTGTACGAACACCAAAAAAAGGTGATCAGAAGTTTGTCAAGACCTCTATTAATTTCCCATTAATTGCCATTATTGAGTTAACTCTAGGAGTCTACTGTGCCATATCTTCTCAGATTTATTTCACAAGTGATAAATATCTCGTGGGTCCTTTTTTAATCCTCTATGCAATTGGGTTTTTATGGGTAGGAACACTCTCTATTCTCCATTTTAGTCGCCAAAAAGCCTAGTGTATTTATTATATTTGGAAATGAAAAGAATAAATTTATGGGAACATAAAATGAAAAAAAAATTTGCTTTAATCTTGACTCTTGTAGGCTTCTCTTTATTGGCTTCAGCCTGTGGCTCTTCTGATATTGATTTGGATAATATTCCAAATAAGCTTGATGAATGTCCTCAAGAAGCTGAAGACTATGATGGTTACAAAGATAACGATGGTTGTCCTGACCTAGATAATGATTCCGATGGTGTTCCTGATACTCAAGACCAATGTATCTTTGATCCAGAAGACCGTGATGGCTTTAACGACCAAGATGGTTGTCCTGATAATGATAATGATGGCGACAAAATGCCTGACAACAAAGATAAATGTCCAAATGAACCAGAAGACCGTGATGGCTTCAAAGATGCTGATGGTTGTCCTGACCCTGATAATGATGGTGATGGTGTTCTAGATGTCAATGATAAGTGTCCAATTGACAAAGAAGATATGGATAATTTTGAAGATACTGATGGTTGTCCTGAATTTGATAATGACGGCGATGGTATCAAAGACAAATTCGATATATGTCCGCTACAACCTGAAAATGTGAATGGCAAAGAAGATGATGATGGCTGTCCTGATAGAGCTCGTGCTCCGTTACCAGAACAATTTGAGTTGGTGATATTGTTTAATTCTGGGACTGATGAACTGACTTATAACTCAAAGGTTAAATTAGAAGAGGATATCGTAAAGACTCTCTCTATTTACCCTGAACACCAGTTACTAGTCTACCTCTACATGCCTCGTATTGAATTAGACTTACCAGAATACTTACTGTTAATTAACAATCGTTCATCAGCTCTAGCAAATTACCTTTATTCTAAAGGAATTAGAGAGAATCAACTTCGGATTCGTACAATTACAGAAGAGCTTTACTTGAAATTTGAAAATAAATCTGAGGATTTCAATCAAAACAAAAAAGTGAAATTTGTTCGTAAGACGATTAAAAAATAAGTTGAAATGATTCAATAATTTCAAAATACAAAAGAGGCTAACTCATTGTGAGTTAGCCTCTTTTGTATTAAAAAATAAACTGAATATTTTAATAAGGAATATGAACAAGTGTTTTGTTTGCCTTACCTTGTATCTCTCGAACTACTTTAGGGCAAAGATATCCAGGCAGCTTACTCTGAATCTCTTTATAAATCGCCAATGCCTTAGAGTCTGAAATTTCAAAGTGTTGGACTCCTTCAACTCGATCTAATAAATTCAAATAATAGGGTAATACACCTTGATCAAATAGCTTATGTGAAAGGTTAATTAGAGTAGTTGCCTTATCATTCACATCTTTTAAGAATACAGTTTGATTGAGTAATGTCCACGAATTTACTTTCCACAAAGCCAACGCATTTTTTGTTTGTTCATCAAGTTCATTGGCATGATTAACGTGTGCTACAATAACTTTATTGCCCTTGAATTTATTGAAAATATTTAAAAGTTCCTTGGTGGAAATTGATGGACTGGTAGTGAGGCTTCTCGAGTGAATTCTTAGTGTTTTAATATGCTCAATTTTAATTATTTCATCAACAAGCTGCTCCAATCGTGCTTGGCTCAAACTCAGGGGGTCACCACCTGATAAAATGAGTTCAGATATACTCGTGTCGGCTTTCACCAATTCAAGGCTTTGCACAAGTTGTTGGTGTGTCTTAGGAGAATCATTGTAAGGGAAGTGTTTACGAAAACAATACCTGCAATGAAGTGCGCAGCTACCGGTTGTTATTAATAAAGCTCGGCCACTGTACTTGTGGATAAGCCCCGGTGCAATAGTGGCGGCTAGATCACCTACAGCGTCTTTACTCCAATTTAATTCCGGAGCGTTCAACTCTTCTTTGCGGGGCAATACTTGAAGAAGAAGTGGGTCTTTGGGGTTTCCTTTTTCAATTTTATCTAACCAGTGGCGGGGTATTAATAAAGGGAAATTTGGAGTCAAGGGGATGGCATTGGCGTCAAGACCAAGTTTTTGAGCAATGTCAATGACTCTATGAACCGATGTTGACTGACTTTTTGCTACATTTTCTGTCATTGAAAAACCTCTAAAATGGATGTGATATATGGCTCTAGGACATACAGACCTACGCAAAAGAACAAAAATCTTAATTGATGGTCAACCTCATATTATTCAAGATGCTGATTTTGTTAAGCCTGGCAAAGGCCAAGCCTTCACTCGCGTAAAGATTAAAAACTTAATAACAGGTAAAATATTCGATAGAACCTATAAGTCAAATGAATCTGCTATTGAATGTGATGTCACTCAATCTGCAATGCAGTATCTTTATAATGACTCTTCTGTATGGACCTTCATGGATATGGAGTCTTTCGAGCAAGTTGAAGTTGAAAAGGTTGCAATGGGTGGTGCTGAGAATTTCCTTCTTGATAGCATGATGTGTAATGTGATGATGTGGGAAGGCCGTGTACTAGAGATAGAACCGCCTAACTTTGTAGATCTCCTCATTACAGACGCTCCTCCGGGAGTAAAAGGCGATACAGCTACAAATGTTCTTCGCCCTGCAATTTTAGAGACTGGCTTTGAAATCGGTATCCCACTATTTATTGATCAAGGTACTCGTATCAAAGTGGATACAAGAACTGGTGAGTATGTTGAACGCTCAAAGATTGAAAAGTAAACTTTTCATGAACAGCAAGCTTCAAGCTGCAATTAAACGCGCGGACCTTATGTCAATCATAAGGTCCTTTTTTACAGAGAAGGGAGTCCTAGAAGTAGAGACTCCTTTGTTGTCAAGAGCCTCAGGTATGGACCCTTGGATAGATGTTTTTGAAACTCAAAATTTCGTTGATGGCGTTGAAGCAAGCCAAATTAAAAAACAATCACTTTATCTAAATACGAGTCCTGAATTTCACATGAAGAGGTTATTGTGTGAGGGATTCCCTGATTGCTTTCAGATTTCAAAAGCGTTTAGGTGCGGTGAAACGGGCCCACGACATCAGTGGGAATTCACAATTTTAGAGTGGTATCGACTTGGTTATGATTCAATTAGTCTTCAAGCTGAAGTCGAGCAACTTTTGGTGCTCGTTGGATTTAGTTTACCGGCTCTAAAGATCACTTGGCGTGAGTTATATCAGAATAATTGTCATTTCGATCCAATTCATGTGTCAATTGAGGATTTAGAAAAGTTTATTGAGGCGCAAAATTTAGCACCCCTCAATCGCTCTCAATCTGAGAACTCCTTTGAATTTAAAGAATCACTTTTAGACTATATATTGGTTTCTATCATTGAACCCAAGCTAGGATTTGAGGGACCTTTGTGGGTGGAGAAATATCCTGCTCACCAAGCCGCACTTGCTAAGACTTGGATAGATGATGAAGGTTTGGCTTGGGCTCATAGGTTTGAACTCTATATTGAGGGCGTGGAGCTTGCTAATGGCTATTGGGAGTTGACTGACGTTCACGATCAACGGTCTCGTTTTAAAGCCGATCAAACCAAAAGGCTTGAGCTTGCAAAACGGCCTTTAAAAATTGATGAAGAATTTTTATCAGCCTTAGATGAAGGCCTGCCCGATTGCAGTGGTATTGCAATAGGTTTGGATCGACTTTTAATGTTGAAGACCCAATCTTCAGTAATCCAGGATGTTTTATTGTTTCACAATGACAACTGTTAGTTGAATTAGATTTATTAGTCAAAAAAAAGAGGCTGTATTTTTACAACCTCTTTTCTAATGGTTAAAATCTAACACTCATATTATAAAGCGTCTTTTGAGCTAGGGATACCTTTAATTCGAAGTGAAGGGCTGATCGCCATAGCAGTTGCACGAGCAAAGGCCTTGAAGAGCCCTTCAATCATATGGTGAGTATTTTCACCACGGATTATATCAAGGTGGAGGTTCATCTGAGCATGCTCTGCTACTGAATGAAAAAAATGTTTAACAAGTTCAGTATCTAAATTACCTATGCGAGTTTGTTTGTACTCTGCATCATAAGCAAACCCATATCGGCCACTAAAGTCAAGGCAAGCACGAGCTAAAGTTTCATCCATTGTAACATAGTAGAAGCCATAACGCTCGATCCCTTTTTTGTCACCTACACACTCTTTGAGTGCTTGACCAAAACAAATGGCAATATCTTCACAACTATGGTGCATATCAATCCAAGTATCACCCTCACAAATAACCTCTAAGGCAATTCCTGAATGCATTTGAAATAGGTCTAACATATGGTCTAAAAACCCAGAGCCGGTTTTGATTTCACCACGTTCAAATTCATCAAAGTTCATTCTTAAGCTGATATTTGTTTCTCTAGTCTTACGTTGGATTTCTGATTTACGCATCTGTTTCCTCTTGCGGAGTCATGGGTGAAGAATACTGACGTTTGATTTTGGATTCCATATCATAACGTTCTGTAAGTTTGAGAGCAAAGCTATCGAGTTTTTTTTCAAAATCATTAATGCTAATAGATATTGTGGAAAACAATACGAAGACAACGAGTAGAAAGACCATATAAATTCCAATGGCAAACATTAATTCGTTATTGACATCATTCATTATTTAACCAACTTGCCATTATAGATTTTGTGCAATGATTGTGTTACTTTGGTTAACTGCCCATTGAGTTTTAAATTCAAAATTTCTGGTTGACCTATTTCCAAGCTGATGGTGTCAAGGCGACTAAGATACTGAGGCTTTTGGCCTTTTCTCAACCATATTGCAAATTGTTTGGACCCTTTTGCATTCACTGAAATCCAGGTTGAGTCTTTTGTCGTGCTGAGGCTTAAAAGTGTTTTAACTGACTTTGAAACAGTTCTTGTCTTACCACTCCCTGATTTAAGGCCCTTTATTGAATCTTTTTTGATTAATGCCAGGCGATCTAAATTTTTAATGATAGAGTCTTGTTTAAGTGAGTCTTTTTGGATGAGAGATTCTGTTTTGTTAGAATCAGCGGTGTTTTGTGCCCCCGTAACCGCTGATGTTTGGCTCTTGTCCGCAGGTTCAATCCACTTCTGGCTAAGAAAGTTCATCAACTGTGCAGCGCCAAACAAACCAATAATCACGACTAAAAGAATTACCACCTTGCCTTTTTGTAAGGTTTGCGTGTCATGAGGCTGATCATTCACAATTTTAATAACATGATCTAAATCGTGAGGGACTTCTTGTTTGGTTTCTTTGAGATACCAAGTAAGAATTTTTTCTTCGCTGAGTTGTAAACGCTTAGCAATTGACTTCAGGTAAGCGCGAACATAAGTATCACCCGGCAGTTGAGCATAGTTTCCCTGCTCTAAATAAGTGAGATATTCATCAGTCATGCGATTTTCACGTGCTAAATCACCGAGCTCAATTTGTTTGGCTTCACGAGCTCTTTTGATGTAATCACCTAGAGTCAGCTTTTCATTTTCCAATTTTGGATTGTTATCCGAGGGATTGGGATTTTTTGTTTGGCTCATAATCTTCAGTTCTTAAAATTTCTTTGAGTGTAAAAATAGGTAATCCAACGACATTATTAAAACATCCATTGATTTTTCTCACGAGAAAAGCCCCTTGTCCTTGAATAGCATAGCTACCAGCTTTACCAAAAGGCTCTTTTGTATCAATATAGTTTTGAATTTCAATCAAGCTAAGACTTTTAAAGAAAACTTCAGTTTGTTCGGTGAATTGGTGAATAATTTGATTTCCTTGGCTAATACAGACGCCTGTTTCAACAATATGGTTCTTATCAGAGAGGAGTTCTAACATATTTTGAGCATGATTGTAGTCTTTTGGTTTGCCTAGTATCGTATTGTCAAGTCGTACAATTGTATCTGCCCCAAGAACAAATGCTTTGGGGTGCAGATTACTTATGTGCAGGGATTTTTGACAAGCAATATTTTGAGCGACTGTTTGAACTGGCCAACTAGGGTCAATGATCTCGTCACAATTTGATGCGATAACTTCAAAGCTTTTCATTAAACTTGAAAGTAATTCTTGACGACGGGGGCTTGCACTAGCTAAAATCCACATCAGTTGAATGACCCACCTAGATGAGTGTAATCCCCTATGCTCATGCGTCCTTTTTGTGTTTCGAGATAACACTCTTTTCCGACGATAGCATTACTGAGTTTAGATGAAATAATTTGAGACTTTTGATCAATTACTGATTCAGAAAGCTGAGAATCTTGAACTTGACAGCCTTTAAACAATGAAAGATTCGGACCTAGAGTTGAATTTTTGGCAACAACATCTGCTGATATATGACATGGCTCAATAATAGTACAGTTCTCAAGTTGAGCTGTTGGCGCTACAAAATGCTGTCCTTTTAGAACTTTTGCATTGGTTGCAAGAAGTGTTTCAGGCCTACCGCAATCTAACCATTCTATAATTGAGGCTGTTTTGAATTCAGTGCCTGACTCCATCATAAGAACTAAAGCATCAGTTAGTTGGTATTCACCACGAGTTCTGATATCCTCACGAATTAATTGATCCAAGCTTGATCTTAAGGCTGTTGTGTCTTTGATCCAATAAATGCCAACCAAAGCTTGATCTGAGACAAACTCGCTCGGCTTTTCAACAAGCTCGGTAATAGTACCAGAAGCGTCAGCTACTGCAACACCAAAGCGTTCAGGATGGTCAACTTGACGAATACATAATGCATTGTGGTCTCGAGATGTTAGTTCATTTAGATCAGCTTCAAATAAAGTATCACCTAATACGATTAAAACTGGCTCATCGTCGCTTAAAAAAGGAGTACAAAGTGAAATTGCTTCACCCAGGCCTTGAGGGTCTTCTTGTTTAACAAAGCGGTGAGGGATGTTGAGAGTTCTAACGTATTCTTCCACGAGTTCACTCTTATAGCCCGTGGTAAATATATACTCACTGACATCAAGTGAATCAAAGGACTCTAAAATATGACCTAAGATACAATTACCGCCGACAGGTAGTAATGCCTTGGGTAAGAAACAAGTTTGAGGCCTAAGTCTTGTGCCCATTCCGGCAACGGGAAGAATGATTTTCATAGTAGTCCTTTATTTACTTCTAAAATAGCCATTTTTCAAACATTTTGGGATATTCAAATAGGCCCTAGTAGTCTAATTTACTTTGAGCAGCTTGAAGGCGTATATCAGGTAAATCAATGATATGAACATTAAATGCCCAACCTTCAGCCGGTCCTTTTGGGGTCCATCTAAATTCTAATTTCCAACAATGTAAAAGACGAGTAAAGTTGAAGCTGTGTTCTGCAAATTCTCCATCTTGAAAATTATAATGAGTATTATATCTCATATCCCATTTGGGAGTGGGGTGAAGAGCAATTTGCGCTGAGCTTGTATGAAATTCACTCGTTTGAAAAGCTGTCTGTGACACTCTCGTAGTGCGGTAGCCATAGCTGTAGTTTAAGCCTGCGCTCCAATCAGTCATGAGATATTTACCATTAAGAGAAGGGAAACCACCATTGAAATCTCCTCGCCATGCAAGGCTCTTGTTGAGTGAGTATTTGTACTCTCTAAGGATAGGGGTGCTTTGTTGAGTATTAGGTGTTGTAGAATATGGATCATAAAGGGTGTGAATAAAATTGACATTAAATCGATAAGAGTCGGTGATTTGAAGGCCTACTTGAGACGTTATATCTGACCAATTTAAAGAGTCGGCTGCTAAGTTATAGCTAGCATTAGATCTGGTGGAAAGAATTTTAATGTTGTTATATTCAGGCTGAAGAGCTGTTTTAGTCATAGAACTGTCCTCCTCTGACTGTAAACTTTTTTTGGCATGGGTCACATAGCGTGTGATATACTTCAGATCAAAGTCATTTCCTAGTCCATAACCAATTGCTTGCTGCTCACTTTGATAAGGAGTTGAGTGAATGACAGGATTTTTAACGAAGGTCTTGTTTGAATCAATTTCGGGAGCAAATGTATACGAAATATTTGGGAGGATTGTGTGGCGTATGCCAAAAAAACGTTGAATCTCTGGTCGCCAAATCCCATAGAGTTTGGTGTCTAGATTGAGTCGAGCATTATATTTACCAAAGTATGAGCCATAGTTTTTTTCGGCAGGGTCAAGCTGATAGCGGTTAGGTTGTATTGTGTCAATTGAATTGTAGTCTTTGTTGTATGAGTGAGCGCTCCACATGCCATTATAGCTCAAGCTAGGCGTGACATTCACGACATCAAAAAGCGAGCCAGTATAATCTAAACTTAAATTGTCATTTGTCCCTATCCAAAGAGTGTCATTTATACCAGTGGAATCTTCAATAATCCTTTGGTGTTGATTTCCTCTTAGTTGGTATCTATAGTTGAGCTTCTCATACCAGCTAGCCGTCGTACTGGTATCAAATTCGGCATAATCTGAACGAGGAATTAATGGTCCACTTGAAGTAAACTGAAGATCAGGTATATTTCGAGTAGTTTTTCTCGTGTTAATTCCATTGCTTTTAACCTCCTTGAGATCTCGCTCTTGTTGAAGCTCGGCACTAAAGGTTGAGTTATTTTTGAATTGATGCCTCAGAGCCATTCGTGCATTGGCTTGCTGATCCAAAACGGTTGATTTGTCCAAACCCTTTTCTTGACGTACATCAGATTTAGAAACAAAACTACCTGAACCTGTCAATGTTGTTCGACCATCTGGAGTGAGTTTCTGGTCGTGATTAAAATGTATATCCCATTCAGATCCTTTTTCACCCAATTGGTCCAAGTAGAGCGCTCCATCCACATTGCCATCAAGCTCGTAACGTTTTTTATATCTGAAATTACTTTTGGCTGTAGTCTTGTCAAAGTCACCTGCAGAGCCTTCAACGAGGTCCGTTCTGAAGTCCCAATCCATATAATCATTAATTGCCCAATAATAACCAAGGTCTCGCATATAGAAGCCTTGAGCCTGATCACCACCATATTTGGGCATCAGCAAACCACTTTGACGTCCGTTGGACATTGGATTGACAATGATAGGGAGTATCGCAATAGGAACATCTGCAATATTAAGCACTACTGGCTTGGCTACAATACTTTCTTTGGGTTTAATCAACATGCGCCTAGAGTAGAAGTAATAGTGTTGTTCATCTAAAGTGTCACAGCTAGAAAAATCACCTCGTGAAATGGCTAAGCGGCCGTCTTCTAATCGACGAATATCCATTCCATTAAATTGTTGGCTTTCCCTATAGGACGACCCATAAAATACTTGTCCGACCTTTTTCTTGAGATTGTATTTCATTTTATAACCGGCAATGGGCGGGTTTGAGCGGTCTTTAATGACGGGAGAACCGACAGCCTCAAGCACTTGGCTTTGTGTTTGGTAAATTATAGTGTCGGCAGATAGGTCTGCACCTTTGTATTTCAGAGAAGCCTTTTCATTAAGTTCTAGTGTTTTAGTCTGAAGGTTGTATTCGAGTTCGACAGATTGATACTCAACTGTGTCAGGCCCGCTAGGGGTGTCTTGATTCTCTAGCTGGTCCTTGAGGGCTTCATCTTGTTCAAATATTTCCAGGTTGAGTTCTTCATCACTCACAAGACCGGAGTCCACGACTTGGAGAGTCTGAGCCGAAGTGGCTGAGACTAAAATCCAAACAGTGAGCAAAAATACAGTCTTCAGTTTCATTTGACCCAAGAATATGTTGTAATATGAATAAAGTTAGCAATTTGAATGGAGTAAAAATGTTGAAGTTGGAACGAATAGTTATTCCTGTATATCGAGACCACTTAATCAAGGGTGTTTTAGATGGCGCGCTTGAATTAGCAGAACAATTTTCATCTGAGAGTTCGTTTCATATATGCTAATTCCCCTCAAGCGGATTATCTGATACCATACGAGCATGAAGACCAAGTAGCACTGAAGGTCAAAAAAAAATGCAACCTAATCACGTTCGCTTAAATGATTTATTTAGCAATATATGAGTCTATATTGGGTTCAAATGGCCAACGAATTCTTGAAGCATCTGAAATTTCTTTACTTGCCCTGCTAAGTCATCATAGTGAGAATAAAACCAAAAAATCCCAACGTTAAAAGGTTAGAATTTTTTAATCATTGTATAAATTGGTCTCCGTAACCTAATCAATAAGGTTGTAATGTTTTGCTTGACTCTTATTGCCAATATATTGAGTAATGCTGAGATGCACAACCTTGTCTATAGTCTCTTCGGCCTTTCTCTTAAGTATATAAGACGCCCCAATCCACTCTTCAATTTTGAGTGTAGAATTTGATTTGGCACTATATTCGACTTTGAAACTTGCAGCCTCTTGGATACTTAAGTCGCGAGACTCAATCAGAAGAGTATCTGGCTTGATACTTGTTAATCTTGCAACTCTCGAATTGTATTGAAGGAGAAAGGGTGATACCCCTGTTAGGCTTTCGTTTTGAATGACACGAACACTATCGATATCGAGGGTGTCATTTGTTTTATAAAAACTATTCTCATTCAGTTTGATGCGGTCACTAATAGCCCCGTCTTCGGGTATTTTTACACCTTGAAAATACATGGTATTAGATTCATTTTCTTTTAAACTATAGTAAGAATAGTTTGTTGATTGAAGAATACCATCTTCAAATACTTGAGATTTGTACACATAGGTGCTGGTACTGTCAACTTTGAGCCGATACACAACTGCTGGTTCAGTTTGGGTCCCGTTAGCTGAATTGCCTGTAGGGTTTTCATCGCTGCATGATGTTGCTAATGCGGTGAGGGTTAAAAAGCCTAGTAGTAAAGTTGATTTTGTAATAACTTGAAAAAGCATAAGGTCCCCTTGAGATTTATAGAATAACATAATTTCTCATCTTCTGCAAGTTTCTTAGAGGGAATTACAAACTAGATAGAGACATTTTTTAAACTGTTTTAACCCTGAATGATGGCTTTGCCGCCAATCGTCTAAATAAGAAACCCACCTGCGAGTTTATTACTACCCTGCTGAATTGGCTCCAGCTGTTCTGCCGGCTTTGTTTGAATGAGTTGCTAAAGGAATATAATTGTCTTTTTCTAGTAGTTGATTCCAAGTTGAGGACACTCTCACTATCTAATTAAAGTTCACCAAAAGCCTGTCCTTGGATGACATGAACGCCTTTCCCTCTTAGACTTCTTGCAGCGTAATTAGGAAATCCTGCTGACCATTGTTGTTGAGGTAGCTAGAGAGGAGTGAGCGATTAATAATGGTGGATGAAAAAAAAGACAAAAAAGACAAAAAAAAGACAAAAAAAAAGACCACTTGGAAAGTGATCTTTTAATGGCCTCGAGCAGAATTGAACTGCTGACAC
>CAWVXU010000017.1:0-37728 GCA_963934255.1 uncultured Fibrobacterales bacterium
ATATTCTCAGTTTGAACAGCGCTATCGGCTAAATTAATATTACGAACAGCATCGAGCGCCAACTTCTCATTAGAAACAGCCAAGTCTTTAATCCGCAGAGTATCCACATTAATTTCAAGAGTCGAGTCATCAACAATCGCCCTAAGTGAACCATCAATATCTTTAGCAAGACCAAGACCAGCAACATCGGAATTGACTTTTTCTTTGGTAATAGCGCCATCTAATATTTTTGAAGTAATCACAGCATTGTCAGCGAGTTTGGCCACAGTCACCGCAGAGTCATTAATCTTTGATGTTTCAATTCCAAAATCTTTCAGACGCAATGTATCGCCATTTAATTCTAAGGTCAAGTCATCAGGAATTACCTCTAGAGAGCCATCAGCGTTTTGACCTAAACCAAGTCCTGCAACATTCTCGTTTATTTTATCTTTATTGATAGCATCATCACTTAAACCCAAAGTGATAAAATCACCACCGCTAGTATAGGTTAAAGATGAATCAACCCGAATAACTCCATCAACAGCCGTATGTCCTATATGACCTGGAGTAGAATTACTATCAATTCCAACTTTAGAGAATTCACCGGTTAAAGGAATCCAACGCATAATGTTATTTTTTTGATCCCAAGCAAGAACATAACCGTCTGTTTTCTCATTCCCTATATTTGAAATTTTTAATTTTGATTCTGTAACTGCTTCATCTTTAATCTTCGATTGAACAATTGAGCCTTTGGCTATGTTATCTGACTGGATAGCACTTTGAGAAAGAGAAAGTTTTAATGTATTGGATTCGGTATCCAATAAAAAACTTGAATCCGCCTCAAAGATGATATCGTCTTTGAGACCATTTATTGACTTGACTAGAAAATCATTGTCAATTGAAGTTCCTTTGATAATTCTACCATTCACAGAGTGAGCCATTACTGATTTGGCAGCGACACTGAGTGGGATACGATTCAAAATTTCTGGTTCTGAGTTAACAGCTAATGAAACCCAAAGCTGCTTGCTAAATTTGACCGCACTTGGCAATTGGATATTTGACCCAAGCTCAACATTGAACCAACCATTATTCAAAGTAGTCGTATGAGTCTCACTCCATATGACTTCACCGCCCTCGGCTGCATCGTTCAGTGAAATATGAAGTTGAATTTCTGCATTAAGACCAATTTCCGTATTAGCAATCCTGCCATTAAGCGGAAAGGTGAGATCATGAGTTTGAGCATAGACGCCCGAACACATAATCCAAAATAAAAGAATGATTAAAGTTTTCAATTTTTTACCTAATATTTGTAATAGGGTCTACTCCAACTATACACGCCAGCTTTGCCGCGAATAATCTGGTAGCCCGAATTCAATTTAAATTGAGAAAAAGCAAAATACTCAACAACACCTGTGCCGACACTTTGATATAAAACTCTTTCGTTACCATTAGCTGAGATACTCACAATTTCATAAACTACACCGTTGGGGACTTCCCATTCAAATGATGAAGAAGTAAAATTTGGACCACCGATGCCAAAATTAGTTCGCTTTTCAACCTCTTCAGATCCCACAACAAATTCCGCAAGAATCCCCAGAGAGTATTGAACAAAATTATCCTGAGTAAAAACGCTTTCTGCTTGGGGAGCCACCTGAGTAAAAATGCCTTCTGATTGCGGCGCCATAGACATCGCAAACGAGCCTTGAGAAGTTTCTTGTTGAAAGCTCCCACCAAAAGCATAAATAACCTCACTCTGGGAATAAGAGCAAGATAAAAGGATTACAAGGAATCCAAAGATTTTGGTGTAGTCGTACATAGCGACCTCTGGTTACAAACCCATTAAGTTGGACCTCCTTTTAACATAAGATAAAATTCATCATAAATCAATTGAAATCTATGACTTGTGACGATTATCACAATATTACTTTAGTTTTTTGAGTTTCCTATCATAAGTGCTAAGAGAAACCCCAAACAGTGGGTTAATTACCCCTTTAGCATTAGGTTCCTGAGCGACTCCAGGGCATAAAACCCCAGTGAAAGTTGAATCCTAGTTAAAGTGTTTGAATCCCTTTGATGATAGAGTACTCAACTTAACTCTCGAAAATTTTCACGTGAGATGTGATTAAGTTTTGGTTATAACGAAACAGAATGCAATTAGAATTGGTAAAGAAATCTAATTGAACTTTAAATCAGTGGTATAGAACCAAATCATAAGTGAATCCTAAGATTAAACCTTATATCGTGATTTGAGAAATAATTTATGTAAAAAGTACGCATTTTGAGTACAAATTTCATATCAAAGGCCTAATAATACTAGGTGTAAAAGATAATTTTATATATGTTTCGCTTATCTTCATTGGGAGAAATCTATGTTAAGTAAATTACGATGGGTCTTTATAACTTTAGTCGCAACTTCAATATTCGTTGCTTGTTTTTCCGCAGACCCACCTTCAGCCCCCTCAGACCCCGCTATATGGCCTCAAGTTCAATGTAATGAAACAGGATGTTCCTCAATTAATGAAGACAAGTCATTTTCTTACTGTCCAGCCGATGGCAGTGCTTGTATGCTGTGTGATGCAGCAGCAGTATGTCAAGCCCCCGACCCACTAATACCGGTTGTAGTTGAACCTGTTCTTTCAAGTATACCAACTACATCCAGCCAAGTTGTAGCTTCATCTGCTGCAGTTTCATCAGCAGTCGTTGTATCTTCCTCATCTGAAGCGGTCGTCTTTGTGCCAGTTTGTACTCGTAAGAGCACCGCACTTGAATTTAATTTCGTTTTAAATGCTTTGAAACTTCCTGGTCATCAACAAGGATCATATGGAACCGCCGGCATATCTAGCGGGTCGTTAATTACTACTCAAGGCGGCGCTTGTGAAGACGCACAAGAAGTCGTCGCTCCAGATGTAGGTGATGATTGGAATATTTACTTGAAAAACCCTTGGACTGGCCGCACCGGTCAAAGAATCACAATTGACGTCATCACATGGTCGTCAGAACCTTCGACTGGTAATGGTAACTCAAGTACAACTCAAGTATCTAGCTCAAGTGTCGCATTACCTGATGCAGTGGCTGGTTGGTTTACTGAATCTGATTATAAAAGAGCATTCCCAAACCGTAAGCCTTTCTACACATGGGCATCATTTGTAGAAGCCTACAATGAGTTGCAAGACATCACTATTGGTGGAACATTCAAAAAGTTTTTAAACGAAGGTACGGCGGATCAAAAAAGACGTGAAGCCGCGGCATTCTTCGCCAACATCGTCCAAGAAACCGGCAGAGGAACTTGGAACACTGGTCTTTATCATATTGTTGAAACATGTGCCGACAATGGAGTTCCTTCGGGCAACTGCCTTCATTATGGATCTGCTGCACCAAACTATTACTATGGCAGAGGTCCAATGCAACTTTCATGGGACTATAACTATAGAAAATTTTCTGAGGCGATCTTCGGCAATGGTAATGAACTTTTGTTGAACCCTGACTTAGTTCATCAGGACCCCAAAATCGCTTGGCTTGCAGCTATGTGGTTTTGGAATCGAATTGATACTTCATGGAGTATTTCGCCTCCGACAGTTCATGACATTATGGTCAATGGAGCTGTTTTTAGTGGAACATCCGGCTTTGGTGCAACGATCAAACTCATCAATGGTGGTATAGAATGTCCTTCATCTTGGCAATCACAAGCACTAGCTCGAATTCAGTTTTATGCCGATTTCCAATCAGCTCTCAATGTACCAGCTGACACACAAAATCTTCACTGTTTTTAATCATTTAAATATCGCCACATAAATAACAGAACGAAATTGAAAAGCCGGCTCCCAGTGGGAATCGGCCTTTTCATTTTTAATTGGACCATTAATGGAATTTAACTCCGATGATACTAATCTTTGAAATCCTCGGTATATGGTTCAAAATTATTCATAGATAAGATGGAACAAAATGAGACTTAAATAGACGCCAAGATTTTTTATTTTATGAATTATAAAACCATTGGTCTAACTTTGTTTCGTGAAGCCAATCCTTCATGTTATGGCCTAAATTCTAGCTTGATAAGTAAAGAGATCAAAATATCTAGCCTTTAACTCAATTAATTCATCATGAGTACCTCGCTCAGCAACAGCCCCAGACTCTATAACTAGAATCTGATCGGCTTTTCGTATCGTACTCAGTCTGTGGGCGATGACAAAAGTCGTCCGCCCCTTCATCAACTCAGTCAAGCTCTCTTGAATCATCGCTTCACTTTCAGTATCCAGATTAGAAGTCGCCTCATCAAGTATGAGTATTTTGGGATTGGCCAGCAATGCACGAGCAATTGCAACTCGTTGACGTTGACCACCAGAAAGCTTCACGCCTCGTTCACCTATAACCGTATTTAAACCCTTTTCAAATCGATCAGTAAACTCGTTGACATAAGCAGCATTAACTGCAGCCTTCAACTCAGCCTCAGTCGCGTTGGGCCTAGGGAAACAGATGTTCTCTTGAATTGTACCCTCAAAAAGAAAGTCATCTTGTAGGACGACCCCAAGGCTTTTACGGTAACTTTTTAGAGTTACTAAAGAAAGGTCAACTCCATCAATAGTAATCACCCCCTCTTCAGGATTAAGGAATGAAGAAACCAGACCTGCAATAGTACTCTTGCCCGACCCCGAAGAACCAACCAGGGCAGTCACCGATCCAGCCGGTGCATTTAGAGAAACATGATTGAGAACTCTTTTTTCCTCGGAATATTTAAACGAGACATTGTTAAAGACAATATCCCCCTTTAATTTTTCTAAAATAATCGTCCGTTCCGTTGCGTCATGCTCAGAATCGTAATTCATCAGTTCTTCGGTGCGATCAAGACCGGCAAAACCTTCAGTGAGTTGACTGCCAACATTACTCATCTGAATAATAGGTGCAATCAAAAATCCAAGATAAATAGTAAAGGCCAAGAAGTCACCAAAGGTCAGCTCATCATGCATCATCATATAGCCACCAATGCCCATAATTCCTGCGGAAGCAATACCCAGAAGAAAGGTCGAGGAGCTTGTGACAAAAGCACTTGAAGTCATACTCTTTTTGATATTATTAAAAAGTGCAAACACGCCTTTTTCAAAAGTCAGTATTTCATGAGCTTCAGCGTTAAACCCTTTAATAACACGGATTCCATTGAGGGTCTCGGTAAGTCGTCCAGTGACCTCGGCATTAATTTTACCACGCTCTCGAAATATAGGCCTTATAAAAGCAAATGCTCTCATGGCAATCACTCCGAAAATAATAATCGGAATTAATATATAGGCCGTCATCGTCGGGCTGATACTAATTAGCAGTCCTAATGAAATTAGAGAGGTTAATGATCCACCAATCAACTGGATTAAACCGGTACCAACAAGATTACGTACTCCTTCAACATCAGTCATAATTCGAGACACAAGTTCCCCTGACTTACTATTGTCAAAAAAATGAACCGGAAGACTCAAAACTTTCTGCTGAACTTTAACTCTGAGTTGGGCTATCAAGCGTTGCGCTTCAACACTCAGGATCCGAGTGAGTAAAAAGGAGGTAATGGACTGTATGACTATTGCTGAGGCCACCCAAATAATTATAGTGATTAGTTGATCCAAATCTTTGGCTACCACAACTTCATCAATCAGATATTTAGTCGCTCCCGGAAGAACTAGCCCAGCCAATCGGCTAATAACAATGAGAATTAAGCCTACCAATAGAAGCTTCCTTCTCGGCCAAATAATCGTTTTAAAAACACTACTGATGCTGACACGTCTATTACTCATGATCAAACTCATATCCTCAAATAACTTTGATTTATAATAACATTATTAGCTTGGTATTGATTCTATATGACAATAAATCAGGATTCAAGGGTAAAGCGAACGGATGAAAAGATAAATTTGGATACTTTTATCACACGATTAAATACAATTAAAACAATGTCCAATTATTAATGTTTAGTCAAACAGCATATTCTGTGGCACTATTTTAGTAAATTCATCATGTACATTCCCTTGAGAAATACACAATGCAAACGACAAAACTCAATAGGCAAAGCATATTACCCCTTACCTGCTCTAGATCAGGCTCATGTTGTTATGGCAAAGCCGTGATGCTCAATCCATGGGAATTATTCAATTTAAGTCAAGAAAAAAACATAACGGCCAAAGAATTTCGAGACCTTTACTGTGAATTTGGAGGCATTCAGTTAGTCTTCAATGGCACGCCCAACCATAAAGGTCAAAATTCATGTAGCCAATATCTGCCAAATCAAGGATGCAGCATACACTCTGGACGACCACTTGCGTGCCGTCTCTATCCACTAGGACGACAAATTCAATCCAACGAAGCAATCTATATCTATGAGGGAAAGAAGTTCCCCTGTTTGAAGGATTGCTCTGAAGTTCTTGAATTACCTCAAATGACTGTCAGTGAATACTTAAAAGGCCAAGAAGCAGAACCTCTAGAAACAGCCCAGGATGAGTATTTAGGTATCATGCAAAACCTAGCTGACATTTCATTTGAATTACTTTTAGATTCTGGTTTAGCTGAATCTGGAGATACTAAAACACTTTCTACATGGCGAGTTATTGGAAAGGCCTCTTCTGAAGAACTCATTCAAAGAATCGATAAAGAGTGGCAAGACTGTTTGATGATACCATCAATAATTCATGAGATTGAAAACCCAATCCTTTTTGCTCAACAACACAATACGATATTACTGAACAAAGCACAAGAAACCTTTGGCGCCATAGAAACTTTTAAAGAGGCTCACGACGGTTCAATTTTATTGAATGCAGTATCAATCTATTTAGGGAAAAGCTTAGGCGTAGACACAAAGGGGATTTCAGAACATTGGATAGCTACGGCAAAGTCTCATGGCGCTTTAGAATAAATCATTGTGAGCTAATTGTATGTAATTATTTAGACTTTAATATTCGAAATATCATCAAACTGAGCTATGCTTAAAGAGGAGTTTAATTTTCATATTAATGCCATTTTTGGAAAAGCGTTCAAGCAAGATTAGATGGATATCATTTACTCGGCCTCATCGAGGCCAAAATCTCAACAAACCAAATTACTTTCAGCGCACGATTATGTATAGCGATGTTGCACCTCCAGTAGTTTTAAGCGTAAAAGGATATTTCTAAGAGTTAGCCCGTATAATTAAGGCTCCATAGATACATTTAAAGAAACCATATTCCACTCATACAACAATCTTTTTGAACTGATTAAGAAGTTAAATTCTGTTCTCACATCATCATTTAGACTATTAACACTTTCAAAAAAAATTATTTATTATCGACAGATATATCCTCAGTAACGAGGTAAGAGTAAAATTATATGAGCTTTTTGACCTTTTTACTTCTGCAAATGTTAGTTGAATAACTACAGTATCAAACGTAACTAGTTAAATTGTATATATTTAAGCAGATATAACTTTGGAGTATTCTATGATAAGTAACTTGAAAATGTCTTTAATAGGTTTCACTGCCGGCATGTTAGTTGCCTGTTTTCCTAATTCAAGCGAAGACAAACCAAGTAACCCCAACATTCCAATAGACCCGAATTCCTCTGTTGTCGTTGATGACAATGGCTCTGTCATTCCTGGAGTTTCACTCCCTTACCCCACTTCATCAACGGTAGTTTCCTCTACTTTATCTTCTTCTGGAGTAATCTCTTCCTCCTCTGTTGTCTTTGTCCCTATCTGTCAACGTCGCACCCCCACAAGCCTAGATTTTCAGTTTATTACAGGTAATCTAATGGTAGCTGGATGGCAACCAGGATCACACGAAATGGGTAATCTGACGGTCGGTACATTAATTGTCCCATCAGGCGACCCTTGTGAAGATGCTCAAGAACTAGCAGCCAAATTTGTAGGTGATGAATACAACCTTTTCTTAAAAGACGCATGGCGCGGACGTTCAGCTGATTCAATCAAAATTGATGTCATTACTTGGGACATGGGACCAGACACCGGCAATTCAAGTACCACTCAAACATCTAGCTCTAGCACAGAAATACCAGGTGCAGTTGCAGGCTGGTTGACTGAAGAAATTTACGATCAAGTTTTCCCTAATAGAGATTCGTTCTTTACATGGACTTCATTCGTAGAAGCATTTGCTGACTTACAAAAAATTACTCAACAAGGAGATTTCAAAAGCTTTCTATTAGAAGGTACTTTGGCACAAAAGAAACGTGAAGCAGCTGCCTTCTTTGGAAATATTGTTCAAGAGACTGGCTCAAATCGCACCAATACAGGACTTACCCATATTGTAGAATTATGTGCCGAAGACGGTGTTCCTGTTGCCAGGTGCGCCACTAATTATGGTGCGTCTGGGTCAAATTACTATTACGGTAGAGGGCCTTTGCAACTTTCTTGGAACTACAACTATCAAAGTTTCTCAGAGGCAATTTATAACAACGGAACTACATTACTTTATGACCCAGATCGTGTTCATGAAGATCCTAAAATCGCTTGGCTTGCAGCTATGTGGTTTTGGAACCGTGTTGATGCATCTTTCTTCACACCTCCACCTACGCTTCATGACATCATGATTAACAACGCCTATTATCAAGGAATCGGTGGATTTGGTGGAACAATTAAGGTGATTAATGGAGGCTACGAATGCTCTTCAGCCAATCATCCACAAGCAGTTAATAGAGCAAAATACTTTAATGGTATGCAAGTTATACTGGGAATTCCTGAGGATACATCAAACTTAAACTGTATTTAACCTTCAAGTAATTTAAATCCTCCATAGGATAAAATTTAAAAGTCGGATCCTTATTGGAGCCGACTTTTTTGTTAATTACAGGTGTTGGTATTATTAATGACACTCTTTAAGACTATTTACACGGATCCGTTTGATCACAGTTTGCGATTAAGTTAGCTTGAGCTTCTGTAAGGATGCGTTGTCGTCATAGGTTCTTAACTAAACCTTAGATCCAAAAAGCTATTCTACATAATTAATTACCCACACATCAAGCCCACATTGATCCCATCTTCACAACAGCCAATAAACCACCCCAGAGTTGTCATCATAGACCCAAGTCATGATATTCATATAAAGTGGGGATTTAAACGTGATTCATATTACCCTGCTCCAAAGGATTCACCCTTGATACAAGCCTGATCATAACTCGACTTTGAAATATCAGTACTATTCCAAAACGGGTTATAAGGCTGGTGGAATTGGCTTCGTACCACCATTTAAAATAGGATAATTTAAGCGGAATCTGGGTTCAGACATTTGGACAGGGCAATACCAATTATATCATATTGAGTCTATTACAAAATTTTACGCATGTTTCAGGTTGAAAAAAATGGAGGATTCAGGTCTCATTATATTTTTCCATTAATATTCCACTGAGAAACAAAGTCCCAAATTAGTTGATTCGTATTGGATCCATCAAAATCATTTTCAAACCAAACATGGCTCCCTTCAACAATTTTAAAATGCTCTACCAAAATATCACCTTCGCTGTCTGAATATGAATAGTGCTCAATGGTTATTCCATTGTCATCAAACTCCTCAAAGGTTGGAGTATCGCTTGTCTCATTGAACGTAGTCCAAAAGTTAAGTGTTTCATCAACAGAAGAGAATCCATTTCCTCCATTATAAGGAACTACACCATCAGCTGTTCCATGAAGAGCCATTACCGCAATTTTATTCGTAGGGTCGCAGTTTTCTATGTCAATCATTGTACCAGACACCCCTGCCACTGCAGCAATCTTATTGTTTAAATGACATGCAAGCCCGTATGACATGAAACCACCATTTGAGTACCCACTTGCATAAACTCTATCTGAGTCCACTTGATAGTTTGAAGCGAGATCATCTATTAATGCACCTATGAATCCTAAGTCGTCAGCACTACTCTTGTTATCTGACGACGGCAAGTTTGCATTCCAATGGGAGCTGCCTTCTAATAAAGAGCCTTGAGGATAAACCAGAATAAAATTTTTGCTATCTGCTAAAGTACGCATGTTTGCTGAGTTCATATGCTCCTCCATAGTACCTCCGAAACCGTGAAAATTAAGCATTAATGGAACATCCACACTTCCATCGTAGGATACGGGGATATAGAGCAAATATTCCCTTGTTTTATTAGCATGAGAAAGTGTAACGGTTGATAGTTCCCCTTCACCCGGATCCGAAATCAAACTTGCTTTGTCTTCACTTGTTAACACCCAAGCACCTTGGATACATTCGTAGGTGAAATCACTGCTTTCATAACTATCCCCTTCATCACAATCTTTATTATCGACTTCTGAGGTGGTATTTGTGACACTATCTGGTTGGTGATCAGAGGAACAAGAAGCTGTAAGTATCAGTAGTATCATTAAAGCCGAAAGACTCTTAAGTTTTAAAACCTTGTGTGTACAAATTTTCATACTTTTTCCCTTTATACACCTTAATATACAGTGTGAATAACTGTTGAACAACTTTTAGTTAGACTTCCCCCGATTTAGTATGTATACCATGTCTATCGATGACGCAGGTGAAACTATCTTACCCTGCACCAAAGAAGTACCCTAGTTGTTCACCTTCTCCAAATGACGCCAAACCAAATCCATCAACATACCAGTCGCAATGCCTTTTTTTATGTAAATCTGCATACCAAAACGACGCCACCACACCAATAAATAAACACCATTGATCACAGTGAATACCACTAAAAGAGGCGTTAATTAAAAGTTAGAGGATATTCCCACAAAAGTTCCCAGTAATTCCCGGACTTTCGTCCTTATATTCAGTTGGAAATTTCAGTAGAAAAAGAAAAACCCTTGATTCTAGAGTAGAATTAAGGGTTTTAATATAGCGGGGACAGGATTGCATTGCCACTTTCCAGTGGCAATGGCTCGCGAAGAAGTCTTTGTAGAAGCTGCTCACAGTGAACCTGTGTCGCTAAAGGATATAGGTGAGCCAGAGTTTTACTAAATGGATAGATTATCGTCGGAATTAGATCAGTGATCTGTTCCCGCGACGGACAGGTGCAAAACTCGGACACGGATATAAAAAAAGCACCATCAACGAATTGATAGTGCTTTTTTTATATAGCGGGGACAGGATTTGAACCTGTGACCTTTGGGTTATGAGCCCAACGAGCTACCGGGCTGCTCCACCCCGCGTCAGTGGTAACATATTTAGAAAGATGCAATAAGTTGTCAAGCCTTCTTGTAGGTTTTTTATATTTAGTTCATGAAATATTCTATTAAAAACTCAAACAGTTCCGATTCTTTATGGTGTTTCCAAGCTCCACGTACTTTAAGCGATGCTGAGGCCACTCGAGTGGACAAATCTCTGACTAAATTCATTGACTCGTGGGAGTCTCATGGAACCCCTGTTCAAGCACAATTTTCGATTTTTGATTCTCAATTCGTTATCGTCACATCAGATGCAGAGTCAGATGTATCAGGTTGCTCCAAAGACAGCTTGTTTAGTGTGATGAAGGATTTATTATTTAAGACGGGCTTAGACTTTTTGGACAAAACGATTGTGACTTATCAAGAGCCTTCAACCAACAAAGTAATTAGCGTCAATCGGGATCAATTTCGCCAAGCGGTAAAAGATGGGCTCATTACAAAGTCTACGTTGGTTTTTGATACAACGATATCTTCAGCCAATGACCTGTTAGAGGCGAAATTTCTCAAGCCACTCAGCGAATCTTGGCATAAGGATGCTTTTCTTTAAATTTTACTTGCCGTTTGTGTTTTGAAAATTTATATATGTCTATATAGCATAGGGACTTAGCAAATTGTCAAACGTAACTAAAAAAGACATCGTAGAAGAGATATCTCTACGTACAGGGATGACCCAGGTTGATACTAAGGTTGTCGTTGAATGTTTTTTAGATGCTATATCTAAGTCTTTGGTTCAGGGCCGCAATATCGAGATTAGAGGTTTTGGTCGTTTTAAGATTCGTGAAAAGAAGGCGCGACGTGCACGTAACCCACGCACAGGTGAGCCAGTAGAAGTTGAAGCAGGCGTCAAGCCCGTCTTTGAAGCTTCCAAAGAACTTAAAACATTCCTCAATGATTACAAATCTCCGAAAGACAACTCACAATGAGTAAATCAAAGGGTAATGTCCCCGATCAAGTCGGCCGACCTACTATCCAAAATCGCAAAGCCCGTCATAATTTTCAAATCCTTGAGACTTTAGAAGTTGGCATCCAACTCACCGGCACTGAGATCAAGAGTATTCGCGAGGGCAACATTCAATTAAGTGAAGCTTACGTTGAGGTGACTCCTCAATTTGAACTCTTTTTGATGGGTGCTCACATCGATGAATACTCACAAGGTAATCGTTTTAATCACGAGCCTGCTCGTAAGCGTAAACTCTTAGCTCATCGCGCTGAAATCATCAAATTTCACAAAGCCAAAGTCCTGAAGGGACTCACCATCGTCCCACTTAAATTGTATTTTAAAGGCAGTTATGCGAAACTTGAAATTGGATTAGCAAAAGGCAAAAACGTTGGCGACAAAAGACAAGACCTTATTCAGAAAACTCAAAAACGAGAAATTGATCGAGCAATTAAAGCAGCTAGATTTTAGCATGTTTTCCACCTTTGTCAAATACACGAATATTTGGTTTTTCTGCATACTCACATTTTTTATACCTCAAAGCATCTCTGCTCAATTAATCCCTCTTGATGATGCTATTAAAAACTCAACCTATAGTTGGGATGAGTCCGCTCAAGAAATTTCACTTAAGTTAAGTGATCAATCCTCTTTAGTCTTTGTTCGTGATATCAAACAAGCCTACTCCCCTAGTCATAAAAAATCATACAACTTAGTTCAGCCACTCTCTTGGTCCAAAGGGCGTTTGTGGATAGACCTAGTTGATCTCACCAAGACTCTCAAATCTCATAGTCTAGCAACAGGTAAATCCTATAAGGTTTCAGAGATTGAAATTTCCAATAAACTTGAAGATATCCAAAGAGAAGTTCATAAAGACAAGACCACTTACACGATGAAGTTTTCTCAAAAGACCGACTATCAATTCGCTCAAACTGGTAATATATTTACACTCACTTTATCACAGCCAGTGGAAATCATCGGTGATTTTAATAGCACCTATAAGACAGGCCAAATTCGAAATATCAAGTTATTAAAGAAGGGGTTAAAAACTTCTCTGTCATGGGAAGTCAATCACTTGGTTGGTCTATCTGATAATATACCTACCAATGACTCTACCAATATTGTAGTTCATTTCTACAGACCGGGTAAAAGCCCCCAAGAGCTTGGGAACAGTTTGCAATCAACTAAAAGAAAAATTAAAACGATCATCGTCGATGCAGGACACGGAGGTAAAGATGCCGGAGCGGTCGGTAAAAAAACCAACGAAAAATCAATTACTTTAAAAGTCGCCAAAGAGTTAAAAAAAACTTTAACTAAAGCAGGATACAAAGCCAAGCTTACTCGTAGTAATGATAAATTTCTCACTCTGAATCAAAGGTCTACTTTAGCTAATAAATGGCAGGGTGATCTTTTTCTTTCACTTCATTGCAATGCTATCGGAGGCACAGCCTCGAAGAAAAAAAAAATAAAAGGTTTTAAAATTTTCATCCTCAGGGAAGCTTCTGATGATGATGACAAAGAACTCGCCAAAAGAGAAAACAAATACATTAAAGAAAATATTACCACGTCCAAATCTATCTCTTTTGTTGAATGGATAAAGTTAGAGCATCAGCTCAATCTTTACACCAAACAATCTGAAGAATTTGCTTCATATATTGTACGTCAATTTGAATTTGACCAATCTAAGATCCGCAAGCATGGTTCAGGTGCTGGGCAGGCAGGGTTTTATGTTTTAGTCGGTACATTTATGCCAGCTGTACTTGTAGAAATGGGCTTTATATCAAACACAGCTGATGAAAAATATATGAATTCATCCAAAGGACAAAAAGCCATAGCCAATCGTATCACTCAAGCTATTGTCGCCTATGACAAAAGTCTTCAATAATAAAGATTGAGGAGCTTTATTCATGGCAGGTCATTCGAAATGGGCAAATACCAAGCACAAAAAAGCGCGTAATGATTCGCTCCGGCAAAAACTATGGGAAAAACTGTTAAGAGAAGTTTCGGTTGCAGCCAAACTAGGTGGCGAAGATTTTGATGCTAACCCGCGTCTTCGCGCAGCCCATGCCAAAGCTAAGTCCAATTCAGTCCCAATCAAAAACTTAGACAATGCTATTACTAAAGCAATCGGAAATCAAAATACAGAGCAATTAGACGAACTTATTTACGAAGGCTATGGCCCGGGTGGTGCAGCTTATATTGTTACAACACTGACTGACAATGTCAACCGGACCGTCGCAGATGTAAGAACAACTTTCTCCAAATTTGGAGGTAGTATCGGAACAACAGGGTCAGTGTCTTGGGACTTTAAGAAGTGTGGATTTTTCCATATTGATCTCAACCAGGTAAGTGAAGAAGAACTCTTTGATCTTCTTATTGAAACTGGTGTTGAAGATATCGCCGTGCTAGAAGATGTCTACGAAGTCATCACCACGCCTGAAGATTTTATTGAGGTTCTTAAAATTTTAGAAGCACATTCCATACACCTAATGAGCTCTGAGCTAAGTTATATTTCTAACAACAACATTAAAGTCAACTTTGATGACGCTCAACTCAATATGAAAATTATTAACAAATTTGATGAGCATTTGGATATTCAAGAAGTTCACCATAATATTGATTTTAGTCATGCTAGGATAGGAGATTCATGATAATATTAGGAATTGACCCTGGCTCACATGTGACCGGCTACGCCTTCATTGAAAAGATAGACCGCAAATTAAAAGTACTTGAATATGGCGTCATCAGATGTAAACCCAAAGACACTTTGCCTTTGAGACTCAAACACCTCTGCAGTACTCTGCGTGAATTATTAACTATTCACGAACCTCAAGTCTTAAGTATTGAAAATGTGTTCTTTTCAGTCAACGCCAAATCAGCACTGATACTCGGCCAAGCCCGTGGCGCCATCCTTGCAACATGCATGGAAAAAGATGTTTTTGTCAAAGAGTATAGCCCCAAAGAAATCAAACAATTTGCGGTTGGGCGTGGATCTGCATCCAAAGAACAAGTCGCTTGGATGATGCAAAAACATTACCAACTTAAAGAAATTCCTAAGCCGCATGATGCATCAGATGCACTTGCTGCTGCGTGGGCATGTCACAATGACCCTTTACTGAAAGATGAATTATGATTGAAATGTTAACAGGTAAAATCCTCAACCACTCCCCTACTCTTGTTGTACTTGATGTCCTAGGAGTTGGATATGGCATCCATATGTCTCTTAAAGGCTCACTTGGTTTAATTGTGGGGCAGCAGATTAGTCTTCACACTTTTTTGAGTGTCAAAGAAGACAGCTTAACTTTATTTGGATTTCAAGACCCATCTGAAAAATCAATTTTCCTTAAACTCATTGGAGTCAATGGCATAGGCCCAAAACTAGCCCAACGTATCCTCAGTGAGACAACACCAGCGGACATAGTTAATCTTGTCCTCAGAGAAGATGAAACAGGCTTGACGAAGCTTAAAGGTGTTGGTAAGAAGACTGCAGGCCTCCTTATCTTACATCTCAAATCAAAAGTTCAAGGATTACTCTTAACTGATAATTCTATTCCAATAAACCCTATTCTTCTTGACGCAATCTCAGCACTTTGTTCACTTGGCTTAAAAGAACCTACCGCCAAAAAAGCTGTAGAAAAAGCAATGAAAAAGTCGGATTCTGCTAAAATGAATCTTTCCACAATTATAACTGAGGCTTTGAAATTTTCATGAGTGATAGAATGATTGCCCCCGACCAATTTGGTGATGACAAAGACCAAGAACGATCTCTTCGACCCAAATCACTCAATGATTTTGTTGGACAAGAAAAGATTAAAGAAAATTTAAGTATTGCCATTGAAGCCGCAAGTCATCGTAACGAAAGCCTTGATCATGCACTTTTTGCAGGCCCTCCAGGGCTCGGAAAGACGACACTCGCCAATATCATTGCCTCTGAGATGGATTCACATCTTCATATCACTTCAGGCCCGATTTTGGACAAGCCATCGGATCTAGCGGGACTTCTGACCAGCCTTGAAGAGGGTGACGTATTATTTATCGATGAAATTCATCGCCTAAGTCGTACGGTTGAAGAATATCTTTATTCGGCAATGGAAGATTATCGTCTTGATATCATGCTAGAAAGTGGTCCCACCGCCAAATCAATTAATCTTCCGATTCAACCATTTACACTAGTTGGGGCAACAACTCGCGCAGGTATGTTAAGCGCTCCTCTGCGTGATCGCTTTGGTTTACAATTTCGCCTTGAGCATTATGAAATAAAAGAAATTAACCAGATCATTCATAGATCAGCTGACCTTCTAGAAATTAAAATGACTGATGAGGCTGCGGATATCCTTTGTGGACGTTGCCGTGGAACTCCTCGTATTGCCAACCGAATTTTACGCCGTTGCCGTGATGTAGCTCAAGTCAGAGGCGAGGGATTTATTGACAAAAAAGTAGCTGAACGTACTCTCGAAATGATTGGTATCGACCCTTATGGCCTAGATGAAATGGATCGCCGTATACTCAAGTGTATTGCCCATCAATTCAATGGTGGACCAGTAGGACTAGGGACGCTTGGGAGCGCATTAGATGAGGAGAGTGAAACTATTGAAGAAGTCTATGAGCCTTATTTGATTCAAAATGGATTTTTAAAAAGAACATCTAAAGGTAGAATGGCCACTACGAAGACATTTGACCTGCTTAACCTCAAACTACCTCACACGGGATGGCAAGAAGAGCTATTCTAAACTAATTCGATTGGCTTTCTTGAAAATTAATTTTTTCTAACTCTTCACGCTGTTTCTCGCGAGCCACATCAGAGCTGTCAATCATCTTTTCAAGTTTTGCCTCTAAGCGCTTGACCACAATTAAAAGAACAAAGATTACTCCAGCAATTCCGATCATTGACCACTGAATCAACTCGCCATATTCCTCAATCAATGGCCCTTGGAGGTTCTCTTTTAAAAGAGCAAATCCAACAAGGCTAAAGAGCAACAGCAAGGAAAACTTGCGAAGAGGATGAATATTACCAGGAATTCTAGGAGTGATTTTCACATTATTCTCGTGTTTATATGGTATTCTACTTAAGAAATTAATAAAATGAATAGAACTCCTGAGGATTTTATTGTGAAAAACTTAATACTTCTAGTTCTATATTGCCTTCCTTCATTTGTTTTATCTCAAATGATCAAAGAACAAAACATCTATGGATATATTGATTTAGAACTCGAACAATCCATTACGGACAAATCAAATTTTGGACAGCCCACTTTTATTGACGATATCGCTGAAGTTTCATTGGCACATGTTAATTTGTATTATGATGTTAAGCCTAATGAGCACACTCGTGCTTTAATAGAGATAGCTTATCAAACCAAATTCTTTCAAACATACTCTCAACCCAGCCTTACAATGGACTCATTAAAGATCGGTACTTTGGATCAAAACCTCAGCATCGCCCAAATGAGTCAAGCCAACCGCATCACTCCCGAACAACAAGAGCAACTTGAAGACCTTCAATCAGTACTCATTAATCGAGAAATTCAAAAATCCTCTCCCAATGATGTTGACGGTGGCATATATATAGAACGTGCGTGGTTTGACATCCATTTTAACCCTTTATTGAATTTCAAAATTGGCCGATACGTCAATCCTGTAGGTATCTGGAATGTCGATCATGGTTCACCTGTTTTAATATCAGCGAGACAACCGTTACAGATGTCAATTATAGGTATCTACCCGCTTGTCCTAGAAGGTGGGATGATTTATGGTTCACATTACCTTGGAGATTATGAACTTCTTTACAAAATTCATATTTCATCTGGTCGAGAAACAATTGACCAGCGCCCTAAAACTTTCAACGACCTAGGCAAGGGTTGGCGCGTACAAATGAATTTTGATTTCCTTGATGGCATCAACCTTGGACATTCCGGCTACTTTGGAACGATGAGAGAAGCATCTTTCAAAAGCACCCCTCAAGTTGTCTTATCTATCGATGATGCCAACACGCTCGGAGGTATCCTAGCCGATGGAGATATCGATACTGACGAATACGAAGTTTACAGTAAGATTATAGAAGAGTCCGTTGATTTTTCAGATTTGGAAAACACAGAAAAAGTTTCAAATTATTCTCAAGAATTTGTATCAGGAATTGATTTAAGTATTCAATATTCGAAGTGGAAATTTCAATCTGAAGTTAATCAACAAATTGTTACAAACCTGCACAAAGTTTCAAATGACTATAAAAAATACACTTATATGACAGGTATTTACGGACTTCTTTCCTACGAACATATGATTAATACTAATCTAGCGGTTACCCCTTATTTCATGGCCGAATACCTACAGTTTTCGCTTAACAAAAACAATCCTTTAGCTAGCTACAGTCAGTACCCTCTTAAAATATGGAATGATTATTTTGTAGGACTTAACTTTAATGTTTGGGGCAATGTTTTTATTAAAACTGAGTACACTTTAGCAGATATTAGTTTAGACAAGGATATATCACCCCAATATACAACAACTCGAGATATTCAAGTTCATCAGTTTCTCATACAGTTTAGTTTGGCATTTTAAGGTTATGACAAAATTATTTTTAATCATAGTCTTACTCTCACTGCCTCTTTTCGCTAACGAGTATGTCGTTGTGATGTCCAAAGATTCACCCATTAATTCTATTGAAAAAGAAGACCTCAAACGACTTTACTTAGGGAAGCATATTCACATCAATGGTTTATTCTTTAAGGTATTAAATCAAGATATTTACAAGAATCCAGGTTCCACTTTCATTAAAGATATCACAAATATGGAGCCAAGAACTTATCTTAAGTGGTGGATTAAGCAACAAATTATTGGTCGAGGAGTCGCCCCGCATGTCAAATTAAATGATAAAGAATTAATAGAAGAGCTTATCAATGATAAGCTTAACATTGGTTACATACTCAGAAAGTCCCTTACTAAAGAACTCAAAGTAATTAATATTATAAAATAGGCAAAATCCACTCTCATTATATTCAAATTTTGGATTCTAAATAAGGTGCTTATTTTTAATTTCACCTTGATCTAAAATTATACGTCGAATATTATGATTTCCATAGATCAAAGGATTGTGCGTGGCCATGACAACGGTACACCCACTTTGATTGATTGCCCTTAAAATATCAAATATTTTAGTTGCATTCTCTGGGTCTAAATTCCCAGTAGGCTCATCAGCAATCAAAACACTCGGTTCATTTGCGATTGCCCTAGCAATTGCAACTCTTTGCTTTTCGCCACCAGATAGCGTGTGCGGCATGGAGTTTCTCCGATGACCGATCCCAGTGAGTTGCATCACCTCATATACTCGCCCTTTGATCTTGTCAGCATGGACGCCTGCAATTCGCAAGGCAAAAGCAATATTTTCAAATACATCTCTATCTTCAAGTAGTTTAAAATCTTGAAAAACAATTCCTAGTTTACGGCGAAACCTTTGGATCTGTCCCGCTTGCGCTGTTTTGGAGTCATAGACAAGGTCTTTTGAAAAACTCATGATAACTTGACCACCTTGATGTTCATCTGGCTTAAGCTCCATATATATGTGTTTTAATAAAGTACTCTTACCAGCACCCGAGTGTCCCGTCAAAAAAACAAACTCACCCTTATCAATTTTCAAGGTGACATTCGTGAGTGCTTTCCAATTTTCCTGGAAGCTCTTAGTGACATGCTGAAAATGTATCATATCTTTTTGAGTACCCAGTGAATTCGCTCACTTTTCTCATCAGCCAATTCGGTTGTAAATCCACAATATTTATTGAGAATTTTAAAGCCGGAATTTTCAGCAGCAAGTCTTATCTCATCTTCAGACCAAATTTTTTGTTGATGAGTTTCTTCTATTTTTTGAATACCTTGACTTGACTGCTTATCGGAAACGGCCACTTTATCTTTTTGGTAAATAATAAAACGAGTCATCTGAATTTGACTTTGATCATCGTACCAACCTTCACGAATGATATCAGCATCATCATGTTCTTCAAAATCCAGATAATCTTGAAAATACGTTTTGCAGTTAACTTGAGTCACGCTATCAAAGATATAGACACCAGACTGAGAAAGTACTCGAGCTGCCTCTTTAAAATGAAGCTCAAGATCTCCAATTTCCACCAAATAATTAACACTATCGTAAATAGTTAATAAAGTATCTAAACTTGAATTATCAAAAGGGATGTCCCTCATGTCACACTCAACTTTATCTTCATGAGTTGACTGTGCCAACATTTCACTTGATAAATCTGTCAATGTGTACTTTGATACATACTCTTTAAGAATATGTGCTAGCTTACCATCGCCACCAGCAAGCTCCAATAAATTTTGAGGAGTATGCTTAATTTCATCCATGTAAGTCAACAAAAGCCCAGCCCACATAGTATAGTCTACATGTGACATGATCCGAGAGTAATAAGGGGCAATGTTCTGATAGGAGCCCATTATTTTACCGGGGAGGTATTAAAGTCACCTGCGTATAGTTCTTTAAGTTTTAGGTCACGAATTTCAATAAATACAAATTTACGCCATTTAAATGTGAAACTCTGCATCTTACGTGTCGAAAGAATATTTTGTGCATATCCTTCAATCATAGTCCAATCACTTTCAAGATCTAATCTACGAACATCAACTTTGTCTACAAGTCGAAAAATATGATATTTACCATCAATCATAGTAGGCAAAGCGATATTACCCACACCAAGTTCTTTCACAATCTCACGATACTCAGGTTTAAGCTCATCTTGAGTAAACCAACCAAGATCTCCACCTTTTTGATTTGATTTCTTATCCACGGAATATTTGTTTGCATTTTTTTCAAACTGGGTTAAATCTTTGTCAATTTCAATCTTAAGGCTATCGCTTAAGGTCTTCGCCCTGAGGGTATCTATACTCGTTGGAGTCACAGGTAGAAAGATATGAGAGGTCCGGATTTCATTATCGCGACGACTTGTCGCTTTAATAATGTAGAAACCCACATCAGTGCGAATAGGCCTGGCACTATGCTGCCCTGTCTCTAGTTTAAATGCAGCACGTTCGTACTTGGGATCTTGACTTCCCTTTTTGAAATAACCGATATCACCAGCCGCAGCTTTTGAAACTTTATCTTGGCTATGCGCTTCAACAAGGCGCTCAAAATTAACACCTTGGTTTAATTTCAAAATTAAAGACTTACCCAATTTGTAGGCACTATCAAGGGCAGATTCTGCTGGTTCAATAGCAATTTGAATGTGCGCAATGCGTTGACTGTTATACTGCGCTGGGAGTGAATCTTTGTACTCAGTATAAAATTCACGAACTTCTTTAGGAGTTGGTTTATCGGGACCGATATATTTCATTTGCATTTTTTGAAGAATGCTCTGGTCTCTCATTTGAGTTCCCATTTTTTTGCGATACTCTAAAAAACTGATACCGAGCTGAGTTTCTATAGCTTGTTCAAGCTGCTTTTGGTTGAGCCCTTGAGCGCCCTTAAGTTGGTCGAAGTGTTGATCTACGCGCTGATCCAATTCATCATCAGTCACGTACACTGAATCCATTTTAGATTTCGCTAAGATAACTTTATCATCAATCAGACGATCAAGCACCTTTTTACGAAGTTCAGTGGCCTTGAGACCATTGAAACCTGGTGAATTCTGAAGTTGATACAAAGCTGTCATCAATTGGGATTCTAAAACAATCTCACCATCAACCACAGCAACTACTTTGTCATAAGGTTCAGCGCTAAATGAAAGGCTCACTAAAAACAAAATTCCGGCAATAATATTTATTCTATTCATCCACACAATTTACTAAGTACGAGACGCTTTGTCCACTTACTTTAGTAACTCTGGCCAAACTTTAATCAATCTCAGGGCCTTTTCTTTTTTCACAATCTCCCCTTCTCTTCTTTGGCGCTCCATATTGATGAAATCTCCCTGGATTCTTTCCTGAATTTCATTATAAAAATAAGGTTCACCAATAAGCTGCTTATCCCGTATATAAAAAATTCTGTAGATTTTATTACATATCACAGGGACACTCAAACGGTTTTCTTTTTGCTTCACCATGTGGTTGAGTAGGCAATTATTAGTCGGACGACTAAATTCAAATTCTTCGAGAGAATAGGACTTGTTTTTTGATATCCAACTTAAATGAGGGTCTATTTTACCTTGAGTAGCCGTTTTATATAGATCCCAAGCTAATTTACCTGATTTTGTTGATATAAGAAGGTAATTCCAAGAGTCTTTTTTCCTTAAATAATTTTTCTTATTACTTCTCAGAAAGCTTTTTAACACACCTTCTTGAGGGAAGTCAATTTCATTCATTGCGAATTGCTTCATCGCCTCACTTAGGATCATTTGTTGATTAATTTTCATTTGACGCTTCACATCGATAGTTTGGTCTAATTTTTTCTCAATTGCGGCTTGTTTTAGAGTTTCTCTATCCACCCATTGCCTAATAAACTCAAGCTTTTGATCATAACTAAGAGTTGGGTATATTTTGCTTGGAACACTAGCTTTGAGGTCATTCATTCTCAGCTTAACATCACCGACCTGAGCGATCACTTGACTTATGTCTTTCTCCTTACACCCAAGAAAGAGAACACCTAGGGCAATTATAATACATAGGAGTATTTGACGAATACCTCTTATCTGCCTCATTTTGTCTTGTATCATAAATTAAAACCTTTCATTTCCATAAACATGGAAACAATTTCTCTTAATTGAAGAATATAGCCACTTTCTCGTAATTCAAACTGAATTTGCAATGGCTCTTGATAAAGTATACGCCAAGGTCTTGGGCTTTTTTCCAAAAACCCTTCTAAAAAGTCTTTCTTCTGCATTATTTCACTTACAGGAGTCACTTTACAATGACCTGAAGATAAAAGATCCACCACTTTGAAACCAAGTTGTTTACAAAGCTGCCTTAATATCATCATTTGTACTAATTGATCGACTGCACGAGGTAATTCACCAAATCTCTCAATCAACTCTGCTTTTAAGTCCACAAAATCTCGAACTTGTACCAAGCGAGAAAGTCGTTGATAAACTGAAAGCCTGACCATACCATCTTCGATATATGATTCAGGTATAAATGACTCCACCGGGATATTCAACTCAGGCTCAATATCTGGAATCAGCTCCTGACCTTGTAACTCTTTAACACTTTGTTGTACCATTTTGATATAAGTTTCAATCCCAATCTCACTAATATGTCCATGCTGCTCAGCTCCTAAAAGATTACCTGAACCACGAACTTCAAGATCTCGCATGGCTAATTGGTAACCCGACCCCAGATCAGTATGGGTCTCTAAAGCTTCAAGTCGTTTCTTAGAATCAGCTGAAATTTCTTGTTCTGATGGGATAAAGAAACGAGCATAACCTTGAACATCACCACGTCCGACACGTCCTCGTAATTGATAAAGTTGTGATATTCCAAAACGGTGTGCGTTATAGATAAACATCGAGTTGGCACTAGAAATATCAATCCCATTTTCAACAATCGTTGTTGATACTAATACGTCGTATTCATGATTAACAAAGGCCGCCATCACTTGCTCTAAATCTTTTTCATTCATTTGACCATGAGCTATTGCCACTCTGGCCTCAGGGACAGACGCTTCAATATGGTCAGCCAAAAAACCTAACTCTCGGATATGATCATTCACCACAAAGGACTGACCACCGCGTTCTAATTCGTAGCGAATTCCATCTGCTAAATGTTCTGGAGAAAATTTTTGCACACGAGTCTCAATAGGCAGTCGATTCATTGGAGGCGTGGTTATAAGAGAAATATCACGCACTCCAGAAAGACTTAAATGGAGGGTTCGAGGGATAGGAGTCGCACTCATAGAGAGGGTATCCACTTCAAGCCTTGCTTCACGAAGTTTCTCTTTTTGTTTGACTCCAAATTTTTGTTCTTCGTCAATAATGTAAAGTCCAAGATCTTGGAAGCGAATTTTCTCAGAAAGTAAACTATGAGTCCCCACTACAATGTCAACTTTACCCAACTTTAAATCTTCGATGACAAGTTTCTTTTCTTTGGCAGAACGAAAACGATTTAATAACTCAATGCGAACTGGCCATGAGCTAAATCTTTCCAAAAAATTTTGAAAATGCTGAGAAGCCAAAATAGTTGTTGGCACCAAAATAGCAACTTGCTTATCAGCATTAATCGCTTTAAAAGCAGCTCTCATGGCCACTTCCGTTTTACCAAAACCAACATCACCACAAATTAATCGGTCCATAGGAGCTACGCGCTGCATATCATCTTTTATGGCCTGAGTCGCAGAAATTTGATCTACAGTTGGAGAGTATTCAAAACTGTTCTCAAATTCCATTTGAAGCTTAGTATCTAAAGGGAACGGAAAGCCTTCAACAAATTGTCTTTTGGCATATAACTGGACTAATTCTTGTGCAATTTTAACTGCTGATTTTTTGGCTTTTTCCTTAGTCTTCTCCCAGACCTTACCACTAATTGAATGAAGCTTTGGGCTGTTAGCTTCAGAAGACATCATTTTTTCAAGTTTACTTAAATCTAATACAGGAAGACTCAGTCGATCCTTACCCCGATATTCGAGTATCAAACAATCATGAACATCAACTCCATGTTGAATTCTCTGCGTCCCAACAAAACGTCCAACCCCGTAGTCTTGATGGATGACGTAATCCCCTTTTTTGAGCTGATCAAATGAAGGAATTGACACTCCACTTTGAAATCTTCGTCCAGTTCGTCGTCTTGACATTCTGTTGAAAATTTGGTGATCTGTTAAAAAGGCAATTTTAAAATCATGCCAAATAAAACCCGAATGAAGATGCCCTACTACAAAATCAGCTATGTTCCAATGTTCAACAAGACTTTGTAAGCGATCTGATTGTGATTCAGTTTGAGACACCAGATAAATTTCATAATCTTTTTGGGTTAACTCCTCAATCAGAGCTTCATAATCTTCAATTTTGCCATGACCGCGTTCCTGAATATCCAAATTGTAGGAATATTTCCCACCCAAACTCACTCCACTTAAGTCAATACGCTTAAATTGAGATATCTTCTGATGCAGTGATTCAAAATCTAACCAAATCTTATTGGCCATTGGGTATAAATAGGAGTTTTCAAGATGAGCTCTACGCTCTTTAATCTTCAGCCATTGCTTATCAACTCGTTCTCTTAAGGAAAACTCCTTTGAGATAAAACAAACACCTTTAAAGCGGTCTAATAAGGAGTCAGTCGAATCATAAAACCAACTTCTCATCCAAATAAAAGCTTCGTGATCTAAGCCATCAAAACGAATTCGTTGAACTTCTAGCTTGTGTTCTGGGGCACCTAAAAAATTGGCGTTTTCAGGTATCACCCATTCGCCACATCGACCCATCTTGATAGACTTCACGGCGGCCTTTTTGACTGTCCTTTGAGTAAACAAATCAAATGTATGGATAAACTCTAAGGTCTCATCAAAAAAGTCCAATCTATAAGGAGACTTGGACTGATAAGGGAATACATCCACAATTGATGCACGAATACTGAATTCACCCATATTCTCAACTTGAGATTCTTCTTTGTAACCGAGTGATTCCAACTCATATCGAATATCTTCAAAAGGATAGTCTTTTCCCACTCTGAACGACTGCATCCCACCGGACCATTCAGCTGGTGCAATTACCTCCATTAAGGCAACAGTATGAGTTAACAGTACTATTGGCTGTTTGGGTTGAGATGTTGAGTTTTTTGATTTTGAATTATTTGACTTTTCAAGATATTCGACACTTCGAAATCGTTCAATTGAAGCGTTATTTTCTGGTTTGGCAAGTTCCCAAGGCAATAGTCCTGTTGAGGAGAATAAGAAAAATTGAGCGTCATCAATCATTGTCTCTAGATCAGAACGGAGTAACTCAAATTCACTTAAATTTTCAGCAACAACCAAGATATTTTCACCATGCTGATAAAAATATCTTGAGATGACCAATGCTTTAGCAGATGAGTCTAGCCCAGAAAGATGTGGAATTTGAGCGTCTGTTGAACTCGCAAGCGGAAGCTGAATTGACTCAAGCTTTGAATTTAAATTGAGATCTTTAAAATGAATCATACGAGAGAACCACTCCAATGAACAGATTTAAATAAGCATTTTAACTAACACACCTAAACAAGCTTACCAATTACAAATAAGTAACAAAAAAGGCTAGACAAATTAATGTCTAGCCTTAAGTGAGCCAGGAAGGACTCGAACCTTCGACCCATGCCTTAAAAGGGCACTGCTCTACCAACTGAGCTACTAGCCCGAACTAAGTTTACAAGCTAAACCTGCATACTACGCCGTAAGCCCTAAGGCTGACTCAAATATATAAAAGCACATTTTGACTTCAAGGGTTTTTATGAAAAAAATGAAATTAAAGAATTAAAATTTGAGATAGTGAAATGGTTTAATTTTGATAAAAACCTATCAAAAAAGGCTAGACAAATTAATGTCTAGCCTTAAGTGAGCCAGGAAGGACTCGAACCTTCGACCCATGCCTTAAAAGGGCACTGCTCTACCAACTGAGCTACTAGCCCGAACTAAGTTTAAAAGTTAAACTTGCAAACCTAGCCGTACGCCCTAAGGCATATTTAATGATAAAAAACATCAACCTGTGGTCAAGGGTTTTAATGTAAAAAATTTACTTTTTTATTTTTTTTTGAAACGCGTCTTTTATATATTGCCTGAATGAATCTAAACATTACAACTATCGCCTTGCTTTTATGCCTCAATCTTTATGCTAATGGATTTCGAGGAAAAGCCGGTCAAGAGGCCTTCGCCTTTACTGATAATACGATCAATGCACGATCACTAGCACTATCCAAACTCCATAGCTCTTACAATCAACCAAATTTGTACCAAAGTGCCAGCTTTGACACTTTAGAAACCATTTCATTTCACCTTTCTCCTGGTTTATATAACGAAAAATATTCTGAGCTTGCCTGGTATATTGGTACTGGTGATTTCCAATACAGAAACCATATCCAATTTTATGACCGTGGAGAGATTCCAAGTTATTCCCCCGAAGGTGTCATCCGCCAAAACAATGACCATCCCTTAGCCTGGGTTCTTCAACAGGGTGTGTCTTATCAAGTCAATTCTAGATGGAACATAGGTGCAGATATGCAGGCTGTGATGGAGCATTTGACTCACCAAGAAGACACACAAACCAGCCTAGGTGGAGCGCTTCATTTAGGCGCTATGTATTTCCCTGGCCCCAAAGGCATGGTATGGGGTGTGTCATTAAGAAACTTTGGCTCAGAATGGATTTCAAATAGTAAAAGTTCTACAGAGCTTTCTTCAATGAATACAACAATTCAAACAGCTCTGAGCTTTAGGATGGTAAAATTTCCGAGAGTAAAATGGTCTCTTGGCTATGAGTCAAGCGCTTACTATGAGCCTCAAGCAAAAATTTCTACTCAAATACAAGCTAATCGTCACATGTCTCTCATGATATCTACATCGCTTAGCCATTCATATATCTATAATTCATGGAATCAACTTCAAGATACAAACTATCAAAGGACACTGGCCCCAAGAGACTTCCTCGGAATCGGTAGTTCTTTTAAATTTGACAGTTGGAGTATGATTATAGGTGGAAATTTAAATCAAGCAGATTATAAACCAATCTACTCCGTTGGCATTGAGTACGCGATTTAAAAATGAAAAAAGCCAATCCTACTTAAGAAGCCAGGCTCCAAAATTACCGAATTCATTAAATAAGAGCTTACTGTATTGCTCACGAAGGCCTTTTTGAATTAAAACCCCTTGCATACCTGCCTGCACACCAGCCTCAACATCACTATCCTTATCACCCACCATAAATGACTTCTCTATGGTCAACGAATTACGATCAATAAGCTGATGAATCATGCCAGACTTGGGTTTTCTACAATCGCATTCACCGGTTATATCCGGATGATGAAGACAATAATTCCAGTCTATAACACTCACATTAAATAGGGCTAAAGTTTCAACCATGGAAGCCTCAACCTTTTTGATATCATCAAGCTCATATAACCCACGAGCTACACCAGATTGATTGCTCACAACACAAAAGCTCCAGCCATGTTTCTGTAAAACTTTCAATGTTGAAAGTACACCAGGTAGCCATTGGATGTCTTCAGGCTTATGTAAATAGGGCACATTTTCAATCAATGTACCATCACGGTCTAAAAAAAGAATCTTACTCAAATTATCCTCACAATTATGTCCCAATAATAGACTACCCAAGCTAATTTGTTAAGAGAGAATTTCATTCTTTAATTATGTATATTGTGTGCACCCATCTATTTTAGGATAATATTGTGAATCACGATAAAGATCAAAGCTTATTTCAGTTTCTTTTAGACTTGTTAGAGTCATTTATGATCTACAAGAAAATAATTCTTAGTGTTGTCTTTGTGATGACTTTCATCAGTATTGTCATCGTACAATTTGTCCTTAAGTCCCAGTATGATGCCAAAGCTTTAGTGCTTCCCTCTTCAGATAATGGTTCAAGCGCAATATCCAAAGCAATGGGAAAAGCATCAGGAGATATGCTAGGCGATCTCATGGGGTTTTCACTTGGGGATGTTGATGAAAAAGACATGTTCAGAAGTATTTATAATTCGAAAAAATACCAAGAAAAAATTATTCTCCACTTCAACCTTCGTGAACATTACGACATTGATAAAGATGGGTTTTTCATGGATGTACTCAAGGAGTTTAATAATTATGCTCATTTTTCAATTAGTGATGAAGATGCCATTGAACTTCGCTATCGCTCAACCGACCCAGCCTTAGCTCTAGAAGTCATCAAGTATATGTTAACCCAGTTAGACAGTTCATACAATGACTTAAAGATGAAAGGCATAAAACGGAAACTACAGTATATTGATAACCGTCTCGATGAAGTTGATTCTCTCGGCACTATTAACAAAAAGAAACTCATTATTTTTCAGCAAAAACATGGGATTTTTGATTTAGAGGAACAACTCACCAAAAGCATAGAGACTTTGTCTGATTTTGAATCTAAAATGCAAATGATTTTAATTGAAGCAAATTTTGAGAAAGCCATCAATGGAGCTAATTCGCCCCAGTATAAGAAAATGATTGAGAAGAAAAAGCAATACCAAATAAAAATCAACGCATTGCAAACCAAGTCAAATTCAAATTCTGTACTATTAACTCTCAAAGGTGACCCGCAAATCATATTAGATTACGAAACAAGAATAAGAGAATCAAAAGTAGCTGATGGAGTTTACAAATTTCTACGCCAAAGATCTGAACAACTCAGAGTGGACCAATATACTGCTATATCTAATTTGAGTATTATTGACGAGCCTTGGGTAGCCGATAAAAAGTCAAAACCCTCAAAGCGTGACGTCGTCATTATCACGTTTTCAACTAGTTTTGTACTTAGCTTAAGTTTCGCTTTTTTAGCACTAATTTACAAAAGAGAAGATGATAATCATCCTTATATGAAACAATTAAATAGAATTTTTAAAGGCACAAAATAATTGTTTGCACTTTGGTTTTGTTTTGGAATCACAGCACTTTATTTAGCGAGTGTTATTATTAGAAAAAAGGATATCTTTAATCCAATTACCTTAGTTATTTCACTAAATTTTTTCACGCTCGGTATTGCTCATACCGCTATTGACCCTCACTGGAATGGTCTCCAACCCATTACCTGGGCCGTCATATTAATATCATCATTGACCTTATTTGTTGGGGGGCAGCTTGTAGAGGTTTATACACAATCGGGCCGACACGATACTCAAATGAATCTTTCCCACCTCAGCTCTACTCTCAATAATTATAGCTGGACTAGACACTTTCGGATTGGACTCGCTCTCTTCTTTATTATGCTACTCGGATTTTCATATATCTATGTGAAAAGTGGCGGTATCCCTATTTTTCATCCTGAAAAGAATTTGATGACCCGAAGCGGTTCAATTGATTTTGGTTTTTTTGCTCCTTTTGTTTTAAGAGGGCCTGAAGTCTTTTTGGTTTTTCTTCTTGCTACATATAAAAAAATAAACCCTCACCTGCTGATGAGGAGATGGGCAATAGTTATGGCAATCATTACTCTTATTCTTAGCCTTTGTTTTTTTCAATCAAGGATGAATGTTCTTACTTGTATTGTCTTTATCACTTATTTACATCATAATTTCAAAAGACAATTAGGTCTTCGTCACTTCGTTATTATCTTAGCATTCTTCTCTTCTATTTTTGTGTTTATCGCCATTTTAAGAAATCAAATGGAAATGGGTGAACATCTTTTTAAAACTACAGAAGCGTTAAAACTTCCTTATCAATATATCGCAAATAATTGGTGGAATTTAGATTACGGTTTAAACCCCGAACCGGGTCAAACTGTAGCTCCCTTTAAATACGGTTGGGGTTTCATTGAAGGTATCTCATTTTTTTTCCCAGACGCAATGGCTATGGGTGTTGCATTCAATTGGGATACTATATTCAACGAATCTGTAGTCAAGGTCACCGGCCTCAATACTGTAACTTGGCATTGGTCAGTATATAATGAGTTTGGATATTTTGGAATCATTGTTTTCCCATTATTCTTTGGGATATTTATCCAATATTTTTATCAGTATTTAAAACAAAAACCCACCTTGATTAAGGTAGGCATATACAGCTATCTATCGATATTTTTAATGCTATCGTGGTTTGAAGAGTTTTATCAAAACGCACTTTATATATATTGGGTTTTAACTATTGTCATAACCATCAAACTTGCACAAGCCAACCAATTAACCCGTCCCAAATAAATTGAACCCCTTTAACGGGTAATTTAGTTTTACAAGGACTGAGCGGTCAGATAAACGACCAACGAAGACATAATCACATTTAAAAGAACTGCTGTAATGGCGGCGTAATCCTTAGCCTGTTCTATTTCTTTTTTCTCAACTTGAATAAAATCACCCGGGAAGACCTTACCTTCAATTGGATCAACCCACTCCCATTGTCCATTCTTACGAAGGACTTTTAACTCTTGGGGGTCTTGGCTCATCAAAGAAAGCCCTGCTTGAGCAACATATTCAATCGGACGATAGCTCTTTTTATAACCATATTTGCCAGCTTGATTGATTACCCCCCCAACTAAAATCATTTCTTCGCCTATTTCTAGATCAAGATAATCACCCTCTTCTAAAACAAATTCGTCATATTCACTAATGGAAATAGAGATGATTTCGTCGTTACGTTTGATGTTATATGATTTTAAACCAAGAGCATTATTGTTGTCAGTAAAAGCAAAAAGGTACCTTTTGATGGTCCAACCTTCTCTTTTTGGCACTGGTAAATAAGCATTATTAATCTTTAGATAAACGAGTGGTTTTGAGTAGTCAACATGAGTGGCATAAATAATATCACCAAACTGTATCTTCGGATTTTTTGATAAATCTCCTGTATAATTTGCTTCAGATGGATCATATATCAGGGTGTCGCCATTTGCCCTAATTATCAAAGTATTAGGAATATCGGCAGTCTCTTTATAACCAGATAGCACTCGAATAAAATTGGCATGAAACCCCTCTTGAAAATTAAACAAACCTTGGCTTTTAAAGGCACCCATTAATTGTAATTTCATACTTTTACGCTGAAGCAAGGATACTTGAATCTGATCAGGGTTATAATGCTTAGCAAGCTTTTCTTTAATACGAGTCTTGACTTCACCTAAGGAAAGCCCTTTGACATTGATAGGATCAACCTTTTCAAGATGGATATACCCATCTAAACTCACTTGAACAGAGAGCCAATATTCTTCGATAGTTATACCAAGAAAGTCACCAGGCCCCAATTGATAATCTTCACCGACTACCTTATCAGAAACGATAGGTGTTAGGGCAATTGCGTCCCGTTTCGGTTGATCCGGGTTCATCATCGTTCCATCAAGAAAGTTTTGGGGAAAACTTAAACTGACACAAAATACCACTATTGTAGCTAGAATCTTCATAGCGACCTTTCTCATTTAGAGAGAATTTACAAATATTCATCCCAATTGGGAAGCTGACTCAAAATTGCCCAATCTTGAGTCACATCGTATATAATCATAGCATCTCCACCCACAACAAGACCATATTCAAAACTAATTGACTGACGATATCGATGTAGCTGATCAAAAGCCATATCTAACTGGGACCTCGCTCCCTCTGATTTGCATTCGATGAGAGCAAAAAACTCGCCGTTTGACAAGTCAAGCTGAGGGTGCCTAATGAGTATATCAGTACGTTCATCTGACAAAGGATTCCAATTAGACAGAGATTTCTCAACTTCAATATACTCTAAAGGGATTCCTTTAGACATTAACCAATGGATACACTTCTGTCTCACCAACTCTTCAGGAGTGACAACAATGTGCTTTTTACGCTTAATACAGATGATTTGGTTCAAAATTATCTCCAAAGATAAATATAGACAACTTTAACCTTCAGTTAATTTTATAATTTTATCCATAAAGAAGGATTTTGTTCTATGAGACGCAAATTACTCAGCGATGGTGCACAAGAACTCAACTATGAGATTCGCGATATTGTTAAAAAAGCAGAGCAAGTTCAAGCATCTGGTGTCAAAATATTTTGGGAAAACATAGGCGATCCTATCCCCAAAAACAACCAAGTCCCTGCTTGGATTAAAGAAATTATTGGCGACCTCACCCTCGAGAATCGTACTTATGGATATTGCCATTCAAAAGGCATACTTGAGACTAGACAGTTTCTCAGTGATAAAACCAACGCTCTCAATGGAGTTCAAATCACAGCTGACGATGTATTATTTTTTAATGGCCTAGGTGATGCTATTTCTAAAGTGTATCAATACCTAGTCCCGGCGAGTCGAGTTATCGGGCCATCACCAGCTTATAGCACTCATTCTAGTGCAGAAGCTGCCAATGCCGCAGCTGACCCGATTACCTATCGTCTTGATCCTAATAATCAATGGTTTCCTGACATGGAAGATCTTTACAATAAGATCAAATACAACCCTAATATAGTAGGGCTTCTCATCATCAACCCTGATAATCCGACCGGTATGGTGTACCCTGAAGAAACACTCATAAAGCTAATTGAAATTGCCAAAGAATTTGACCTCTTCGTTATTTCAGATGAAATATACAGCAATATTACATACAATGGTGCTCGAGCAATCACTTTGGCTGAAATCATCGGTGATGTACCAGGTATTGCTATGAAAGGTATCTCTAAAGAGTTCCCTTGGCCAGGGTCTCGTTGTGGTTGGCTTGAATTTTACAATCGAGATATGGATCCAGAATTTAACCGCCTTTGCAACACCTTAGACAAAGCCAAAATGATTGAAGTTTGTTCGACTACTCTCCCTCAACTTTCTATCCCAAAAGTGATGAGTGACCCAAGGTATCTCCCCTATCGCCAAGAAGCCAATGATGCCATTGGAAGACGTGCTACTAAGATTGCCAACATTCTAGGTAGCGTACCTGACCTTATCTTCAACAAGACATATGGCGCCTTCTATAATACGATTGTATTTCGTGATGGCGTTCTTAAGCCTCATCAAACTCTCCCTATTGACAATCCTGAACTGGAAGCCAAGGTCAGTGAGTGGACACAGAGTGTTGATCTTGATAAGCGTTTTGTTTATTATTTACTAGCATCTACTGGTGTTTGTGTAGTGCCAATTTCATCATTTTGTTCGGAGCTATCAGGATTTCGAGTTACTCTACTTGAAGAAGATGAAGATTTATTGGTGGAAATTTTCTCAAAAATAAAGAATGCTGTGATTCAATATTTAGCATCCTAATTTTTAACTTAACCCTAATACAAATTCTCTCTGGTCTTTTAGAGTCTTAAAATATTTTTCAAATTCAATTGCCGGCAATGCTCGTGAGAAGAAGTAACCTTGCCCTTGATCGCAACCATTTTTGACAAGAAAATCCACTTGAGCCTTTTCTTCAATACCCTCAGCGATGACTTTCATCCCAAGACTACGTCCCATGAGAATAATTGCATCAACAAGACCGTTATCATCAGATTCGTTGGTTAAACCTTGGATGAATGATCTGTCAATTTTGATAATATCAATGGGGAAACTCTTTAAGTAACTCAACGAAGAGTAACCTGTACCAAAGTCATCTAATGAGATACTTGAACCCATGCTTTTAAGTTTATCAAGAGTTTCTTTAATGACTTCTTTATCTAAAGCAAGTACACTCTCAGTTAGCTCAAAATCAATATTCTGAGGATCTAATTCATACTTGGCAAATACACCCTCTATAACTGATGCTATATCACAACCGACAAATTGTTTAACTGAAAGATTTATTCCAATGTGAATATTTGTATCTAATCTGAGCCATTCTTTCGTCTGCTTAAATACTTCATCAAGTATCCAACGTCCAAGCGGATCAATTAACCCAGTATCTTCTGCAATGGGGATAAAAACATCTGGAGGGATAAATCCCTTCTCAGGGTGTATCCAACGAATCAAAGCTTCCGCTCCTAAAACAATACCAGTAGCCAAATCAATTTTTGGTTGATAGAACATTTGAAATTCACCATTATCAAGAGCATTTCTAATTTCACGCTCCAAATAAACTCGTTCCTTGATTTCAGTATTCATATTTTCTTCAAAGAAACAGAAACTGTTTTTACCACTCTTTTTAGTTCTAAACATTGCAATATCGGCATTTTTTGATAATGTCCGATAATCTTGGCCGTCACGTGGATACATAGCAATACCCAATGAACCGCCAGATAGTATCTCACCCTGATTAGAAGGGAAAGCTTCAGAAATAGAATCAATTAATTTTTTAGCCACTTTAACGACATCAGATTCAGAATTAATATTAGTCAGAAGAATCGTAAATTCGTCACCACCTTGGCGACAAGCAAGATCAGAAGTTCGAATACATTTTTCAATTCTACGAGCCGTTTCAATTAAAAAATCATCACCGACATCATGTCCCATCGTATCGTTAATATCTTTAAAATCATCCAGATCAAGATAAAATAGTGAAAGCATTTTCTGGCTGCGACGTGCATTTTCAATTTGAAATTGAAATAATTCTTGAAAAGAACCTCTATTAGGCATTCCAGTCAACTGATCATAATAAGCTAGGTTTTTAAGCTTTTTCTCATTCTCTTTTCTTTTAGATATATCAGAGAAAACACCTAAATAATAAAGAATCTTGCCATCTTCATCAAGAGCAGATGAGATGTTCATGGCGACAGGGAATTCAAAACCAAACTTATTTAGAATCTTCATTTCGCCCGACCAATAACCATGACTATTAATATGATTCCATAATTCCAGATAAAACTCAGGCGACTCTGCCCCAGAGCGCAAGATACTTCCTTCCAATCCTTGAATGCTCTCAGCCTTATGACCAGTTAGTCTTTCAAAGGCGCGATTAACCTTTATAGGTCGATCAAAGCGATCGGTGGCGATGATTGCATCCCATGTATTGCGAACAATATTTTCAGCCAACATCAATTCATTTTCTTGCTTAATTTTTTGAGTCTTATCTATATCCGAACCACGAAAACCAGAAGCTATACCATTTATGTCCACCATGATATCAATACGACGATCAACTTTGAGCGCTCGACCATCTTTATGTGATAATGTCGTAATGACCTTTTTACCTTCAAAAGAATCAGCCCATTGGCAATCCGCAACAAATTGAGTAAACCCACTTTCACTCATAATGTCACTCATTTTGAGTTGAAGGATTTCTTTTTCAGTATAGCCGATAATTTCCAAAACATTTTTATTGGTATAAACAAATTGGCTTTGCTCATTGATTTCCCAAATCCAATTACTTGAGCTAATTAAAATGTTTTCAAGACGCTCCTTGCGTAATCTTATCGTTCGGTAATTTCCGAGATAAATTTTAAAGTATTCAACAACTAGCCAAGCAAGGCCTATCGCTTTAACCAAATGTGATATCCAAGCTGCTGGGCTCCAAGCTACCGTTAAGAGTATTAGCATTGTCGTGGAAAATAAAAATAGGCCTTGAATTGTAATTTGATAATCAACGTCGCTCATCTTACCCGCAAGAGCGCGACGAATATTTAAGAGAAAGGGTGATAAGAAACCTAATGCACCAATAAACATCATTGAGTTATGAGCATATAAACCCCAACTCAGTTCAATATAATCAGGAATAAGACTACTAAACCAAGACGAAAGGACACCGCCAAGGAAAAAGAGCCCTAGAAAAATGAAAAACCTTACCTGATTTTTATGTTGGAGGAATGATTCTTTTCGAAAAGCGATAGGAAGAAATAAAACTCCACCCAAGAAATAGGCCAGAGTATTATACCACTCAGCTACTACTCCGGGTGGATAAATTGCATGGATAAGTGTATAGAGAGCAATAATAAAATAAGGAAAAGAAAGATTCCTATACTCTTTGTATTTCGTGTCATGTTCATGAAAAATTAAACTAGAAATTGCCAATATTAACGCAAAAACACCGGATATACTCTCTAAGAAAGTATGAAATAGCATGTTAACAATTTCAACATCACCCCATAAATAAATTGTAAAGAATGCAATTAAAAAAGGCATGAAAACGGTCCAAATGACCATCTTTGAATACTTATACACGAATCATCTTATCCAATCTCTTATACCTTTTGTATCACTGTATCGGGTAAACGCTATTTCCGATTCAAATCCGAACCATTTAAGCAGGTAGTTTTAATCTAAACTATTCTGACGAAGTTTTTGTGTTTAATACTGAATGCGGTGCAAAATGTTGTATTCTTCCATCCAATTTGGAATTATTGACTGAATATACTCTGCACTATCAAGGCAGTTTTCATAAACATAGTCACGCTTAAAAGTTCGTTAAATGCCTCAACCATTCCATTTAAATGCGGTGAATATGTGGGAGTAAAGCAACTATCAATATTCCAGTTTTTCAGTTTCTATTCAACTCTTTTTCAACAAATTGTGGACTGTTATCAGTTAAAAACTCTAGTTGGCCTTTGGGTGGAAGGTTGTATCAAAGCTTTTAAACAGCCAGTTCTGTTGCGTGTGATAAGAAACCATTGTTCATTCATACATCGATGAAGTCTTTGTAGAGGTGGCTCACAGTGAACCTCTGTCGCTAAGGTTGATACTTGGGGGTAGATTGCTTTCATCCGAAGAACATTGTTTTGGATGGCTCTGGGGTCTTTTCCCGCGACGAACAGATGCAAAACTCGGACAAGGATATAAAAAAACACCATCAACGAATTGATAGTGTTTTTTTATAGCGGGGACAGGATTTGAACCTGTGACCTTTGGGTTATGAGCCCAACGAGCTACCGGGCTGCTCCACCCCGCGTCAGTGATTGCATATTTAGAATAAGTTAGAGTAAATCGGGTGCCTTTTGTCAGCGAGACAAAAAAAACTTTTGAAAATTGTATCTCCTTTCTTTTTAAGCTTAACGTTTTAAGCAATATTACCAAACCTTTATTTTCTGGCCTATTGTGGAATTGATTTGTAAAATCTATTTTGTGACAACTCTAGGAGAAAAAATGAACTCATTTAAAGCCATCATTACAATCGCAGTCTTTATGCTTAGCACACCAAGCCATGCTTTGACTCCTGCATTTCAAGGGTTTGATCAAAGTTATGTGACCCTTGGAGCGACAGTTCAGGACAAACAAGAAATCACTGTCAAGATTGATGATGCACCATTTCATTTTGAATTT
>CAWVXU010000018.1:0-37331 GCA_963934255.1 uncultured Fibrobacterales bacterium
CTATGAGTAAATCCACCAAAAGCACCCTGCCCGTTACCCTAATATTGACTGCACTAATCCTAGCTGGGTTGGGTGTTTATTTTTTGACATCCAAATCAATCATCCAACAGATTGATCTTAAGAATGCTAAGGTAAGGGCTTACAGTGATCTTGATGAATTGTTGGCCAAAGATTCACTGGCCAATGACAGTCTGAAAAGTCTCTATAGTCAAGCCTATACAATAACATCCCCTCATTTACTCTCATATCACACCTTGATCCGCCAACACCATGCTTGGCCATACGTTGGACTCAATGCTTTCTTGGGAGATAGCCTGACAGGTGAAAATTGTCAGAGTTGGAGTAATTTTAAGTATTTAGACATTAAAATGGAAAGCACCAACTCTGAAGGGTTATACATCAATCTTTATTCTCGAGTACCAGAGAAACTTCGCCACTACCCTCAAGAGTACTTACGAATGTTGCAATTACCGACATCAATATTAACCACTCCTGATTCATACAAACTAGAACTATCCAAATTCTCTACCCCGCTTTGGTGGAAAAAGGCTCGTAAAATTCCTCTGTTGGATAATGAAAACCACTTAGAATATATATGCTCCATCTCTGTATCACAATCGGTTAATTTTAGAAAAAGACCCGGAGCCGACACTCTCAATATCTATGAAATTAAACTCATCGGAGAGAGCCCACCTCAATTTGCAATTGGCATCTCATTACTCAGTCTAGCACTACTGTCTCTCATTCTGCCAATTTTAAAACCCCGTTCCTTTGGAGTGATACAGTCATCAAGTGCACAACCTATTGAAATCATCAATCACGATGACTCCCTCAAAGAAAAAATCCAATCCTATTATGAATTTAATTACATGAAACAAGAAGATTCGGCAGCGCACTTTGCTGGAGAAATTGGTCTGCACCCTAAGAAGCTTCAGGAAATTTTACGAAGTGATTTTAAGACCACTCACAAAGCTTGGCTCAATCATCTTAGGATTCAAGAAGCAAGTCGTCTTTTAATTCAAAGTGATTCCAATATTTCAGAAATAGCGGACATAGTAGGATTTCGAACCACCACACATTTCAATAGAGTATTCAAAGAGAAAACATCGTTTTCACCTGGAGACTATCGTAGCCAAAAAAGAGTTACATAGGGCTCAATGGAATATCAAATGCCCGAGCCCTATTATGTCAAGGATCCATTATGCGGCTGGGGTTATTGAGTAAATTTAGTCCGCTTGAGTCTGTTTGAGTGCTTCTAATTCTTCAGTTATTTCTATTAATTTTTGTTGGTCTTGTAGAAGTAAAGCTTCAATGTCTATGGATTTAAAATATGCCTTATCTTTTTTCAATAAATGAAAACTCATTAAACCCAATGCAGTCCCCCATGGCGGAATCCCTATATTGAACCAAGCCACCCAACGGATATACTTTATTTCTTTGCGTGATTTTCTCGATCCTGATTTTCTAATCAAATACACCGCAACAAAATTTACGCCGCTCGTTAAAAGAATCAAAATTATACTTACCCACTTCAGAGTTGCATTCTCACCAAATAACCAGAGGAAGTCTGTTCCATAAACTCCCATGACTAACTCTTTTATCTCAGGGTTTTCCAATACTAGGCGTACCTTCTTTAAAACGAAAAAAGTTAATGGTAAATACATCAGGTTAAACAGACCAAAACCTAGATGGAAAAAAGGGATAAACTCCCAATAGGTACTTTGAGGAGTCTTCTCTTTATTGATAAATTTTTCAAAATCAGAATTATTTACTGGCTGTGGATTTTCAATCATTATTTAAACTCAAATAAATCTTTCCAATTGAAGGGTTTAGATTCGGGACAAGTCATCTTTAAATTATCCCAGTGGATATCATTTAGGAATAACGATTTTTGAAGAGCTTGTTCACTTAACTTGAACTCACCATTTTGCTCTTGCTTTTTAATTGCTGAATCAAACCTTTGTATTCGATCTTGATGACTTGGGTGAGTTGAAACATAAGAAGCCCATGTTGACATAGGGCTTTCTTTGGATTCTTCTTTAGGGTTTTCTCCACTAGACTCATGGCCATGTGACATTCTCATAAAAAAATCTTTCATGCCACTCACACTTAAACCCACTCGTTGAAGCCTCTCTACAGCTTTGGCATCTGCCTCAACTTCAAATTCTCTAGAGAACTTCATCAAAACAACACCAGTTAAAATTTCGGTAAACACTTCACCCATTTCAAGAATTTCAACTCCTTCAAATAAAGTACCAAAAATCAAACTGGACAATAGAATTGTGCCCGTGGACTTCTGTAGATTTTGAACCGAGTGACGATTTTCTACGTGAGCAATTTCATGAGCCAAAACACCTAAAACTTCTTCTGGTGAATTACTCTTTTCAATCAGCCCCTTAAAGACATAAACATTTCCACCAGGGAGTGCCATTGCATTCACAAGGTGATCATTTACCAAATGAATTTTTATAGGAAAATAATCATCCTGTTTTTGCAACAAATCTTCAGACTTTTCAAAAAACCTGACTAATTCTGGTGATTCACATTTGGGTAATTTGGAGAAGAATTCGGAATGAGCTTGATCACCTAAATAATGATCATAACTTCTTGGAGTAATATGGTGAAGGTAATTCAACCCTTGAATATAAAGCACAAACGTGAGTGCAGCGACAGCAACTAAGCTCATCCAAAATTTAGGCCCCTGCATGAAATTCTTCAACCCACCAAAACGCGTATGCTCAGATTGATACTTTCTCCACAATTGGAGAAAAATTCGTTGTTCCACAGGTATATGTATGATAAATATTTGGGCCGAAACTGCACTATTTTTCGTTTTGAGTTCAATTCTAAGGCCAGTGGCTGTTTCTTCAATTTCACCAATATTAGCCAAGGGGATTTCACCTTTGACTTTAATTTTACTTGTCGAATCAGAAATATCCACATAGTGAAATGTGGATATACTCAATATCTGGCTATCCACTTTAGGTAAAGTCAATTCAACAAAGAAAGGTTCTGATTGAAGCCCATCAAAATACTGAGCTTTTATTTTTGAAAGTGAGGTGTTTTGATTCATATCAAACCTTAAAACAGCCCACCCATAGCATCGGCGATCTCACCAGCATCAGTAATTCCATCAGCAAGAGCTGAGGCACCAGTATCTTTAATATTTTCAATATACTGAATATCTTCCGCTCGAGCATTTATACTTAATTTTTCAAAGAAAAGGCGCAGCCCCATAGTCATTGCAAATGGTAATAAAATACCAAAACTAAATATCATCGCAAGATAAACCATCCACATATCTTTACCAGAGAATGCCGAATTGAAACGACTTGTCCCCAAAGAACTATGATTGGTGTTATATCGAATCAACGCTGCAATTAAAACTGGGCCATATAAACCCAAAGTCACAATGGAAAGTAAAATACCTTTTAGATAGATTTTAAATAGCTCAGTGCCATCGCCGTCATAAGAAAAGCCTTTGTTGCCAACCCAAGAATTACCCGTCATATATCTATTCATTTCGACGAGGTACCATGGTGTATAGATACCTAGAGTAACAAAAGTTAAAACCATTCCTTTTACAGAAATTTTTAAAAGTTCCTCATAGTCTCCAGTGAATCGTAAACGGACATTACTCCAACTTGAGCGGCTAAGTAAAAACTTTCGGCTAGCAATTTTCATCCAAGGCGTCGCAAATAAAATTGTTGCAAAAATAATGATGAATATCGCAATAGCGCCACCGGAATTCCCCAATATTTTTATTAAAACCTGACTAGCAATCTGGATAAATCCAAAAAATACACTCACGATAACAGACCCAATAGCAAAACCTATGAATTTCTCTTTACCCGTTGCGTGGAAAGAAAATGATCGGCCCATGACACTTGTCGCATTGTAAATGTATTTCTGAACAGCTACTTTAGCCCAAAAGCCGTAGATACCCATCGTCACCATCGTCAGAAGTATATTTTTGATATATAATCCAAAAAACTCCCAACCTGCACCAGAATAGTTAAAATGCAAAATTTGGTTTTGAAAGCCTGACTTAACACCTTCAGAATCTCCAGGTCTATTAATAACAGGAGGCTCACTGCCAAAAGCCGCTAGCTCGTCAGATGATTGTGCTTTAATAAATGTCGGTGCCGTAGAGCTTACGCCTGAACTCATTGGTCTTAAAATGGGCCCTTCTTCTGAAAGACGCTCACGTTCACTATCACTAATTTGTGGGTGTTTTGGTGTGAAAATAGAATTATCTGGATTTGAATTGGTCATACTATACCCTTATATTATCAGTATATTAGCACATATAAGGAGAGTATACCACTCATTTTTATCCTCTAATACAAATATTTTGGCTCCGTTTATTTTGTCACTTCATCAAATATTAGCCACAGCACTTTTTAAATTTTTTGCCACTCCCACATGTACATGGGTCATTTCGACCAACTTTAACTTCAGTATTGACGATGGGTGTTTTTTTCTGAGGAAATAAGACTTCAGATAAGCTTTCAAGATGGACAATAATATCGCCCTCAGTTCCTTTAATCTGTTCCATGAAGAATTCATCCCAATTATCCCTCTTGTCTTGATCAATCTTCACGCCAAAGACTTCTTCATATCCTTCAGATGTGGCAATCATTGCTGGCAGAGCTAATTCATGATAATGAGGTTGAGCTTTCTCTGGTAACTCATCAAAGTCCTCCCAAAGTAAAGAACCTTTAAGAAATCCACTCGACCAGGGTGCTACATATATAAATGGGGCACCATTTCGTTCAATCTCCGGTAGCATGGGATTATATTCTACTTCTCCATTGCGAGCAGCATAGACTTCATAGAACCAATGAAGGACTAGTTGAGTAAACTTTTCTTCTTCCTCTTCAGACTCCCAAGTAGGTCCCTTTTCATCTTCAAATATAAAAGGAATCCACAATCGAGGTTCAAGATCAATTCGGCTCAAGACAATCGCAGTAATATATCCATCAAGGTCAAAAGCCGTTGTAATTGAATCTTCACAAGCATGTTTTTCGAGGGTTTTTTCTATCCATTCGTAGTCTTTACTTTGGAGAGTCTCAATTTTTACTCTTATTTTATCCGACATTTCGTCCCTTTTAACTCAAAAAAATCTCTCAGCTTTAAATCTAGAGAAATGAATGAAAATTTCACTATTTACTCCTAAATAAAAACGCAATAGTTGACTTCTTTTTGTATAATTGGCTTCAGATTGGCCAAGGCTTTTCTTTTCCAAATACCTTTGACGAAAATTTGTGCGACTTCTTTCTTTGGTTATTTACATTTTGCGCACATAAGAGAGAATTCTATATGAATTTATACATTGGTAACCTAGCATACGGCATCACTTCTGATGACCTAAAAGATATCTTCACTGAATGTGGCGAAGTATCAAAAGCTGTAGTAATTAACGATCGCGAAACTGGACGTTCAAAAGGCTTTGGCTTTGTTGAATATTCTAACGCAGAAGACGGTCAAAAAGCAATCGAAATGCTTAACGAATACGAAGTAGCGGGCAGACCTCTACGCGTTTCTGAAGCAAAACCTCGTGAAGAGAAACCTCGTGGTTCTTACGGTGGTGGCGGCGGCGGACGTGGCGGAAACAACCGTTACTAAATCGACACCTTCGATTACTTAATCTATTTAAGTTTTAAAAGCCTCTTGAGTTTACTCCCAGGAGGCTTTTTTTGTTTTTAACAGGATTTTCACAACAAAAAGTCTTTCAATTTTAAAACTAAGGCGTTTTTCACTTATCATTTCTGACTTTTTTATTCCAATAAAAGCCTTAAATTAATTCATTTTTGCCAATTTCCTTAATAAATACGGAATTTAACTGTTTTGCCTATAATTTTTACCACTTTCGCCTCACTCTCTCAGCACAAATTAATTGAAATTCTGAGATAAGATTGTTAAACTAAGTCAAGAGGTGCCCCCATGAAAAAATTAATACTATTCTTATTTCTAACCACCATTGTCTGCTTGGTACAAGCGGCCCCCATATACACATGGGTGCCCTGGTATGGAATAACTGGTAGCAAAACGGTACTCAATAATACCTATAACAATGTCCTCGTGAGTGATGTCATCTCAACAACAGCTCTTCAGTTTTGGAACATTCGTTCAGATGGGACTATTCATAATTTTAATGTATCCGATCTAAAGATTCGGGAAATGGTGGATTTTGTCAAATCCAAAAATATGAAGGTCGGCATGGCTATCACGAATATTGGGACAGAAGAAACCGGTTATGAATCATTTGATTGGACTATAGTCCGACCGGCAGCATACGGACCACATCAAGCGTTTTTTATAACGAATATTTTAAACATAGTTGACTCATTAGATATCGATGATGTCAATCTTGATCTTGAAGGTGAAAACCAACAAGGCGGGCCTTGGACCCAAGATGACATAGACGGATATGCAGGATTTGTTGGGCTGCTAGCTGACTCTCTTCACGTAAGAAGCAAGACACTTTCCATCGCTACCTACTCAACCAACACTTATGGAGCACCTAACCCATCTTGGTGGCAGTCTTGGAATGGTAAAGTCGATCAAATCCATACAATGGGCTATCAAAATTCCTTTTGGTCTGCACCAGGGATTAATGGATACGCCAATAAGCAAGCTTTTGCTGATTCTGTAGGTTATACCGGCGAAGAAGTCCTTCTTGGGATGCCGATGTGGATTGACAACTGGGGAGGAGCATCTGAAAACAATGTTGGTATTTCTAACGTAGATAATCTCCATTATATTAAAAACTGTCTCCCAACTAACCAAGGGGTTACTTTATGGGACATCCACCACCCAGCAGGTCGCTTTAACAACCAAGGCGACCTGTTGTGGAGCGCTGATTCAGTTTGGGCTTTGCTTCAACAAATCGCCACCGATACACCTCAAGACTCCACTAATTGCCCGAATACAGACAAACCTTCATGGCTAATAGATGACTTTTCAGAAATCGGTCAAAACTTTGAAGGTGGCTTAGTTGCAGCAGATTCAGACTTTTGGGGCCACCTCCCAGTAAATCGAGCAGATAGTGCCACACTCGTTTATAATCTTGAAAAAAATTATGACATGGTCGCTCAAATGGGTAGCTGGGGAGATATAGGCTACGGTTATCGCCAAGTCGACCCTACAGGTATAAATAACATTCTCCATTTCAATGTATCAACTCGCGCCACAGATAAAGGTGAGTCAGCTTATGGCGGAATCCTATTTAATACTCTCCCTATAGACCCGTCACAGGACCCTAGTGCTAGTGCTTGGGAATTAGGCAAAGTGGGTGTGGATAGAGACTTTTCTGCTTCTAAAGAAATCGTCATTGGGGCTCGTTGTAAAAAGGATGAAATCATCCACATTGGCTTTGAATCCAAAGCGGACTTAATAGAAGGTAACCACGGTGCTTGGCGTAAAGCGTTTACTTGTACAGGTAACTGGGAAGACTACCGTGTCGACTGGACGGAGCTTGTTGAGCCATCATGGGGTGAGACTGAATTAGTCTTTAGTTCAGCTGAAGTATTAAGAATAAGCGTCCTATGGATTAATGACATTCACCCTGGGGAGCTAAATATCGCTCTTGCAGGTATCGCCCTTGATTCAAGTGTGATTGATTATAGACAAGCCGATCTGGATGCTTATAAAGCCAATATCAAGATCACTTCATCAATTGATGCATCACAATTTGAATTGCAAAACCAAGTTGAGCTACAAACCACTTCTCAAGGTTGGAGCCTCACGGGGCTATCATCAAATATTGATCATTCAGAGCTCTCAGCTTATAATCTCCGAGGTGAATTAGTTGAAACTGTGAGTATTGATTCCAAAAGCCAAACTTCAGGGTTTTGGCTGAATAATCTTCAAAACCAAAATTATATATTCCAACTTTCATACAATGGAAGAGTTCTTTGGAGAGATATACAGCTTGTGAATTAAGAATATAAAAGATTGTGAGCAGACTCACTTCTTTTAAAATATTGGCTCTTGAGTGCATCTCAAGAGCCATTTTTTTTTGTCTTTATGTACATTTTTACTATGAAAAATTTACACCAAATTATGTTCGGGGGTATTGTATTACTCCTTATTTCGACGAGTCATGTGCTTGCTCAAAACGCAAAAACGAGTATTGCGATTTATCCATTTGAATTAAGTAACCTCAGTGCCGCAAAAGCCGGGATTTACACAGGACAACTCAGGTCCCTTTTGGTTGAATCCAATCATTTCAACATCATTGAACGCAGCAGAATGAACCTCGTCCTTCAAGAGCAGGGTTTTACTCAATCAGGCTCCACGCAAGAAGCTATTGAACTCGGTAAGATTTTAAATGTTGAGTATATTCTCACAGGAAATTTTGCACTTAATAGCGGACGTACCTATGCGACTGCTGAGCTCATTAATACCAAAACATCACAGGTTGAACGCTCTGCTCGAATCCAAAGTGAAGAGGGTGATCACGACTTCATTAACAATCAACTTCCCATCCTAGTTCGCAAAATTGAAAACCCCGGCTTTCAACCCACCCTATCTAAAACCAAATCACTTGCCTGGATTTTATCGGGTGGTGCGTTTTTAAGTGGTGGACTCGGAATGTATTTTGAATCTCAAGCCCAAAGCTCACTTTTGGACTTCGAAAAGCAACCTAGTTACCAAAAGCTGAGTGAACTAGACGACTATCAAAATTATAGAGACATTTCTTATTACACTGCAGCTGCAATTGCGACATCAGCACTGGTCTTATGGTTTTGGCCAGAAGCTGAAGATAACAATATCAGCATTATACCTTCACCTCAAAGCCTCACTCTCACAGGGAGATTCTAATGTTCATTTTCTCCACCCTAAGCTTGCTCGCTCTGACTCTTATGAGTTGCTCTGACCATGTAACAGAGGCAGAAGATATTTTAACAGCGTACCAAACAATTGAAAAAATCAAATCCAACGCTCAATTAACCACACAATTAAAATTTTCATCTGAAACCTTAGGCTCCAAACTAGATGAAATTGAACTCTCACTCAGCTCGACTCAAGGTGACCTAAATCAGAATACTTTCATCGCCCAATTTTGGCATGAAAAGGGTAATGAACTCGAGTTGATTAAACAAGAAACATTCGTAAAAGATCCAGTTGCATCTTCGAAACTCACGCTTAGCATAACTCACGAGGGCGGCCTGAGTGACACAAGCTTAATTAACTATATAGATGCCATAAGTATCCAAGTCAAAGGCAATCAAGATTCATTTTTTGCTACTAAAATTCCACGAAGCCTAATGGAACAAAATTATCAAATCTTCCAAACAGCCAAAGACCAATATACGGATAATAACAAATCAATCCTCAGCTCAATCGTCCATGTTCTTAAACAATCCTCTCAACACCTCAATTTAGCCAACGCTGGAAATCATGAAAAACATCTCCGCCATGTGGCTCAATCTCTGTTCGGACGAAAAGGGCGAAATCCTCAATGGGCTGATGATGCCCCGATTAATAACGTAGATACATCCTCGGTTACTACAAAACTTAATTTCTTAAAATCATACCTCGTGGCTCAAGCTCAATGGAACGATAATGATGCCCAAGTGCACTTCACCGAGCTGTCTCTGGAAATTGCAAATTTTAATGAGTCATTATCTATAGAAATGGACCAACTTGAAGATTCATTTGACCTAGAGTCTGATCAAGCTAGTATACAAACAAACAAACTATTACTACTGATTGACCCTTTCATCCCCAAATTTGAATATCTAATTGAGAACGTGAATGGAAAATTGGTTAAAACTACCAGTCAAGGGCAATAAAACTAAGCGGCGTGTCAAGTGAACAAAAGAAAACAACATCAATAGGTGTCCAACTCAGATTAGTCAAAGCAACTGATGTTTCTTTTATACCAGCCACAGATCAAGGCAAAAGCAAAACGACAGGAAAAGGTTTATGGATTGAAAGTATTCGACAATCCCCTATTCTTAATTTGCCGAGATCATTTTAAGGAGAAACAAATGAAATTAATTATCAAAACAGCAGCCATTATTACATTGATGCTAGGCTCAGTCTTCGCTGTAACAGAGCAAGAAATACTTTTGATGGAACTTTCTGCAGGCCATGGGGAAAGCTCTGCCGATTTTGATCAAACGATTACTCGTCAACAAGTTGCCAACCAAACCCTTAGAACTCCTCTTCCCAAAGGCATTAAGACTGGTATTAACACTCGCTTTGCCTATTCTTTTGAATCATTCACTAGCCAAACTCAAGCTTTTGATGTCAGTGGCCAGTCACACAACATCAAAGCTTTTATGGAAAAAGGGCTAAATGAAGATGTCATCGTCGGGGGATTTTTAAATTACAACGCTATCACAGCTCGAGTCATCAATGAGGGCTTTATAAGTAATTACGTGCTAGGGGCGTTTGGTAAATATTTTTTACCCGTCGGTGTTGAACAAAACTTAAATGTTGGACTAGGGTACAACTTCATGAGCCTTGATAAGGCTTATAAAACCCCTATGGGAGAAACTACAGGTCATGATATTTCTGTTTCAATTTCAGGTATACACACAATCAATCAAAGCACCATTCAAGCAGGTTTAATGTACGACTTCTTCACATTGGGCTATGTATCCAACCACAAAGTTTCAGGAGCATTTCAATTGATTCACCAACTAAATGACAAACTATCCTTAGGCTCTAATTTTATTTACACCAGACTTATTGGGTATATTTATGACGATGGAATTAATCCAACATATTCACTATCTACAAGGCCCACAACAGAATTCACCACAATTGGGCTTCTTGGTAACTACAACTTAACTCAAGATATAGGGTTAAATCTTTCTCTTGAAAAAACACTCAGCATTAATTTTCACAACAATCTTGTTATAGGAATAGGTGCTGAGTTCGGTTTTTAATTCAATCTACTCGACCTTTTTCATCTAGTATTGAAGACTGAATAATTATCAATATGTATCATTTGAAGCATCTCAATCGAGGCGCTTTTTTTGAAGAGCCTCATCATGCAAGCAAATTTAAAGAACTTTCAATTCACCAAATAACATATTGTTTTTAGCTGTAAATACTCCTTTAAATTGAAAATACTCTCTCAAAATTCCTAAATCACTAGGTATCTTCACTGAAAAGATGTTATAGTATATCATAGGAGGTCTCTATGACACGCAAAGCCAAAGTTGATAACAAGAGTGAATTAGGTTTCCCACACGAGGATCAATTATTTTTATCCAGTGCGGAAGGCCGTAATATCCGAGTACTCTCGGAGTTTATGTCTCCAGCCCATCGATTCGAAAAATACGGCATTAATAACACGATTGCATTTTTTGGTTCCGCTCGCACCCTAGGTACTCGAGATTGTAAGAAACAGCTCAAAGAAGCCAAGGCCGCTACCAAGCAGGACAAAAAAGAAATCAAACGTTTAGAAGGTCTGATGAAGGTCGCAAGATACTACGATGAGTGTCGTGAGCTGAGTCGACGTTTATCTGAATGGGGCAAATCCCGTCCTCAAAGGTATGCCATAGTCACCGGTGGTGGACCAGGTATCATGGAGGCAGGCAATAGAGGTGCCCATGACGCCAAATGCCCTTCCATTGGTCTCAATATCGAGCTACCATTTGAGCAAGCACCCAATAAGTACATCACTAATGAACTTAACTTAAATTTTAACTATTTCTTTATTCGGAAATATTGGTTTCTATACATGGCCAAAGCACTCGTTGCTTTTCCTGGTGGTTTCGGTACTTTGGATGAATTCTTTGAAACTCTCACATTGATTCAAACTCAGAAGATGATTAAGGATATCCCCATAGTTCTCTATGGTAAAGAATTCTGGGAAAAAGTTTTGAATTTGGATTACTTAGCTGAAACATCTATGATTAATCAAGACGATTTAGACTTGTTCTTCATAACGGACGATATTGATGAATGTTTCGAATATATCACAACCAAAATTGATGCCAATGCTGACGATTTTGCCAAACTCAACGAGTCCGTCCAAACGAAAGTCATTAATCTATTTGATGAAGGCCGCCCTAACCAAACCAAACCCAAAAAGAGAAAGTCCAAATAAAACTCATGAGCACAGAAGCCGATATCAAAGCATTTGAGTTTGGAGAGCTAGACAAAAACAGGCCAGGAATTCTTTTTTTGCATGGTTGGACTTCTAGTCCTCGTGAATTACGTTTTTTGGCTCAATACATTAGTGAGCCCATAATTTGCCCTTATCATGCTGATACCCCAAAAAAATGGAACGGAGCCTGGTGTTTCGGTCCAACACTTCCCGGCCACGCTAGTGAATCAAGTGACTTAAACCAGCTAACTAGCCTTGATTATATTCGAGCTGTTACACACTCCTTAGAAACTTTACAAGCCCAGTGTAAAAGAGTCTACATTGTAGGTATGAGTTTTGGTGGAGCACTCGCTCTTCAACTTGCAAGGTCAAACTCAATCGCAGGACTGATTTTACTAGCACCCTTTATTAATCTCACAGATTCTAAGATTCTAGGTGTATCTAAGAAATCAATTGTTCAATTTCTACCTGAGAGCACTCCAGATATCAACAAAGGTGAGCCTGGAATAAAAGACCCTGTAGCCAGATCAGACCACTTCTCATATTCTCAGACTTCTGTTCATTCACTTAAGGTTTTTTTTGATACCGTGGATCAATGTACTCGTGATCTACAAGAAGTCAATACACCCACACTTCTCATGCATTCAACTAATGACAAGACAAGTGATTTTCAAAACTCAGTCCATATTTTATCCAAAATTAGTTCAGATGATAAACGCCTTATTGCGCTCTCTAAAAGTAACCACATTGTCACACTTGATTACGACCGAAATCGAGTAGAACAAGAAGTGAGAAATTGGATTCTCACTCAAGAGCAATGATTTTGTAACTTACTCATTGATCCCTAGATAAAACATCTGAACACAAAAAAGAGGTAGTCATGCTCAAACAAATTTCCAACATACCAAAACACACCAAGGGGTTTGCACATTACTTGGCGTTTGTTGGTGTCATCATCTCAGTCTTTTTTATGATATTCAGCTTATACAGTTGGTGGTCTACACGCCAAAGACGTCAATCCAATTAATCATTTGTTAGGGTAGGGGTTTAAATACCCATTCCACTCAATCCATCAACGACTCGTCGAATCATTTTAGATAAATCAGGATGAGACTCTCTAAAGTGAGTCACCCATTTTTCAAGCTCAGTCGCTGCTACTTCATCACCTGCAAAAGTGTCTAAGGTAGGATCAAGTTCCTCTCGAATTTTTGCAGATAATTCAATTAATGCATCGCGCTCATCAGAAGTTAGTTTTGAATGATTATCAAGTTCTTTACCTAGTGCATCTAAGGTGCTTTTTAACTTCTCTGACATTTTAAATCCTTGTGATTATTTGAATGGGCTCATTTTTGGATCACAGGGACTCGGTTTTTTATCTTAATTTGAGCCACCATTTTCCAAGGGTTCTTTAAGAGTATCAATTCTAAACCTAATATGCACATTAAAAACAAACACCACCAAGGAAAGTCAAATAAAGTAAAATCAAGGATGGACCACCAAAGGATAGAATCAACACCTTGAGACTCTAATAGAGTAATGTTTTGGAAAACCGACGTATAGCCCACCAGAGCAACCAATAACATCCAAAGGATGTAAGTCAGTCGTAAGATCTTGCGATTAAAAATTTGTATTTCTCTTGCTGTCATGCATACATTGTACAAAATGAAATCCTACATATCATAAAATAAGAAGAGCTTCTACTAGTATGTTGAGCAAGCTCACACATCAACCCGTGAATTTCGAACTTAATTCTTTTGGGCTACAACTATAATGACATCCCCCTCAGTCATCTTTTTAGTGCCCACAAGGCCAAAGCCGCATTCAACTAAGGCAGTGGCAACTTCTTTTTCAGTATAAAGCCTCACACTCGTTGTCTCGTAGCTGATGAGCCCATTAATTGAGGTCCTCCAAGAACAATCTAAATAAGCCGCCTTTAAAGTTTCAGCGGGCTTTTCCAATTCACTTTCTTCATCATCTGCAATTTTCTCAATTCTTTCTTTGACACGAGACTTCACCCATCTTTTAACGTGACCTCGTTCGGTTATTTGGTCAAAATCAAGTTGTTCACTTTCATTCAAAGATTTGAAGTAGTCAAGTGAGAAGAAATCAAATACAATAATTCCTGGTGCCTTTAACTCCCCATACCAATTCTGAAGACTTATTTTGAATTCAGCAAGACTGAGATGTCCGACACCATTATACATCGCAATTAATGCCTGACACTCATTGAGGGTGACATCCATCATGTTGGCGACTTTAAATTCTAGTTGACCCTCTATTATTTGAAATTTATCCGTGGCTGTAACATAATCTGACTTCATCTGAGCCAGCTTTTTCTGAGCTTCATTGATCATTGAAGGAGAAAGGTCGCTTGCTTGAATTTTAAAATGTTTGAATAGCTCTAATGACTGCGCTCCTGTTCCACAACAAACATCTGCTATTTTACTGACATTTTTATTTTGAAATTGAGCCTTTAGGAATCGGTTAAGATGACTTGTGGAGCCACTTTCATCGAGTTCTAGGATATCATAAAAAGAGGCCAGCGCTTGGTATGCATCTGGCCTTAAATGGTGGTTGAGAGTGACAATGGGTATGTCTTGGTTAATATCTGACTTCTTCAATGATTTGACCGTACATTTCAATTTCTTTTTGGTGACGAATAGATATGGCTTTCTTCAGAGCAGCCTCTTCGCCATATTTGCGAATCGAAACACTTGTGCGGCTTGTCTTACCAGGCTCTGACTGCCAAGTCACTTCATAAACTGGAGCATCTTTTTTCCAAGTTTTGCGTACTCCGCGAAATCCTGATGTATTATGGGGGTTTTTCTTAAAGATACGACGTTCAGTATCGGGCTTGCCTAGTTCCACCAAAATTGCCAAACGAACTTCTTTGGCTTTTTGAAAAGCCAATTCTTCTCCTCCATTTTTGGAGTCAGATACGTATTTGCGACGGACTTCACCATCATAACTCACTCGGACAAACCATCCGCAATTAGTCTCTGTATTCATACGTGTAATATTTGGAAATTTCGCCATTGTAACCCCTAATTAATTTTAAAATATAATTTTTTGGGGCTTAAAGGGTGGTTCGAATCAATTCTTTGTAAAATTGTTCTCGAATGTCTTTGGGTTGCTCTAAGTAGGCCTGAAGCTCATGTTCACGGACATAGCCTGGTATTGATTGCCTATAGATCTGGTCTTTTAGCACTTTTTTTGAACTCAAAGCTAAATATGCCTCTAAATCTACAACCTTTTCTACCACCTCTCCACGAATAAATGCGGCATCTAACCTCTGAATATGCCAAGACCAAATTTCTTCCCAAGTCTTATCAGGAGTCACAAAGTGAACATCCCAACCACTCATAGAGTCCAAATGACGTGAAGCCCAAGCATTAGTCGTTGATATCCCACCGGATTTCTCAAAATAGTGACCGATGTCAATTATGCGTTGACCATCGAATATATACTGTAATAAATAAGCACCATTGGGGTGCAGAGCCACACGATATCTAATCATGTGGTCCTCCCCAAGCTGCTCTAGCGTGCGGTCAGCAAAATCACCTACAAAACGAAAACCTTCAGCTTTCATAGATTTTTCAAATACCGATAAGCGTACAAACTCATCAGCAGCCGGTGTCGGCAGAGCTTCCATCACCCGAGGGACTGTATAGACAACTTCTAAAGTCTCCGCCAAACGTGAGGCTATTCCTCTAATTGTATTTAAAATTTCAATATCCATAACTAGGACTTCGGCTTTATCAACTATTGCCTTTAGTCAAACTTAAAGTACGATGTAAAAAAACAGCGAAAACTCTTCAGAAACTTGTATTTTAAGGGACTCACCTTCGTTAAATGATTGTGGCCCCTAACTCAAAGGCTTAATATGAATTCACCCCTCGCCAAAGAGGCCATAGGAATCGGTCTTCGAATTACTCATTATCAAGAGATATTTGAAACTTGGCCGGAAATTGACTTTTTTGAGATTATCAGCGAAAACTTTATGGTTGATGGTGGTAAGCCTCTAGAAAACCTTGATCGTATTCTAGAAAGATACCCAGTGGTTCAACACGGTGTGAGCCTAAATGTCGCTTCGAGTGACCCACTTAATTTTGAGTACTTAAAAAAACTAAAAGCCCTGACAATTAAAACCAAAACTCCCTTTGTATCAGACCATCTCTGTTGGACAGGTTCTCATGGCCATAACCTTCATGACCTACTTCCGTTCCCATACACAGATGCAATGGTGAAATACATCGGTGAAAAAGCACGCATTGTTCAAGATTATTTAGAAATACCTTTAGGGCTTGAAAACCTCAGCTCTTATGTAAGTTTTTCAAATTCTGAAATGAATGAATGGGAATTTTATACTGAGGTGATTGAGGAAGCCCAATGCTATTACATGTGTGATATTAACAATATTTATGTCAGCTCCATCAATCACCAATTTGACCCCAAGGATTATATCAAAGGCTTGCGCTGGGATAAAGTTCTTCAATGTCACATCGCAGGTCACACTGAACTGGCCAATGGTACCATCCTTGACACACATGATCAAGCTGTCAAATCTAGTGTGTGGGATTTATATGACTTTGCTTGGCAGCACTCAGGCGGTTTCCCTACTCTGCTTGAACGTGATGACAACATACCATCTCTTAAGGAGACTTGGAGTGAAGCCAAGAAAGCTCTCAACGTATCGAGTCGTTGCTTAAGTATTCAAGATAAAGATTTGAGGGTTTAGATGAATCAAGATGAAAGTAAAATCCAAAACCTAAAAATCAACGAAATAATAAAAAGAGTCCACCCACCAGACGGACTTCAAGATTTTCAAAAGGCGTTTTCTAAAACGATGAGCCAACCTTTTCTTTTTAACAATAAAGAAAAGCAATCTTTTCAATATCAAAAAGATAAGTACGCAACTGAGATTGTTGAGCTGATGGAAGATCGTCAAGACTTAAAAGGCATTGATCGACTCAGCACTTACAATCAACAATACTGGTTTAGACTTCTCACCAGTATGCAAGGCCTCTACCCTGTATTAGTTCAACACCTTGGTCTTTACTGTTTTAATCAACTAGTCACAGCCTACCTCGTGGTGCATCCTTCAAAGTCGCCATCCCTCGATCAACTCGATGACGAATTTCCTCAGTTTATTCTCAACGGCCACCATCGTTGGCAAAATGAAAACACATTACTTTATTTTGACATGGTAAGTCTTGATTTTATTTTCTCCAAAGCCTTTGTCTCCATGCAAAAAGAAAGCTTGATTACCTCTAGTCTGACAGCAGAACAAGTCGGCGCCCTAGCTCAAGAACCACTTCCTTTTCAACCTAGTTTTCATTTATTTAAAAGTGATTGGAATGTCCTTGAATGTAGGCGTATAGTTATCCGAAATAATTCAAATAAAGATTCAGGACAAAACTCTAACCAAGAAGCCTTACCCATCAAGAAAGAAACTTGTCAATTGGCAGTGTATCGCAAGAATAATCAACTATTCATCGAAGAACTTCACCCTCTGGCTTTTAATTTAATAGAAAATTTGTTTCAAGGTACTAGCCTCTCCGACGCCCTAGGAGAGCTAAGTGAAAAGGTGTCTGAAGCTGAATTAGCCTATCTCAGTAGCAATATTCAATCATGGTTTCAAAAATGGTCTCAACTCGGATGGTTTGCATCTAAGTAATCCGGACTATCTAAAATAAATAAAAAACCATCCACTCAAAAAGTGTCTGGTTTTTTTCAAAATTGAATTGAAGAAGCAATCTCTATTTAAAAATAAAGCTTAAATGAATTCTAACTCAGCAAAATACTCCAAATAGGCACCCTGATCCCAAGCGTTGCCAAAAGGACAACTCTCGTCAAACGCGCGTGAGTAAGCCAATAGTTCTTCAATTTCAATCAAAGCCCAGGGCTGACCATCTAAGCTAAAAAGCACCGCTTCATCAGTTTCTGACCAAGCGAGTTGGAAACTTTGGGTTTCTTTTGACCCTTGAATAGAATCAACTGAACCATACTCATTAGGAAGAGGAGGTTGCTGTCCCTGCTCTTGCCAAGCTAGTGAGTCTTCAAAGGTGGGGCATTCTACAACGTTATAAAGAAGTACACTGACAACGGGCGCTTCACCATCATCATCTGTTAGATAAAGCCAACAAGATTTCTCATCTTCTTCAACAATGGCCACACGCCCACTAGTTGGGTTTTCTAAAAAGACAAACTTTTTATCAGGATTTGCATCGCTCGGTGCTTCTTCAAATGTTTGTAGACCCATGGGTACTCCTTGTTTGCACAAAAAGTAACAAAGTCCTAACCATGTCGGTATGATATACCTTTGATAAATTTAAGTGAGGTCGTCTTACCCCAGTATTTTGTTCTCAATCTCCAGAGATACATCTCATCATCTAATTCTTGCATATTAGGCTGAACCATTTCAAAATACTTGAAATTGATTGCATCTCCTAACTCATTGATGATGGGCTCCTGAACATGGTGAGGATAATGTTTTTGAAAATCAATGTCAGTCGCTTTTGCTTCTAGAGTTACGGGTTTGTGGAAAAAACGTGATTGCGCTTCTACTATATTCCAAGCAAGGAGGACCAGTACACCGATCATTAATGTGAAGTTTTTGAACATGGGATTCTCCTTTCCTCACACTTTCATGTGAATACTTTATAGTCCCTGTCTATTAATAGTATACGGATGTTTGAACTCAAAAACTTAGTGCTTTGATAGAAAGGTGTTCTTTATTACAATCTTTACCTCAAAAGAATCAAATACTTTAAATACCTTAAGCATTTTAATCTCTTCGTTTCAGCTCAATTAAAACAAATATCCCACACATCATAATTATCTCAAATTTGATACATTTGTTTAAAATTAATACAAAGAGACTTTGAAATGATTTTAGAAATATTAAAAGAACGCTCTCAATCATGTGAGCTTTGCAATTCAAAAACTGATCTCAATGCACATCTTGTTTCTCCTAAAATCGACGAAAATAATGACAACTGTGTACTTCTTTGCTCTAACTGTATCACTGAAATTCAAAAAGAAAACCTTAATGTCACTCATTGGTTTTGTCTCAATGAATCCGCCTGGACCCAAGAAGCTCCAGTACAAGTTTTAGTTTATAGACTTTTATCTCAACTTAGTGAAGATTGGTCACGTGACTTACTTGATCAAATATATTTAGAAGATAAGATAAAAGAATGGGCCGAACTTGGCTTGAATGATGATGTTGTAAAAGTCTTCGATTCTTATGGAACTGAACTTTTAGAGGGTGATACTGTTTCTTTGATTAAAAGCTTAGACGTCAAAGGTGGAGGCTTCACAGCCAAACAAGGTACAATCGTCCGTGGGATTAGACTTGGTAACGACCCTACTCATATTGAAGGCAAAGTCAACGGAACGTCAATCATGCTCAAAACAGAATTCCTTAAAAAGAATTAATCAGGACTTAAAATATGTGGAAATTGATAAAAGAAAGTGTGTTTTGTCTTCGTGATCATCACGGGACAATCCGGACCGCATCACTCACTTATGTGAGTATTTTATCTATTGCTCCTCTGATTATTTTACTTTCAGCAATGGCAGGCCGACTCGACTACATCGGACTTTTACAAGAGTTGATGATGGAGTGGAACACTACATACGAAATGAATATACCAGTTAAAAATATTGTTCCGATTATCAAGCAACTTCAAAATGTTAATTTCGGTTCTCTTGGTGTGATAGGTACACTCTCGCTTTTCTTTACTTTTTGGATGACTCTTCAAAGTCTTGAAACCAATATCAATGCACCTTGGGAATGTAAATCTGCTCGCCCGCTCACAATGAGATTTGGACTTTTTGCTCCTTTTATGTGTATTCTTTTTGGGACCATTATCTCGATTAGCCTCTGGCTTGAAGCTATGCGTCATGTCGCAGCTCAAAAGCTAGACCTCTATGTGATGGAGATGAGTAGTTCCAATAGTACAATTTGGGTTGGGGGAGGGATAGCTACTGCTTTCGTTTTCGCTCTGTTTGTTTTCTTGTATTTTTGTTATGTCAGCTTGCCTCGGACCAAAGTCATACTCACCTATACAGCTTGGGTCTCCTTGGCAACATCAATTGTCATGGTCCTCATGATAGGCGGAATCATCAGTCTTCAAGGTTGGATGTTTAGTCGTTACTCAGCTATCTATGGATCCTTTGCCATCTTACCTACCATCGCCATTGGACTTTGGCTTTTCTGGTTTATAGTGCTTGTCGGTAATGCTGTTAACATACAACTCCATCTTAAAGCAGGTTGGAATCACTCGTTTGCCTATCCAAATAAAACTAGGTTTCAACCCAAGGATCATAAGTTGATTCCTAAGGTTAAGGATTAAGATCATAAGCATTAAAAATTAGTGCTAAGATGAAGAGCTAAAGAAACACTTCCGATAATTCAAAAGTCTGTACTTGAGATTCATTAAGCTTATAAACATCATTGGCATCCCATGACTTCGCTTCATGTATTAAGCGAGCCGTCACTTCGCTAGCATGAATGGGCCGGTATTTACGCAAGCCTGGAATAAAACCTAATAACGGCATCAATACCGCACCAAATTTCTCACCCAAACGAAAATGATCACGCTCACCTAAAAGTAAACTCGGACGCACTATCGTCAATTGCTCCCAATTAAATTCTTTCAGCATGTCTTCTAGCTCGCCCTTCATTTTCAAATAGGGAGATTTAGCCTGAGCCTGAGCCATTGAAGATGAAACTAATTGCAATCGCCTCACACCAAGCTGAAAACACGACTGGGCAACTTTATATTGCATGTCGACATCAACTAAGCGCTGACCCTCAATTGAACCAGCACGCTTGATGGTAGTGCCAAGAGCAGAGAATAAAACTGTCTTATGAGAAACCTCAGTAATTTTTGAGGAGACTAGTTTTTCAAAGTATTTAGATCCACCTTTAGCCAAAAGCTTCTCAAAATCAATTACCAAGGCTTGAACCTTATTGGCGTCAAATTGAACAGGTTGACGCACGAGTGCAAGTACTTGGGTAAATGCGTCCTCATCTTGCAGAGCTTGAATAATGTGGGAACCCACTAGACCTGTGGCACCAAGGATAATAGCCGTTTGATTATTCATAATACACCCTCATAAGTCAACCTTATCAACATGTTAGTTGGAGATAAACAGAACTGGTCGGTTTAAATAATCAAGATTCAAATTTTGACTGTTAAAGTCTATGCGAGCTCTTGACCTATAACTTCAATAGATTGAGTTTGGTTAGAAGCAGCACTGCCACGATGCGCAAGTGCATGGCTAACCAAAACCTTGTCATTAAGAAGTGCTTCAAGCTCAGCATCATTAGTTGTGAATTCAAATTCATCGCGGATCAATGTGCGATTTTTGAAATCTTCAACAAAATGATGCGCGTTGAAATGAGTCAGTGAAGTCTCAGGGCCTTCACAAAGAATCACAAGAAGTTTTGATGGTGAAGAAAATGGCTGAAGTATAGCTGACCAAGAGTATTGCTTCAATCCAGCTTGAAGTCTATACTGCACCACAGAACCAGCCTGAAGCTCACCTTCGACCCAATAGCTCAGAGTTGAACCCTCTGTCGCCATACTTACAACTGCAGGTGCAGTTAAAAAACGTTCAAATACGTCTTTTGATGGCTGAGGAACAATCGATGATTGGGCAAAATATGGCATAAACACTACTCCTAGTATATCAGGAATATAGTTATTTCAATCTCAGATGAAAGTGAGTTTTTTACTCTTCATACTAAGAACATCTCTATCTCCTTTTATGACAATGAATTAACTAGATTTATTTTATGACACAAGTTAAGAATTCATATATCGCAATGGCCCGAAAATGGCGCCCACACTCTTTTGTGGAACTTACCGGTCAAGAGCATGTCGCTCAGACTCTGCGCAATGCCATTGAAGGTGATCGCCTTGCTCATGCCTTTTTATTTACTGGTACGCGTGGCGTTGGCAAAACAACATCAGCTCGCATCTTAGCTCGTACGCTCAATTGTAAAGACAAAGCAGATGTCCTAGTGCCATGTGGTCAATGTCAAAGCTGTAAAGAAATCGACACCGGTTCCTCCATGGATGTCATCGAAATTGATGGAGCATCCAATAACGGTGTGGATGATATCCGCGAATTAATTGAACAAGTCAAATATGCATCGATGGATGGAGGCTATCGTGTGATCGTCATTGATGAAGTTCACATGCTTACCCCTGCTGCTTTTAACGCACTTTTAAAAACTCTTGAGGAGCCACCTCAAGGTGTACTCTTCATCTTCGCTACAACTGAAGTCAACAAAGTTCCACAGACGATATTGTCTCGTGTGCAGAAGTTTGATTTCAAAAGAATTGGACCCGGCGCCATCAAGGACCGTCTTGTATACATCTGTGGTCAAGAGTCTATTGAATTTGAAGAAGAAGCTCTCAGTATTATTTCTGAAAAAGCCGACGGCTCGATGCGTGATGCTCTCACGTTCTTTGATCAGGTATACGCATTTAGCGGCAAAAACCTCACGACTGCTGCGACCCTCAAAATTTTAGGCATCCCTCCTGAAGAACTTTTCTTCAATCTCATGGACGCCATAGCAAATCACAACCAATCATCTTGCCAACAAACCATTGGTCAATTTTTGGAACGTGGTTTAGAGATCTCTGACTTCTTAAATGGCTTGTTGAAGTTTCAACGCAATTTACTTTATGCTCGAATCAAGGGTATTCAAGCTGTAGACATCGGTCTCAGCGACGAAGGCTTTGCTAAGCTAGAGCCATTATCAAGCCAATTTGGCCATGGTGACCTTCTGAGGCTCGCCAAAATGACCTCTGACTTGATCTTCCAAGTTAAATCAGCTCCACAGCCTCGTATCACTCTTGAAATGGGTATTGCGCGGATGGCTTACCTTGATCGCACCGAAACCCTTCGGGAATTGATGAAAAAGTTGGACCAAGCCGATACGGTAAAAAAAAACTCCTAATTCCTAGTGAGCCCGTTGTTGCCCCTAAGACGATCACAGTCGGTGGCAAAGCTTCAAAAACGAATGAATCCAAATATCCCAATGTTCATTACTCAGTGGTTGATATCAATCACTCCTGGGAGCTCATACTCCAAGATTTCAATAATTTTGAACCCTTTCTCGCTACTCTCCTGAGTGAGACACTCCCATCCAAATCAGACTATACTGCTGATCCTTATGATTTAACAATCACCTTCCCATTTAGTAAGGAAGCAAACTACGAGTATTTCACATCCAATAGGGATAATGTCGTGAAGTTCGTTGACTACTTACAGGAGATTTTAGACACAGCAATTCGCTTGTCTATTAAGTTAGAAGCGGTCTCTCTTGAGCATAAGGAAAAGGTCAAAGAGCAACACAGAAATGCAAATTCTAAGGATTATCTTTTTATATTAGAAAAAGAGAAATATCCGTTATTACAATTAGTGCAGGATTACTTTAACACAGACTTTAAAGGCACCTATACGATTGAGGCTAAAAAACCAGAAACAAAGGACAAATTCGATGAACATGCAGAAGATGCTTAAAGAAATGCAAAAAATGCAGGGCAAGTTACAAGAAGCTCAAAGTGACCTTGAAACTCAAAGTTTTACTGCTGAAGCTGGTGGTGGTATGGTAAAAATTACAGTCAATGGCAAAGGTGCTTTGACTGACCTTAAACTAGATCCTGAAGCTGTTGACCCTGATGATGTAGAAGCTCTAGAAGATCTTTTGATTGCTGCTTTTAATCAAGCTATTGCTGATAAAGATTCTGCTTCTCAAAATGCTATTGGTGGATTAACTCAGGGGATGAATATCCCTGGAATGCCTTTCTAGTTTAGTCAAAATTAATCTAGTTTTGATTTTATGAGCACCTCAATGAGGTGCTTTTTTTATCTATAGTTTTGAATGATTATCATCATGAACAACCGTCCCAAGGCACAAGCTAATGAAAACAGACTCAACTACTTGTCCACTTTGCCAAGATGACAAATCAAAACATTATCACGAAGATTCTAGACGGACTTATCTGCATTGCCTGAGATGTGACTTAGTTTATGTACCTCAAAAATTTCATCTCAGCTCACATGATGAAAAATTATGCTACGACCTGCACGAAAACAACCCCGAAGATTCAGGTTATAGAAAATTCCTTTCAAGGTTGTCAGAACCAATGATTACTCGATTAAATCAGCAACATCGACTAACTCAATCAAACGAGTTAGGAGTTGGACTTGATTTTGGTTGTGGCCCAGGCCCCACTCTTTCGGTGATGATGGAAGAGGCTGGATACCAAGTCAACCTATACGATATTTATTATCAAACAGATAAGTCAGTATTAGAGCAGAGGTATGATTTCATTACAAGTACAGAAGTTTTTGAACACCTTGCTGATCCATTTACTCAAATCACTCGCCTAATGAGCATACTCAAACCAGGCGGATTTCTTGGTCTCATGACCAAACTGATTCAATCACCAGAAAAATTTAAAACTTGGCACTACATCATGGACGACACTCACATCACATATTTTAGCCAAAAGAGTTTTATGTGGCTAGCTCGAAGACTGGAATCTGAAGTTGAATTCATAGGAAATGACGTCATCATCTTACAAAAAAAAGACTGATTCTTAATGAGAACCAGTCTTTTACATTTTAATTTTTAACGCTATTGCTATTGCTTATCCTAATACTTAATTGTCAATTTTATCAAAAACAATCTTTAGGTCCTCACGAATCATGTGCGTAGGAGCTTTTTTCATTTTGTTCCCGGTTAAGCTGATCAAAGTGAGGTTTTTCAAATGACCAATCTCAGCAGGAAGTAACTTAATTTGATTATCATCAAGCATGATTTCTTTCAGGTTCTCTAAGCCGCTAATGCTCTCAGGGATTTCTTCAATCATATTACCTGAGATAACAAATTCCTCAAGCAGTGACAAATCTCCAATAGAACTTGGGATGGAAGCAATATCATTATTATCTAGATAAAGCTTAACAAGTCCTGTGCAGTTTCCAATGTTTTCTGGGATTGCAGGGATCATGTTATCATGAAGTGAAAGTTTTTGTAAATTTTTGATTTCAAAAAGCCCTTTAGGTAGTTCAACTAATGAATTTTTTGCAACATTTAATCGATTGAGTTTGGTTAATTTTGAAATCGAGTTAGGTAATTCCGTTAAGAAATTATAGCCTACATAAAGATTTTCAAGATGAGCCAATTGACCAATTTCCTCAGGTAAGCTCATGAGGTCATTTTCACTCAATGAAAGGCTTTTCAAATTAGTCAGCTGGCCTACTTCTTCGGGCAGGTCAACCAAATCATTTCCATCGATTATAAGTTCTTCAAGTTCTGTTAGCTCCCAAAGCTCGACTGGTAAGATGTGTAGTTTCTCATTTTTGATATCAAAAACTTTTGTGCCTGATTTCTTGGCCTCGGCAATTTTCTCTAAAATAGTCATATTAGCTCCTATAATAACTGCTGACGAACAGCTTCTAAAATTTTCTCTGGTGAATATCCACAATCGTGATGTAATTCTTCTTGGCCACCGTGCTCAATAAATTCATCCGGTATACCTAATCTCACAAGGGGTTGCGTAAACCGATGTTCTGACATAAACTCAAGGATTGCACTTCCCATTCCACCCATAATACACCCATCTTCAACCGTGATAAATTTCTTGTATTTGTTCATTGAAAGTGCGAGTAATTTTTCATCAAGTGGTTTGACGAAACGAAGATCGATATGACCAATAGCAATATCTTCTGCCTTAAGCGTCTTAACAACTTGTTGAGCGTAGTTGCCAACAGTGCCGATTGTGATCACACAAAGTTCATCGCCTTGAGACAATTCACGTGCAGTTCCCACTTCAATATTTTGCATAGGTACACGCCAGTCTAGAGTCACGCCTGCACCTCTTGGATATCTAATACTCCAAGGTGAATCAACTGATTGAGAAGCTGTATACATTAAATGACGAAGCTCTGGCTCATCCATAGGGGCCGACACAACCATATTTGGTATATGACGCATATATGCTATATCAAATGCGCCTTGATGTGTTGCACCATCGGCACCTGCTATGCCACCACGGTCAAGACAAAAAACAACCGGTAGTTTTTGAATAGCCACATCATGTACAACTTGATCATAAGCTCGTTGCATAAAAGTGGAATAAATATTACAAAATGGAATAACACCTTGAGTTGCAAGTCCAGCAGAGAAAGTCACCGCATGTTGCTCTGCAATACCAACATCAAATGCACGGTTCGGCATCTCATCCATCAAAAACTTCATTGAACAACCCGATGGCATTGCCGGAGTCACACCCATTATTTTATCATTAGCACGAGCAAGTTCAACCAGAGTATGGCCAAAAACATCTTGATATTTTGGTGGCTTTTTTAGTGTTGGAGCAGGTTTTTCCATGACACCTGAATCGGGGTCAAATTTACCTGAAGGTGCATGCCAAGTTAAAGGGTCTTGCTCTGCGCTTGAGAAACCTTTACCTTTTTTGGTACTAATATGAAGGAGTTTAGGGCCATCAATTTTTTTAAGGTCTTCTAAGATATTAATCAAATGGTTGACATCATTGCCATCAATGGGGCCAAAGTATCTGAATTTAAATGATTCAAATAGATTAGATTGTTTGGATATAGCGCCTTTGACTGACTTCTCAACTCGACTAGCAATATCTCTGGCTCCTTTGCCAAATTTACTGAGTTTGCCGAGGCCTGTCCAAATTTCATCACGAAGCTTGTTATACGGACCAGATGCAATGACATCTACCAAGTATTCGTTAAGTGCACCGACATTGGGGTCAATTGACATATTGTTATCATTGAGTATGACAATAATATTTGATTCCAAAAAGCCTGCATTATTCAAAGCTTCAAAGGCCATACCACCAGTCATGGATCCATCACCAATCACAGCAATATGTTGACGGTCTCTATTGCCTGAAGCACGAGAGGCTATCGCCATCCCAAGAGCAGCAGAGATGGAAGTTGAACTATGACCCACACCAAATGTATCGTACTCTGATTCGGCACGTTTAGGGAAAGGTGCAACCCCCCCCTTGGCTCTATTGGTGTGAAATTCATCACGACGACCCGTTAAAATTTTATGACCATATGCTTGGTGGCCAACGTCCCAGACAATTTGGTCATCCGGAGTATTGAAAACATAGTGCAAAGCAACAGTTAATTCAACGACACCAAGCGATGCAGCAAAATGTCCACCATGTAGGGCAGCATTATTAATGATGAAATCTCGTAGCTCTTGTGACACCTGACCCATTTGGTCGGCGCCTAATTTACGTAGATCTTCTGGAAGTCCAATCTCTTTGAGGAGGCCTTTGGCTTCAGCTGGCATAAATGTCCTTTGCTTCTAATTCTATGTTTAACTTAGAAAAAATCATTTCGAACGGCTTTCCTTGACCTTATGGCACAGAATACCGTGTGCCACCGACACATTTAAGGATTCAACGCCGCCCGTATCAATACGTACAGCAGCATTAGCCATATCAATATACTCGGCTTCAGCTCCGCGGCCTTCATTACCGATCAAAAAGGCTACTTTTTTACGTAATTTAACATCAGCGATGTCAGTTTCTGCATGTGGTGAGGTTGCAAGTACGGTAAAGCCTTTGTTTTGTAGGAACAAGATGCGCTCAGCCAAGTCAACTTTGGCTTCAAAAGGCATACGCAGCATAGTACCCGAAGACCCACGAACTACTTTAGGGTTAAATGGATCAACCGTCCCTTTACCCATCACAATTGCGTCCATACCAAAACCAAGTGAAGTACGGAAAATCGCACCTAGGTTACCCGGGTCCTGAACACCATCAATAAGAGTCACATAACGAGCAGTCTCCCAATTCGGGCGAGTACAGGCTGCGCGACAAACAACCAAGATGCCCTGACCATTGACTGTCGTTGAAACTTCTTTAAAGTCAACTTCTTGAAGACATTCAACACGAGTGCCAGTATTTCTTAGGCCTTCAAGTAGTTCCGTGTCAGGATATCCCACCGTATAAAGAGTCTGCATAATTGCATCTGGAGTGTGCTCCAAAACGTCTTTGACGCAACGCGTACCTTCCATCAAAAACTGATCTTCTTTTTCACGACCACGGTCAGTCTTCAGGCTGATAATTTTTTTGAACCAAGTAGGTGTTTTCTCTTCTTGTGAAAAATCAACTGGAACATGGAATGGTTTTGGAGCGTTCTTTTGTCTAGAACGCTCTTCTATACCATAAGATTTCTCAGATGATTTTTTAAGCTTATCACCTGCGGTGAAATACGTGTCACGCTCACCAATGTCTGAACGACTGTGGTCTTTTCCTGAATACATGATTCTGTTTTTTTTGGCCGTCATTATAAATACCTTAACTTAGTTAACGCGAGTGATGATGAAATCAGCAATAGCTTCTAAGATAGAAGTGTCGCGATTAAGTTTCTTAAGATCGTCCAATGAGGCTTTGACTAAATCACGTGCCTGTTTTTTGGATTCTTCTAGTCCGAGAACCGATGGGTAGGTGGCTTTGCCACGTTCTACATCAGAGCCGACATCTTTACCAAGCTCTTCGGTGGTTGATTCAATATCCAAAACATCGTCAATGATTTGAAAAGCAAGGCCAATGTTGCGTCCATAATTCAAGAAAATTTCTTGTTCAGCAAGAGAAGCGCCTGCTATCTGAGCACCTACAAGTAGTGATGATTCAATGAGTGCTGCTGTCTTATGATAGTGGATATACTTGACTGTATCAAGATCAACGTCTTTGCCTTCAGACTCAATATCGATTATCTGTCCACCAATCATACCGTGAGTACCGAGCGACTTTGCCATGGTAGTAATCGTCTCGATACGCCCAGTCTTAGCCAGTAGTTCAAATGCTAAAATGCATAGTGCATCACCAGCAAGCACAGCGGTAGCTTCATCGTATTGTTTATGAGCAGTGGGGTTACCACGGCGAAAATCGTCATCATCCATACAAGGAAGATCATCATGTATAAGTGAGAAAGTGTGGAACATCTCGAGAGCGGACGTTGCATAAAAAATCTTATCACCTTGGCCTTCAAAAGTCTCCCAAGCAGCATAAGCTAAACATGGACGAAGACGCTTGCCACCAGCGAACATAGAGTAGCGCATTGCCTCATGTAAACGACGTGGAACTTCTTGATCTAAGGGCAGATGATCTTGCATCTTATCGATACAAAGTTGACCAACACGGGTCAAATATTCTTTTGCAATTTCGCTCATAGGCTTCTCCTGAAACATAATCAGATAAAAGGTAAAAAAATGAGCTTTAGATAGTTTAGAGATTAAAAAAGTATTTGCCACCGCTTAGGTGTTCGAATCTTCGAACTCCGAGTATTAAATGATAGTGTTCCCTTATCAGCAGACCCTTCCCATCGAGTGGGCATGAGTGTATTGGCAAGAAGAGGTCACTTGATAGTATAATTAACAAGTCGAGATTGGTACACGCAGTGGCAAACACTAGTTTTAATCTAAATCAATATCGTCCAATGAACTACAAATTTTTTCAAATCGCTCTAGAATCTCAGTTTCTCGTGAATTAAGTTGCATCATTTCGTTGGAGTTCACATCAATCTGTGCATGTAATTCTGACACTTCTAGGTTTTTAGCTTCAATTTTGAGACCGAGTTCACTTATTTGAGCACAACTTGAGTCAAATTCTTCAGCTTTAACACTTAGCTCATTGGATTTATCACTAAGTTCTTGTGCTTTCACTTGAATTTCATGATTTTTCAATTCAATCTCAATATCCTTCTCTGTAAGCTCAGTCTCTTTTTGCTGAAGCATCATTCGAGACTCATTTAGTTCTACTTGATACTCTTCATTTATTCCCTGACTTGCATCTAGGTCTTGATGAGTTTGGTTTAATTTTGCATCAAGGTCAGCAATCTTCAATTCCAAGTCATTTATTTCAGCTAATTTCTGGTCAATATTACCGGATTTTGACTCTAATTCGTGGCTTTTAGAAGCAATTTCATTAAAACGAGCATCCAAATCTGCATTTAAATCCGAAACTTCAGTGTTCTTCAACTCAATTTCTTCGTTTTTGGCTTCGAGTTGCTCTTCAAGAGAAGAGATTCTGCCTAATAAACCTTTGGAATCTTCTTTTTGGATATTTAACTCTTGAGTACTCTGTGTCTCAACCAGTTTGATTCTGTCTTCTAATTGAAAAATTAACTCTTCACTCTTTTCTAGTGAATCCCTTAATTCTTGAGCCTCTTCAGAATGAATGGTAAGTTCTGAATTCTTCACATCAAGTCTGTTTTTAAGTTTAGTGACTTGATTATCTAGATCTCTTAAGAGGGTCCTTTGGTCAGCGTCTTGGTTTTGAGTGTCCAACAAATCAGACGTAAGCCCTAGCATCACCATCAATAGCTGGCGTCTGGCGTTGGCAGAAGTTAAATCTACGCGATTTTCACATTCTTTATTTAAAAATTCTGAAATCTCCCCTAATTTTTCTAAGGTGAGGTCCGTCCTCAAATTAAGAATTTCACCGATAATCTCTATTTTTTGAGATTGCAATTCTGCAGCCATAATTATTTCAAAACCCTAATTTTGTGTATCGTCTTGTAAGTCACCCGTCCAAACTACACCATCTTCTTCAACATCCTCAGAACTTGCATGTGCTTCTTGCACAGAAGGCGCGACCTCTTCGTCCCAATCATCAGTCCAATCTTCCACTTCAACTACTTCCACTTCTTGATTTGGTTCTGAGATTTCTAACATTGCACCTTCTTCGTATGAGCTATCATCATGCAGCTCAATTTTTTCATAAACTTCTGGTTGAAATTGAGTTGATTCAGCAGGGCCGTCAGGAATAAACTCAGTTGATTCTTCTGAGACCATTGACTCCTCGGAGTTTTCAGATAAAAGGTCTTCTGCAGCAAGCTCTGCGTTGGGTTCATCAGTGAAAATCCCAGGAACTGTATCTTCTATTTGAAGTGAGGCAAATAAATTTGGCTCTACAGAGTCGAAAAGAGCAGTTTCAATATTTGAATTTTCAGACGCAGGTCGTGTTTCTTCGAAATCAATGCTTTCTGCCTGGATATTTTCATTTGAAGAAATTTCCTCGACTTCAAATACTGGCTCCTGAATATCATCTTGAATATGAGGGGCGTTTTCATTAAAATAAATCTCTTCAATTTCAGAATCAGTGTTAGATTCTGGATTATTCGAAGCTTCTGTGTTAGTCGCAGCGCTTGATTCATCTACAAAATCAAGTTGCCCCAATGAAGCTAGCATAACACTTAGTCGCTCTTGAGCTTGAGAAATCAAATTATCTTTCTCAGTATCTTGTTCGGACTTAGACTCAATGATGAGAGTCTTTTCACTTAGCTCGTTTTCTAGATTGGTCATTCGCAACTCAAGTGCTTCAATCTTTTCTTCATGCTCTAAAACCAAATATTCAGCAGCCTCTAGAGATTCATTTAAAGTTAAGTTATCCTGAGCTAGGGTTTGTTTTTCTTGAGCTAGGATTTGTTTTTCTTGAATCAAGGCATCATTCGACTTCTGTGAGTCGTCCAACAATCGAGCGAGATTGACCTTCTCAGCTTTTAGGTTTTCGATGATATAAAGTGCGCGGGCGACTTTTTGTGACAATGCATCTAAATCGTGTAAATTCATAGTTTCCTCAGAGAAAAAGAAGGTAGGTCGTAAGAATAAAATGTTTCAGAAATACTGACAACATTTTACTTGATTATGTTTGAATAGCCTAACGAATAAATAGAGCTTTTGGGGTTATCTAAAAATCAATTCAGGATCTTCTGCTAGTTGAGCTGAAAGTTTGCCTTGAGCTTTATTCACGGCCTCATCAGTCAGTGTCGCCTTAGCACTCTGGTAGATACATGAGAAAAGTAAAGATTTTTGATGATCTGGGACGCCAGGACCTTGGTATAAAGACCTAAATTCAACCCTTTGAAGATTCTTAGCGCCAATTTTTACAATCTTATCATAAACTTTTTCAGCATCTAGCCCCTGATTTACTTGCAATGATACTTCGCGACTCATTTCACCAAATTTGGAAAACTCTTTAAAGACCTTTTGCTTCAAGGCTTTTTTGACCAGCCAATCGAAATCAAGCTCAAAGAAAACGCTATTCATACGAATCTCATATGAACCAAGAAGCTCTGGATGAATCTCACCTACGAAACCAATTTCTCTCTCAAAATTCATGATACTGAGTTGACGCATAGGATGCAAAAATGAATGGTTTTCTGACCGCTTCAGCTCAAGCTTAATGTTGAGAGTTTTAAATAAACCTTCGAGGATTTTTTTAAGATCTAAGATGGATGCCTGAGCATCAGATTCATCAGTAGAAAGCCTTGGCCACAAACCTGCAATTACCCCTGATAGAATTGCTTTTTGATTCACACCTGGGTCAAATTTAGAACGGTTTTCAGGTTCGTTGAAAAAGGCTTGTCCTACTTCAAACAATCGAACTTCTTTTTCTTGGTTTCTTGAGTTCAACGATACTGACTTTAACAGACGCGGAAGTTGAGAGGTCGGCATCACACCCCAATCTTCAGAAATAGGGTTTTGTAAAGGAAGAACCTTCTCGCGACGATCATCACCTTCAGCAAAAACTTTGGTAAAATCATCCGCACGATCAAATCTAAGGCTAAGCGTCTCATTAAGGCCTGAATGAGTTAAGAACTGCCGCGTTTGACGAGACACTTCTTCAAATTTATTGAGTGGATTAGAAGCCAAAGTAAAGCTTGGATACTCAACTGGGATATTATCATATCCCACCATACGAGCAACTTCTTCAATCAGGTCGACTTCGCGAGTCAAATCAGGTCGCCAACCCGGGATACTAAATTTCAAAGCGTCTTCAGAGGAGTCTATTAGTTCAATTCCAATTGCACTGATTTTGGTCGCAATTTCATCTTGAGAAAGTTCCATTCCAAGAAGTCTCTTAACTCGGCTAGGACGAAGCACTACTTCAATTTTAGCATTCACACGATTGTCACTTGCAGCTTCAATACGACCTTCAGCCACTTGACCACCACAAATATCCGAGATGAGGCTCGCTGAGTAGTCACTCATTTTCTCTTGCATCAAAGGATCAATCCCGCGCTCAAAACGATAAGATGAATCAGAGGTTAAACCCAAACGACGCGATTGTTTACGAACAGTGGAGGTATGGAAATAAGCACACTCTAAAAGAATATCTGTAGTGGAATCATCCACTTCAGTTGAAATTCCACCCATAACACCTGCAAGGCAAACCGCTTTGTCACCATCACAAATGACCATGTCAGATTCAATCAATTCACGTTCAACACCATCAAGCGTAATTAACTTTTCACTCTGACGAGCCTGGCGGATTTTCACCTGATTGGTTTTAAATTTATTGAGGTCAAATGCATGAAGTGGCTGACCATATTCAAGTAAAACAAAATTGGTAATATCAACGACGTTATTAATGGGACGCGTCCCCACAGCATTCAGGTAAGACTTTAACCAAAGCGGAGATTCACCAATTTTGACACCACGAATGATACGCGCAGTGTAAAAAGGACAATGGGTATCTGAGACGATTTCAACTTGAAATCCACCTCGGTCAAGCGCTACTTCTTGCAAATTAAACTCAGGCTCATCAAAAGCAATTTTGAAATAAGCAGATAACTCTCGAGCAACACCGATATGATTCAAAGCATCAGGACGATTAGGCGTCACGTCAATTTCAATCACTGTATCATAAAGCCCAAGCTCCGCAACAGGAGTGCCAGCTTCAAACTGATCGTCTAATACCATGATTCCATCATGAGAATTTCCTAAGCCAATTTCGTCTTCGGCACATATCATACCAAAAGACTCAACACCCCGAATTTTAGCCTTTTTGAGTTTGAGCTCGCCACCTTCAGGTAGTGGGAGCTTGGCTCCTACAGGTGCAAATACAACTGTTTGGCCGGCAGCTATATTAGGGGCTCCGCAAACTACTTGTAAAGTTTGATTTCCGTCATCAAGCGTTGTAATGGATAATTTATCTGCATCTGGATGTGGATCACGGGTGAGAACTTTACCAACCACTAATTTGGCGTATGCTGCAGCTTGATCGTGAATACCTTCTACTTCAAACCCTAGTTGAGTTAAAGCCTCGTCTAATTCGACTTGAGTGGCATTAAGTTTTGGTATATAGCGTTTTAACCATTTGAGGCTGAGTTGCATAGATAAGTCCTAAGCTGGAAAGTCCATTTTATTCAAATTTAGCAAATGGAATCGGACTTATTCACCTATATGTTTATTCTGATAAAAAAAGCGCTAGGATCATGATCACTGAGCAAAAAGCAATTTTAAGCTCAAGAGGGTCTTTAATCTGAGACTCTAGTTTTTTATTTGATTGTTTCATATTTTCCTCCAGTGTTGGTGGCCTATTTATATGATAGAAGATTCAACTCACGAAATCTATGACAAGCCTCACATTGCGCTCCCAATGTGAGGAGCAACACCGTGGATTATGCTTGTATATCACACTTTTGTTCCAAACAAGCCTTTACTACTTGGGAGAAATGACCACAACTAGAGAACTACTAGAAATTGAGCGTCGGCTAAAACCCAAACAGCCTTCCCAGTTGATACTAAGAAAGCTGTTCTTTGGAGTTAGAGTAATTCCTTGGGGTAAATTATTACGTAAAACCTCTAACTAAATATGAATTTTAATCTGATTCAGATATTTATTCGGTACATGCTCCATCGAATCCTACACAATAGATATTGAGCTCACTTGGACCTTTCATGTATTCAGGAAAAGCGCTACCTTCCATCATAGCTGCAGCTTCTTTAAAGAAGGATAATCTCCAAACATCAGCCGGTTTAAAAGTATTACTTGCCCAATCAGCTACTGTAAAATCAGACCAATCAAATTCAAGTAATTGCTCTTGACCGGTCCCCGTCACAACAAATGAAGCCGGAGAACTTTCACCATCATCAGCATAGCCTACTTCTCTGGCTTTAATTGTCAATGCTTCACCTAGAGGGAATTTGAATCTAATTTGTAGCTTTTCATTTCCACTAAAGTTTTGAGCAATGGTATCGCTAAGACCACCTTCGAATTGTAATACAAACCCGGCTGAAGCCCAACCCCAGCCTTCGGGGTTCACATATTCATTCATATCTAATTGAGCAGTCAGAGCACCTTCAGTATTATAAGCATCACCGTTGGCCACATTCCAGCCCACATAGCAATCACTCATGCCATCCTCATCTGCATCTCCAGTATTGTTTTGGGCGACACCACACTCACTGATACTTAATCCTTGAGCCATTGAATAGCCATTGAGATCTAGAATTTGAGAGGTTCCAGCATTGATATGATCATCATCTGCAAACCACAAACCTTTAGCATCAAAAGTACTTCCATTTTGAGAAGTCATATCATCTACTAGGGTTCCGACTCCGCCTGTGACATCTGTGATATCATTGCCACGGTCTACTTGAGTGGTGTCAAGTTGATTGGCATCAACTGGAGATGTGTCGCCATCTCTGTTAGAACTTGAACTAATATCAGTCGCCGAAGGGTTAGTATCATCTAAAGGTGCAGCAGATGTGGGTGCGTCAGCCTCACTACAAGCCATAAAAGCCAATGCAACAACTGCTAACATTGAAAGTTTTAGTCTATTCTTAAATTGATTCTTGATTTTTTTTGTCATTCGATTCTCCTAGGTTACCCTTTTAACATACCTGAGGCGGGGGGGTAAAAGCAAGTATTTGGATTCAACAAGCTCAATAAACGGACACTAACTGGACTCAAAATGGACTCAAAATGGACTCAATCATTTTTGTATTAAAAAGGTCATATTTAGAGGATAGCATACTTGATTTATTTAACGGTATATTCTCCCTTTGCACAACCTTTACCTATGTACTCATCTCCATTGGTTTACTAAAATGGACTAAAAGCATCAATCTCATGAGTATTATTTCATTCCTCGTTTTTGTAGGGTTAAACGATATAGCTCTTGGTGTATTTGGTGAAACCATAAATACCCTCATATTTAATTTCGTCCTTTTGAGCAGCATTTTATGGTTTAGAAGTAATTAACCACATATGGAAAGTTTTAGCATCGATTGCATTTTTAGGACCCATTTTTTATACGAGTTCTACAGCATTAGGTCTGCGAGAAACTATTAGTTTTAAGCTCTGTTTCACTCAAGGACGTATAGCTATTGATATTATCATAGGATGTGCCGGTTGGGCACTTTTAGGATATTGTCAAAAGAAACGCGAACTACAGATGGGGAAAGAGGCAAGAGAAAATCAAATGAAATTTCAGACTCTTCTCCAAGTTCTACCAGACATGGTCTTCATTCAAAAACCAATCGATGGTGAAGTTATTGATTTTTATAGTCAAGAAAATAAATGTCTTAAAACTCAAGATATTATAGGTCAAACCCATCATGATATCTTCCCAGATGGCATTGCTAAAAAACTTAATCATCATTTGAACAAGGTCTTTGAATCCCAAGAAACACAATCAATTCAGTTTACTCTTAAACTCAACAAGAATAATTTTGAAGACTTTATTTCCATTTCGGCTCCATTGGGCAATAATAATATCATTACTGTCTCTCGAGAAATTAGCGAGATAAGACAAGTAGAACGTGACTTGAGGTTAGCCAAGAACAACGCGGAAAAAGCCTCTGAAGCCCGTAGTAATTTCCTTCGTACAATATCGCACGAAATCCGTACACCTTTGAATGGGATAATTGGAAATACCGAACTTTTAAAGGTCGAAGCTCAAACGACAGAAGGTGCCTCTATTATTGAGGCTATCAGTTATTCATCAGAGCATTTACTTAGTGTTTTAAATGATGTGCTTGATTATTCTAAAATTGAAGCTGATGCATTATCTCTTGATATCTTAACAACAAATCTCCACAAGTCATGTGTAGAACTCGTGAAAAATTTTCAAGCCAAAGCACGAGTAAACAATAATGTTTTAACGCTAAACTGGGACCCACAGCTTTCGAAATACTTTGCTTTAGATGACTTCCGGTTGAATCAAATTATTCAAAACCTACTCAACAATACCACTAAATTCACCCATGAGGGAAGTATTGAACTTAATGTAAAATCTGATTCCACTCAAACTCCGCCGTCAATTCGTTTTGAAGTTAAAGACTCTGGCATTGGCATGTCAGCAGCCACTCAGATACAGATATTTCACCCCTTCTCTCAAGCTCACTCAGGCATCGCTCGAAAATTTGGGGGGACCGGACTTG
>CAWVXU010000019.1:0-36636 GCA_963934255.1 uncultured Fibrobacterales bacterium
AGCCAAAAGTATTGGTATTGTTTTTCTAATAAATCAGTTATGTGTGGGTTTTGACCACCAGCAAAACCAAAATTATCTGAGTTTGAGTGAAACAATATTTTAGAATTGAGTTGAGTAGTCATTTTAGTAGTCATAGAATAGAGCAGTTCACTAGATCCATCTTTGGAAGCATTATCAATGAGGTGAATATCAAATCCACCCTTGAGACTTACTAAAGATTTCAGACAGGCAATCGTTTTAAGCGCATTTTGATAATTGAGAATGACAATACAAGTGGGATTATTCTTCATATGAATAAACTACTTATGGCTTGGGTAATTGGGTAGGGATTTTGGAGATTCGATCATAAAGTACAATACTACCAGTGGCTGCAACATTCAGACTTAGATTGCCGGGTAAGACCACTTGCTGGTGACAAAGCTCTAGAACACTTTCAGGTAGACCATACATTTCAGAGCCTAAAAGGTAAACCGCACGATCAGGGTGCTCAAAAGAACATAAATCTTGAGCCTGAGGAGATATCTCAATAGCGATAAGTCGAGTCGAATACGGAAGGTTAGATTTAAGGTCTTCAACGCTGTTATAGTGATAGAGCGGTATCTGGGTCCATGTTTGATAAACATCCGAACCCTGTTGTTCGTATTTTCGTCCTATGGTATAAATGAAGCTCGCTCCTAGCACAAAGGCCGAACGCCAGAGTGTGCCAATGTTTACTTCATTAGAAACGTTATAGATTCCAATCCCAAAAAAATTGGGGGTTGTTTCTGATTGTTTGAGTCTTGCCATGAGTTTAAAACTTTAATTATCTCTATTTAATTTGATAGTTTTTCAACGAGCTTCCAAGCAATTGTTTGACCAGCTCGAAGCGGTACGAGAGTTTCTTCACCCAATGGGTATTCACTTGGTACAGTCCACTCTTCTTTAATCAAAGTAATAGTCGTTGAGTTGCGTTCCATACCATAAAAGTCAGGCCCGTTAAAGCTAGCAAAGGCCTCAAGTTGATCCAGAGCACCTGCTTGGTCAAATACTTCTGTATAAAGTGCTACAGCAGCATGCGCGGTATACATCCCGGCACATCCACAAGCATTTTCTTTAGCGCCTTTTACATGAGGAGCACTATCAGTTCCTAAGAAAAATTTCGGTGAGCCTGAAGTGACTGCTTTAACAAGAGCAAGACGATGTTTTTCTCTTTTTAGGATCGGGAGACAATAATGGTGAGGATTAATTCCACCTTGAAAAATGTCATTTCGATTCATCAATAGGTGATGAGCTGTCACAGTTGCTGCCACGAGTGGACCTTGTGAATTGACAAAATTCGCTGCCTCAAGAGTCGTGATATGTTCCATAATGACTTTGAGTTTTGGAAACTTCAGAATAATGGGGGCAAGAGTTTGCACGATAAATTCAGCTTCGCGATCAAATATATCAGTCTCGGGGTCTGTGACTTCGCCATGTACACAGAGGATGATTCCATTGTCCTGCATTGCTTGAAGATTGGTATCAAGATGATCCCAATCAGTTACCCCAGAATCGGAGTTGGTCGTAGCTCCATTGGGGTAGAGTTTACAAGATTTAATAATACCTGACTCGGCTGCTGCTTGGATATCAGCCGGTTGAGTTCTATCAGTTAAATAGAGAGCCATTATAGGCTCAAAGCTCATGTTTTTAGGGACAGCTGCTAAGATTCTAGAGCGATATGCTTTTGCATCCTCCAGCTTACGGATAGGCGGACGAAGATTCGGCATGATAAGACCACGAGCAAATTCACGCGCAGTATGTGCCACAGCAAACTTAAGAATTTCTCCATCGCGAAGGTGTAAATGCCAATCGTCTGGACGAGTAAAAGTAATAGTATTCATATGGCCTCGCAAAGCTTTAGTGTTGAATTTATTAAATTCAGAAATATAATTAAAGGGTCAAACTATTTAGAAAACAGTGTGCCTTTTTCATGAATGCCGCTAAGAACAAAATCTTTGGCTGTAGATAAATCATATCCATCGCATAAAAACATTTGTCTATTTTTTTCAATCAAATATTTTGCCGCTTTGAGTTTTGTAACAATTCCACCAGTGGCAAAATCATTATTAGGGGTATGTTCTTGTTCTAATTCTTCATCGCTTATTTGTTTAACATGTTTAATAATCTTGGCATCTTTATTGTTACTAGGGTTACTATCATAGTACCCATCTATATCACTTAGAATTACCAAAAGATCAGAGTTGGTGTAGTGGGTGACATGTCCAGATAATTGGTCATTGTCACCAAACACTTGTTCAGGTGTTGTAGAAATGTCATTTTCATTAATGACAGGCAAAATCCCATTGGCTAGACAACTATCAATTATTTGTTGGAAAATTTTAGTATGTGTTCTCGAATCAAAATCATCTTCAGTTAAAAGTATTTGAGCCATATCAACATTAAAAATATCAAATTTCCGTTTGTAACTACTAATCAGAATTGGTTGACCTACGGCGGCTAAAATTTTCTTTGAGATCTGTATCTTTCGATCAAGTTTAAGTGATGTATATCCTGCCGAAACAGCTCCAGATGTCACCAACATGACTTCATGATGTTTCCTCACTTCAACGAGAAATGAAACTAAATTTAACATTCTTTCTTTTGCAATTTCATTTGACTCAGTGATAACACCTGAACCGACTTTAAATACAATACGTTTTTTAATTTTAGACATTTGATCTTTCGGATTTGCTATTTAATTGTTTTGTTCGGCTGGATGATATATAAAAAACCATATAGTGAGTATAGCATAAAAAACCATCTCTAACTTCATTTGGATGCTTTTGGTGTCATTTCAAAGCTCAAATGTCTTAGGAAAATTAGGATCAAACAGATAAATGCCATAAAGACTAGTCTGAGGACTGCCCAAAGGCTTAATAATATAAATGGATTAGCCAAAAGCATTCACCTAAAGCATTAATGGGAAAGTGGCTATTTGACATGTTGAAATCCAAATGATTTGTCGAATTGCAGTGACTCAATTTAGTTTAGAGTATATCGAATTATATGAGTAAATTTCTTGCATAAAAGTCTTTTTCAAGTTTACAAGCTGGAGTCTTAACTTAAAAGTTTGATGTTGGGGTATTTGGTATATATTAAGCGCAGACCCATTTTAAAAGAGAGAGCTTATGACTAGGAAATTTGTCACTAGCGGAATATCGGCTTATTCAGGGAATTTCGGTAAGCAGGAAGCGAAACACCTCTTAAATCGAGCTTTATTTGGTGGAAAACAATCTGAAATTGATTTTTTTGCAACCAAAACTTTAAATGAAGCCGTTACGGCACTATTGGATGAAAACGAACCTTCTTGTGTTCCGCCTGTGACTAATTCTGATTTTGATAATGTTGAAGAGACTGCCGCCTATGGTACGACATGGGTCAATGAGGGTAACACAGGAGACGGTGCGGGCCGTGTTGATTCTTTAACGGCTTGGTGGGCCGGCGAGATGATTGAACAGAACGCCACTCTTAAAGAGAAAATGGGTTTGTTTTTCTTTAATCACATTCCAGTCAACCGTGATACCTACCATCGAATTGCCTATTATGAATACGTCGAGTATTTTAAAGAAAATTACATGGGTAATCTCAAAGATATATTGAAGCACATTTGTATTGATTGGGCGATGCTTAAATTCCTTAATGGCAATGAAAACAATGCAGACGCACCCAACGAAAACTTTGGTCGTGAGCTTCTTGAACTTTTTACAATAGGTAAAGGTCCTCAAATAGGCGATGGAGATTACACACACTACAATGAAGATGACGTTAAGGCTGCCGCCAAGGTAATGACTGGCTGGAAAATAGATTGGAATACAGGTACTTCACATTTTATTAGCAATAAGCATGATAAAACTCAAAAGAAGTTCAGCGCAGCACTCAGTGGAGCAACGATTGACAACAACGAAGAGTTGGAGTTTACTGATTTAATTGACATGCTTTTTTTGCAAAAAGAGTGCGCTAGGTTCTTTTGTCGAAAGCTTTATCGCTTCTTTGTTCATTACCATATTGATGATACAATTGAAGCCAATATCATTGAGCCACTAGCGACTATTTTACATGATGGTGGTTATGAACTCAAACCTGTTTATGAAACGCTTTTTCAATCCGAGCATTTCTTTGATATCAATATTCAGGGGGGGTTAATTAAAAATCCTCTGGAACTTCACGTGGGATCAATCCGAAAGATGCAGATGGTCATTCCCACCAAAGCTGAAGTGGATAAAAGGTATTTATTACTCAAACGCGAAGTGTATTGGGTTTCAACGGGCATGGGGTTAGAACTAGGTAATCCTCCAAGCGTCGCTGGTTGGGCTCCCTATTATAGTGCTCCTTCTTTTCATCGTTTGTGGATTAATTCAGTGACATACCCGACTCGTCAATGGTCGGCATTAGCTCAGGTTTATGGTTATTCTAAAACAGTCGAAAATGTAACTTATAGCTATGGTCTTAACATTGAACATATGAAATCAGTCATCCAAGATATCACCTCTACCGAGAGTATTGTTCGAGGATTAACCGAGCTGCTTTTGCCTACGACTGTCCCAAATGATGCGATTGGGCCCTTGATGGTGGCCTATGACGAATACCGAAACTGGGCTACAGATAAGACAATTGACGATCATATTACCGCTCTAATTCAAAAAATATTAATAATGCCCGAGTATCAATTAAGCTGAGGAAATGATGGATAGAAGAGAATTTATAGGCTTATTAGCCACTGGATTTGCTGGATCTACAATGTTATCCTCACAAAGTTTTGCTGCTAGTCAGCCGGCGAGTGTAGCAGATGATCGGGTAATTGTATTTATCAATCTTAGCGGAGGTTGTGATGGTCTCAACATGATTACGCCATTAGGGCAGTATGATCAATTGGCACAATATCGCGCCAATGTTATCGTACCCAAAAACCGTCTACTGACTTTAGATTCCAATATGGGAATGCACCCGTCTATGACCCAAATGCATTCTTTGTTTCAAGCCGGAGAGTTAGCTGTCGTACAAGGTGTCAGTTACCCGACTCCCAACATGTCTCATTTTAGATCAAAGGAAATTGTTTGGTCAGGTTCTAGCAGTGGCAGTTTTTTTGAGACAGGTTGGATGGGGAGACAACTAGAAAATGAGCACCCAGACTTTCCAACTAATTATCCAAGCTCAACAAATCCTGACCCATTGGTGTTGAGCTTCCAAAGCAACCCTACAGCGACTGCACAAGGCGGTAATGGTAACTTTAGTACTGTTACTAGCGATGCCTCAAAAATCGCGGATTTCCAAGAAGACACTTATAGTCAATACGGTTTGAGCGATGGTCGATATGACGATGAGATGGATTTCTTGAGAACTCAAATGGAGTTGACGGTGAAGTATAATCAAGCTGTGACAGATCGGTATGATATGGGTCCTGTAGTTGAAAACACTGGTGGAATGTCAAAAGATTTTGCTTCAATTGTTCGACTACTCAAAGCGGGGTCGAAAACAAAAATGTTTATTATAGATCAACCTGGTTATGACACTCATGGTGGTCAAGTGATTGAAGGTGATGCGACCTTAGGTGTTCATGCTGATTTACTTGGTGAATTGTCTGATAATATTGGGAAATTTATGGATGACCTGAAGACCCATGGATTACAAGACCGAGTCGTTGGATTAGTCTCCACTGAGTTTGGACGTCGAATTATGTCCAATGATTCATATGGGACAGACCATGGATATGGGGCCCCGTGGCTCGTATTTGGTTCTCAAGTTAAAGGTGGAGTGATTGGCCATTCAGAACTGATCCCTGATGTAGTGGATGATGCTACTAATGTTGAAATGCAGTATGACTATAGAAATATTTATCAGACACTTTTGCGCAATTGGTTTGAAGTCCCATCTCCAGCTGTTTCAGCTTCATATGAAAACATATACCAAGAAGTACCTCTTTTTGATTCAAGCATGTCAATCCTTAAGCCTAACTCCGAAGACGAGTTTAATCTCAAGATTGACCCAACTGGAACGATACTTCGACTTGAAAGCTCAAGAAATCAAAGTGGAGTGGTTCGCGTGTTAGACCATCGAGGCCGATTACGTTATCAGACCCGCGTGAGTTTAGTTCAAGGAGTAAACACTGTTCAAATGAAATATCGTGATTTGTCAGCGGGACGATATGTCTTCCAAATTTCTACGTCCGAGATTCAGTTTTCTAAGAGTCAGTTGATTCGATGAACAAACTAAAAAGCATATTAGGTCTACTGCTTATTAGCACCCTAAATGCTTGTTTGGGGTCTCCAGTTGAAGCTGATGATAAAAATGAAGTAGTAAATGTTACTTTGTCGTCGAGTGAAAATAACGGAGCCTTTAGTTTTAGTAAAGGCTCTGATTTCGATTTGAGTTCAATTTTTGAAGTAGTAATTTCTAGTTCGACTGAGATTTTAAACTCAAGTTCTGAAATGATTAGTTCTAGCTCAAGCTCAAGTTCAAGTTCGAGTTCTTGGGATGGTGAGTTTAATGTACTTTTTCGCAACTTCCCCATTCAGAATATTACACCAGACACTACAATTCAATTGACTTGGGAAACGAGTGCTCCCACATTTCAAGTCATTCTTAGTTATAAGCTAACAGATAGTACTCGCGTAGCCATTGATACTCTACAAAATGCTTATATGTATGATCTTGATATGAGTTCCTATAGCAGCCTCGAGCGTATCAGACTAGAAGTAGAGGTTCTGGCCGCAGGTAAATCATCAATTGATGTGACAGGTTTTTTTGAAATTCATAGTGGATTGACTGAACTCACATATGAGGCCAGTATGAAGTCATTTTTTCGTAATTATTGTATTAGATGTCACGGGAGTTCAGGTGGTTTAAATCTTGAAACATACACTCAAATTACTAGAGACAATCGTCCTTTATATATTCTCAATCGTACGTCCTACATCGGAGATATGCCTGCTGACGAGTTAGCAAAACCAAGCAAGGAAGAACTTGCTAAATTGCGTGACTGGATATTGGGTGGAACTCCGGAATAAGGTTTACTTAATTATTGCTGCTATATAGCAAGCTATATAATGACTACAGAACACCTGAGGAGGAGTAGATGCCAAATTTGTGACCTGAGGTCTAAAGATGTAAACTAAGCCTGATAGCTTCCAATATTCACATCTACCCAAGCGCCAATCAAATCCGTAAAAGCCATTTCCTTACAGGCTTGACCACTTGCACCCTAATATATGTATCAAAGATATCCTTTAAATTATGAGTATGTTTATCTAAGTTAAGACTCAGTCCTAGTCTTACTGGTTATCTGGAGGAGTTTTTTGTGTTAAAGTGGATTGTTTTATCTATAGGGTGTTTGCTTTTCCCTTGTTTTGCTTCGGATTTAGTTGTTTACACTGCTCGTAAAGAACATTTAATTCTCCCGATGATTGATTTATACCAAAAAGAAACAGGGATAAAAGTTAAGCTCCAAACGGGTAAAGCTGCGATGCTTATGCAGCGATTAAAGATGGAAGGCAAGCGAACGCCTGCTGATCTCCTCCTAACTGTAGATGCCGGGAATTTGTGGCACGCAAAGAAAAATGGACTCCTGCTCCCTCTTGAATCTCCTCAGCTCACAGCCAATGTGCCCGAGCATTTACGAGATCCTGACAATAGTTGGTTTGGCTTATCTATTCGGGCAAGAACATTAGTATATCACACGGGACGAGTATCGGCCTCTCAGCTTTCTACTTATGAAGCCTTGGCTTCTTCAGAATGGAAAGGCAAATTGGCTTTACGTACTTCCAAAAAAGTGTATAATCAATCGATGGTAGCTATGATGATTCATGCTCATGGGGAAACAAAAACTCAATCCATCGTTGAAGGATGGGTGGAAAATCTCAATGGAACTGTACACTCAAGTGACACCAAAGCTTTAGAGGCATTAATTGCTGACAAAGGAGATGTGGCTATTGTCAATACCTATTATTTTGGACGTCTTTTAAAGAAAAACCCGAACTTGCCTCTAAAAATATTCTGGCCAAATCAAGAATCAGAATCTCGTAAAAATTCGGGAGTTCACGTGAATATTTCGGGTGGCGCGGTTCTAAAATATTCAAAGAACCCAAAAGAAGCACAAAAGTTTTTAGAGTGGCTTTCAGGTAAATCAGCACAATCTTTATTCGCTCAGCTTAATATGGAGTATCCTGTCCATCCTGAAGTTCAAATGTCTTCTGAGACAAAAGCATGGGGGAGATTTAACTCAAGCCCTGTTAATTTGAGTGTAGCTGGTAAATTACAACGAAAATCAGTGGAATTGATGGATCGCGCAAGGTATCGATGAGATATTGGAGGTGGGCCGTGGTGGCTGTCCTCCCTTGTTTATTTGCTCTGGGGATATTTGGAGGCTTGGCATTTTCTTGGCGTTTTGAAACTTCAGAAATATGGGGACATCTAGGTACCTTTGTTTTACGAGAGGTAATATTTAATACATTTACCCTACTAGGAACTGTGGGTTTACTTGCAGGATTCCTTGGAGTTTCCTTGGCGTGGATTGTTACTCGCATTGAATTTCCTGGTCGTTCATGGTTAGAATGGATGTTTTTACTTCCTTTGGCTTTCCCCACATATGTATACGCATTTTTGTTTTTAAGTCTCTTTGGTGTGTCTGGGACCTGGATTGATCTTTCTGAATTCGGATCTTGGAATGTTTATTGTTGTTTGAGTTTGGCTTTATTCCCTTATGTATATCTCTTTGCGTTTAATGGATTTCGGCAGGAGTGTAATACTCAGTATCAAGCAGCTCGGCTTCTAGGTGCTTCACAATTTCGTATTTTTTGGAAATTATCTATTCAAGGAACAAGTTCATGGTGGCTGGGGGGCCTTTTGATTGTTTGGATGGAATGTTTGGCTGACTTTGGTGCTGTTTCAGTTTTTAACTATAATACATTTACCACAGCGATATATAAAACTTGGTTTGACCTATTTTCTATAGAGGGTGCTGCGCAATTATCTTCTCTTTTATGCGTTGCTGCGGTAATCATAGTTTTATTTGATCGACTAAATCGGGCACGTAAAAGTACCAAAGGATTTAAATCGCCTAAGCAAGCCATTGCCCGCTTTCATCTGCAGGGTTTTCGGGCATGGGCTTTGAGTGGCGGACTCCTATTGTTTTGGTCTGTTTCATTTTTTCTTCCTTTTTTACAATTATTATTACTGACTGTAGAGTCTTGGTTTGTTGAGTTCTCTTGGGTATGGATTAAGCCACTTGGGACAACCTTTGGATTGATGTTTGTTTGTGCTGCCCTTGCCTTGTTATTGAGTATTGTTTTAGCTCTATACAAATACTTAGTTGGTGGGAAATTGGTAGAATGGGTTATAGGGCTGTCAAATATTGGCTACGCTTTACCGGGTTCATTATTGGCAATTGCAGTAGTTTTACCGGCGATGTATGTGGATCATTTTATTGCCGATGCTCAAGAATGGTTTTTTGGTGGAGTCGGTTCTCTTTGGCTGACTGGAACTCCAGTGATTTTATTACTTGGCTTGGCGTTTAGGTTTTTTGCTTCGCCATTAAATACTCTTGACAGTGCATTATCGAGCCAAGGAGGTTCTTTGATGCGTGCAGCTCAATCTTTGGGATGTGGTCCATGGAGACTTCTAAAGTCAATTATTATACCGCTTCATAAAAACAGTATAATCCTTGCTTTTTTATTGGTATCTTTGGAAGTTGCCAAAGAGTTACCCCTGACATTGATGGCTCGACCGATGGGTTTAACGCCCTTGTCAGTCCAAATTTTTGAATATACTTCAGAGGGGGATTGGGAGCGAGCAGCGTTTCCTTCTTTAATCCTGCTTTTACTTGGTATTGCGGGGGTCGCTCTTTTGTGGACTCATAGTAAAGGAACTCATTTTGACTAATTCTTTCATCCTTGAACTTCGTGATATTAACTTTTCATATGGATCAACCCAAATCATAAAAGACCTTAATCTTAGTTTAAAATTAGGAGAAATCTGCGGTTGGAAGGGTCCTAGTGGTTGTGGGAAAAGTACCTTGCTTCATTTAATTGCAGGTTTTGAGAGGCCTGACTCTGGAGAAGTACGAGTCTTTAATGAAGTTTTGAGTGGATCGAATTATTATGTACTTCCAGAGAAGCGTGGTATTGGTTTTCTTTTTCAAGACTTGGCGCTGTTTCCTCATTTGTCTGTCGCAGAAAATATTGAATTTGGATTGCACTCGATGTCGAAGAAAAGTCGACGTGTAAAAATGTTCCAAATGCTCGAACTCGTTCATTTGGAAGGGTTTGCTTCTAGATACCCTCATGAACTATCAGGGGGGCAACAACAACGGATTGCATTGGCGCGGGCTTTGGCTCCTGGCCCTAAGTTGTTATTGATAGACGAACCTTTTTCCAATTTAGATACAGTACTGTCAATGAGTATTTTAGAGGATGTTCGCAGTATTTTGAAAAACACTGGAGTCAGTGCCATTTTGGTCTCTCATAGCAATCAAGAATTAGAAGCTATGTGTGATCGTATTGTTGATATTGAAAGTGTGAGCCTTTAATAAGACAAGTGTGACCTTCGATAATCAGATTGAAGAATTGAAAAAGTACAAATTCAAAAATTACAACCTCAGTTAATCTTAGTTGCTTTGTCTAGTTGATTGACTTTTACGTTGATGAAACACGTTTGAAATTTAAATCAATCACATGAGTAAAGCCTGGTTTAACCTGCATGGGGAATGACCACTCTAAAACGTCAAGAAATAAATACTTTAATTTTAATTAATTGACTTGAAATTCTAAGAAGATTGAATATATTTATAATCAGATTGAGACTGCGTCTTAATTTAGCTGTAAAAAAGGGGAGAATTGTGTTCAGAATATTATTTATCACATTTGTATTAGGCCTTCTTATGATTGGATGCGAAGACGACCCTGTTTTAGCTCCCTCTAATGAAGGTGAAGGTGAGTGTACGGGAAGTTATTGTAGACTTTTCTTAAAGCCTTTGAATAATGAAAGCTTCCTCCCCAATATGACAGTCAAGTTATTTGGAATTCAAGAATACAATCCAGAGGTCATTTAATGCAAAACATAAAAATGGCCATGTGTAGCTTTTGTCTTCTCTTTCTATCCAATGCAAATGCTGAAGACTCTCTTAATGAGCTTAGTGGGGTAAAAACTATTCCAAAGGTTGAATCTAATACTGAACCCGTTACTGAACCCGTTACTGAGCCCATTGCTGAGCCCATTGCTGAGCCCATTGCTGATACGGCGCTCAACTCTGAATCGATGAGTGAAGTTTTAAACTCTAATAATACACCTCAATTAGATACTTTAGTTCAAACGTCACCTGAGCTTATAGTGGAATCGAAAATTGAGAATGTAATCAATCAGTCAGATAAACTTGAAAGGGTTATTTTAGAAGATTCTAACTCTGTCGCTGAAGAAAATAAGGAGCCAGAATTAACTTACCTTGATCCTACTCGTATTATGGGGCGTAAAAAGTCATTTGTTAATTCCCAAATTGGAGCGGCTTCTCACCTTACTAATGAAGAAATTCTACAAACGCAACCTGTTGGAACTCAAGAATTGTTGGAAAAAGTTCCAGGTGTTCAAACAGCAAGTGATGATGGATTTGGAAATTCTAGATTGAGTATCGGAATTCGTGGATTGAACCCTCGTCGTTCCTCGCGTGTGTTAATAATGGAAGATGGGATCCCGATCCAACCAGGTGCATATATCTATCCAAATATGTATTATAACCCTCCCGTAGAACGTTTAGAAGAAATTGAAATTCTGAAAGGATCCGGATCCATTCTTTACGGACCTCAAACAATGGGGGGGGTAGTTAATTATATCACCCGCAAACCTCGTAGAGATTCAGGCGGAATGCTTTCTCTTGTTGGCGGCACCCAAAATTTACTTAGTCAGTATTTAGAATATGGAGGATTTGGTAACGATTGGGTTCAACCTGAGTTGCAATTACTTCTTAAACAGGGATCCGGTTTTCGAGAAAATAATGACTTTGATCAAATCAATTCAACCCTTAAGGTTAATATATCTCCAAATCCAGATGAAGACTGGTACTTTAAGCTCAATTATAATAAAGAAAATACGCACGCTACGTATACTGGGTTGACCCAATATTCTTATGATAAAGACCCTACATTTAACCCCAAAGATCAAGATGTTTTTGAAGTCGAACGATTTGCAATTGATTTGATTCGCAATGTTTATTCTGAGAATAAGTGGATTGAAACAACCAAAGGGTATTTCAATTTCTTTGACCGTAGATGGTGGCGTGAATATGATATGTACATGAAGATTCCTGATTGGGAGGCTCTTCAGGATGGAACTCTAGATAAATCTGAAATTTCAAACGCTCCGATTTCTTATAGTGGCGATTTAGTTCGAGTCGGAGATGGTTCAAATTCCTTTGCAATTCTGAGAAAATTTTATGTCGCTGGTGTAGAACGTTCTTGGATTTATGATCAAGGTAAAGGCTCAGAAATTGAATTTGGTTCAAGGCTTCATTGGGAGCGATTTAAAAATGAAAGACAAGAAGGCAGCTCCGGGGTAGATGGAGTATTTGATATAAAAGATGTTTCCCTCACTAAAATTGATGATGAAGGAAATCTTGTTGCTGCAGCTCCAAGTGTTCAGGCTCAAAATTTTGAAACAAAATCAGTTTCTGCCTATGTTCAAGAACGATACCAAATTGAAAAATTATTATTACAAGCTGGAGCGCGTCTGGAATGGTTTGAACAAGAACGTATTGATTTATTAGATGGATCAAAATTATCAGATAAAAATACATTAGTTCATTCTCAGGTGAACCCTTTTGGAGGTGATTTGAACTTTGAGGTTCCATTTTTAATTGGTCTTGGAGCAAGCTATGACCTTAGCCCACAGCACAATATTTTTCTTGGAACACATTCTGGGTTTACACCTCCTTCATCGTCTGGATTAAACCCCAACCTATATGAAGTGAATTCAGAAGATGGCGGCTTGGATGTGGAAGCAGAAGAATCATGGAATACGGAAATTGGAATGCGAGGAATTTTGGGTATACTTCAATATGAAGCTGTTCTTTTTCAGCTAGATATTGAAAATCAATCATCCCCTGAACGTTCTACCTTACTTGCTGTCCCTGCTCGGACACAAAGTCGCGGTATAGAGTCTTTTGTTTCAACCCACATGGATAAATTTGATGATTGGAAAAAACATATTCCAGAATTCCATATGTCATACACTCTTATGAAGTCAGAGGTTCGAGGTGGTATACTAGAAAAACGTGATGCATCGGGTGCATTGATAGAAAGCGTCAATTTAAAAGGAAATGAATTAAGTTATGTGCCAAGACACAACGTTCATTTTGGATTTAGCAAATCCATTGGGTTAAAGGAAAACCAAGTACTGACATTTCGTGCAGATTGGCACTACAAAAGTTCTGCGTATAGTGACATTCAAAATGTGGAAAAAACAGACAACTTAGGTGTGACTGGAAAAATTCCGGCGACTCCACATCAAGAAATTCCAATGGGTGATTTCTCGATTATTTTACCTGAACTTTTAGATCTTTCGACGCAGTTCCAATACAACTCTCAATTTGGAATTTTTGCATCAATTAAAAATATTTATGGAAAGAAATTTATCGGTTCGCGCTTGCATTCAACTCCTTTGAAAAAAAGCGCAAGTCAATCCTCTGGGATTATTGCAGCTCCGGGTCGTCAAGCCCAAGCCGGTGTGCGTTACAAATTTTAAACTAAAAAAAAGCGAATGAAAACAAATGAGAACAAATGAAAAAAAATCAAAACAAATGAGAACAAATGAGAACAAATGAAAAAAAATGAAAAAAAATGAAAAAAATGGAAAAAAATGAAAACAAAATTAAAATTATCAGTAATGGCATTGGTCGCAATATCAATGACGGGTTGTTTCGGAACAGACTCAAATGACTCAAGCAACAACACCAACAACGACACCAATGCGGATAACATTAGCAACACCGACACCGACGACAACACCGTCGACCCAGATGTTATTGACGTTGTAGAATGTTCTACTCCGGCAACTGCGACAACTGAGTCACAGAAGGCAAAAGTTTATTCATTCACATCTCAAACAGGAGACGAGTCTTCTGTTAGTTATAGTGGTCAAGTTACTCGTCAGGTTCTTTTGCAAGAATTTATTAATAAAATTAAAGGATTAGCAAATCCGGGTGCAGTGGCATTAACTGAGGCTGATCTATTGGCTTATTTTGATGACCGTGATGAGACTCTTCAGGCTAACATAGAACTACTACCAGGCGACTTTGAACTGGCAAATGATGTTGTTTTAATTTCTGATCTTAATGGGTCAAAGAACATTCTTGGCAAAACTTCTGGTGCATCATTCATTGATAATAGTGAAGACTTCCAAGGGAAAACTGCAATTTCAGCTGTTAATTCTTGGATTACAGAACTTGTTGCTAATTCTCAAACGAGCAAACTTGGAACTAAGGAAGTCTTTTTGGATTCGAAAAATCGCGACCTTTCGCAATTAATTGACAAAGTACTACTTGGTGCGATTTCTTATGATCAGGCAGCGAATAACTACCTTGCAGATATTGGCGATAATACGGCTCCACAACAAAAAAATGACGTTGATGAAGCTCATACTGAAGCTGAACATCATTGGGATGAGGCTTTTGGTTATTTTGGTGCAGCGCGCGATTATCCATCATATTCTGACGATGCTCTTGCAGGGAAAAATGGCGAATCTCCTTACAAAGATTCAGATGGAGATTCAAAAATTGACTTGAAATCAGAATATAATTTCGGTATTTCTAAGAATGCAGGTAAACGTGACCGTATCGGGTGTCAAGTGAACTTAACACAAGACGCATTTGATGGTTTCTACTTAGGTCGTAAGGCTTTATCTGAAGGAAAGTCTGCTGAGTCTGCGGAAGTTCAAGATGCGGCTAGTGCAGCCCTCATTGCTTGGGAAAAAACAATTGCAGCTACTGCCCTTCACTATGTGAATGATGTTCTAGCTGATCAAGCGAGCTTTGATGCTGATGATCAATCAGAATATTCAATTTTAGATCACGCAAAACATTGGTCAGAATTAAAAGGATTTTCAATCGCACTTCAATATAATGATAGTCGAATTATTTCTGCCGCTGAACTAAAAGAGTTACATTCATATATTGGTAGTGCTCCAGTTTCTGCAGCCAATAACTCTGAAGAGGCTATAAAAGCAACTCAAGATCTAATAGCAGCTCGAGAGCTCCTTGGTCAAGTTTATGGGTTCTCAGCGTATAATGTTCAGAACTGGTAGGCTTTAAGTTGTCTTTTAATACTAATTTATATCTATGATTAAACAATGGATTGAAATTGTCAAGGAGAAGCACTTTTTAGTGCTTCTTTTTGTTTGGTGTCTTAGTAGAATTTGGACAAGTCTCTATTATGTGGCGGACCCAGATTCTTTAAGGTTTGCACTTGCAAGTCTAGATTTTGATCCTATCACATTTCAACCTCATTTCCCACTCTACCCAGTATTTGTTTTTTGTTCGCAGATAGCATCATTTTTGATGGGAAGTTTTGCTAGAGGCTTTAGCTTAATTGGAGCAATTGCTGGTATTGTCATTACTTTATCTTCGTTAAATATTCTGAAGTGGTGGAACCCCTCTGAAGGTTTCTCATTAGATAGAAAAGGTTGGATACTCTGCCTTTTTATATTCTTAAATCCAATGCTTTGGCTAATGTCTAATCGGCATATGCCTGACTTAATGGGCCTTTCTATAGTGATGATGATTTTAGGCATATGCAAAGCTGCCTATGAAAAAACAAAAGTAGACTCACATTCTTACACCAAACAGATTTTTTGGGCAGGGATGCTTTGTGGATTACTCATGGGTGTCCGAATTTCTTATGCTCCTTTATGTCTTCCAATACTCTTTTTTTGGAGAAGTTCATCCTTATATACCGGTTTGATTATAGGCTTTTTTCTTTGGTTTATGCCACTGTGTTTACATTCGAGTATTTTAGAATTATATGATATTGCAATTGCTCATTCCGAAGGGCACTTTCAAAAATTTGGTGGTTCAATTGCAACAGAACTAGATATGTTTCATCGTATCTACAGTTTGTTTGGAGGCTTCTGGGGGGCAGGCTTTAATGGCTATTGGGAAGGTCGTTCAAAGTTATTACTTGTGCATTCATTCTTCTTAGTTGGAATGGTGATTCTGTTATTTAGTCAAATAAAACATTTATGGAAAATAAATTTAAGGGTCTGGTTAGGGATTCCATTTGTTACCTATGGAATTTGGATTTACCTGGGTCAAAATATAATGTTCAAATTTCGACATCAAATGCCTTTAGTCCTTATTTTATCCATTTTATTAGCTTGGACTATAAATCATTTTTATGAAACAAAAATTAAGCAAAGTAATATTTCAAAAGTCTTTTTCTGTATAATTCTTTCAGTTTTCATGTCGTCATTCGCATGGGGAAGTTTAAAAGTAATTCAAAGCAGTCAAGGTCCGGTTGCGCTGAGTCAATCCTTAAGTGTATTAAAATCACAAACAATGCCGTTAAGGATTGTTTGCATGAGTTTGGTTTGTCATGCACTTGAAAAACAAGGAGTCAAAGCAAATTACTTTCAACTCGATGAAATGGTCAATTATCAATATGAATTAAAGAGCCTGATAGTGGAATCCGCTGAAAGTTTTTCTAAAATATTTTTAATTGGACCCAATCCCAAAGAAATTTTTGATCATGGTGATTCTATTCAAATAAATTTACATCAACGGTTTTACCATAACCCTTGGTCAAACCCTGTTTGGAGTGTAGTTCACTTAAGTGAATTAACTTTTAACAAATTCAATGAGGTCAAATGACGATATTTCCAGAAAAACATCAGTTCATCCTTGGTGGAGGAGCTTCAGGAACTGCTCTAGCTTTTTTCTTAATGGAGAATAAGAGTTCATTTTCTTTATTTGAAAAAAACATAAAACTTGGCGGTAACGCTCGCACAATTGAATGGCAAGGACACCTTTATGATACTGGGGCACATCGTTTACATGATCAAATCCCTCAAATCACAGAACTCTTTAAATCAATATTAGGGGAGGATTGGCATGTTGTAGAGGCTCCTAGTCAAATTATATGGAGGGGAGAGCGTTTAAGTTTCCCTCTCAAGGCGTTTGAGTTGATTCAAAAAATGCCCACAATTGAGCTTTTACAGGCATTTTGGGATTGGAATTGGAATCGTCATTTTGTTAGAGAAAACCCAGGCTTTGCTAGTCTGGCAATAAAAACTTATGGGAAAAAGATTGCAAAAGAATTCTTATTGAATTACACAGAAAAATTATGGGGAAAAAGCTCCCATGTTCTTCATCCAAGTGTTGCTGGAAAAAGGTTAAAAGGTTTGGGCATTAGAACAATCCTATTTGAACTTCTAGGAATTGAGAAGAAAAAACAACGACACCTTGACGGTCAATTTTTTTATCCAAAATATGGCATTGGTCAACTTTTCCATAAAATGCAAGAAAGAATCCAAAAAGATTCATTGGAAGAGAGTTCTATAGAATTAAAATCTTCTATCGATGAAGTGAGTTGGGAGCCATCTGAAAATGGCGCTAAAATCACTTCTATCAAAATTGATGGAATAGAAGTAGCTGTTTCCCATGATCAGCAAGTATGGAATACATTACCTATTTCACTACTGATTCAAAAGTTGAATCCTCAACCTCCGGAAGCTGTAGTTGAAGCAACTAAAAAAATGGAGTTTAGGCATCTGGCACTTGTTATTGTACAATTGTCGAAAAGTAAAATATCCGACAATGCCTCTTTGTACTTTGCGGATTCTAAAGTTCCTTTTAATCGACTTTATGAACCCTCAAATAGAAGTGAAAAAATGTCACCACAAAATGAAACTTTGGCAGTATTGGAAATTGGGATTTCAGAAGAAGATATCGGAGCGTTAGATCAAAGCAAAGTAATTGCAGACTCCTTGATTTCAGCTCGCAGCTTAGGTTTGTGGACAGCCTCAGAAGAGAAAAATGTTAAGATGGATTTTATTCCATTTGCTTATCCTATTCCTCTTCTCAATACAATGGATGACTTTCTAGTGATCGAAGATTGGTTAAGTCAAATAAATAATTTATATTGGGTGGGACGTGGTGCAGAATTTAAATATTCTCATATCCATGATCATTTTCAGCGTGCCAAAGAGTTGCTGACCCATCAAGAATGAAAAGCTTCAAATAATCGAAGATAAATTGAATAAATTCTTTGTGGTATGTTTTTATTTAATGCCATTATTTTTTTTAAACCATTTATGGAAATTTCTAACTCCAAGTTTAATATTAGTCTCAGGTGTGCATTGTAGTTTTTCATTCGCTTTTCTTATACAGGCATGCGTATTAATTACGTCTCCTAATTGAACATCCATATAATTTCGGTTGAGAGGAAATCCTAATTCCTGCTCTACCATATCAAGAAGTTTATTGACTGAAACGGGACTTCCACTTCCAATATTGATGATTTCGTATAAGTAATTTTTATCTAACGATATTTTTATAGCCTTGACCAATGATTGAGTTACGTCATTGATATGTGTAAAATCTCTTGTTTGATGTCCATCACCATAAATGGGTAGGTTCTTTCTATCGTAACCAGCCTTGAATGCTTCATGTATAAGCATTCCATTTCGCTGGTTTTCTCCATAAACACTAAAAAACCTTAAATTCAATACTTTAAATCCAAAATTTAAATAATAGGTATAGTTCAACTCTTCAATAACCTTCTTAGAAGTAGCATATGGAGATAATTGTTGATTACAAGGGTCCGTCTCACTCTGTGTGGAGGTACTTTCACCATAGACTGAGGAAGAAGATGCAAATATTAATGATTTAACACCTGCTATTTTCATTTCTTCTAAAACATTAACAGAACCAGTTACGTTAACATCAATATATTCTTTAATATTAGAAATAGACTCTCTCACCCCACCCTTTCCAGCAAGGTGAATAACAATATCAAAATTATACTTATTAAAAACTTTTCTCAAAAAAGCAACATCTCTAATGTCGCCAATTTCGATTGAAAAATTTTTGTGATGACAAAATTGTTCTTTAATCGTTTTGACTCTTGCGCTAGACTGACCGAAATTATCTAGACAAATAACATGATAGTCTAATGTTACTAGTCTATTACATAATGCGGAGCCAATGAACCCAGCGCCGCCTGTTACTAATATTGATATCATTGGTTTTTCCCGAAACAATGATAATTTGGTTTCATTTGATTAAGCCTCATAGCTCCCACTTCTCACATTCATCCCAGCTCCAATCCAATCCGTATGAAACCATTCACCTTTGGGCTTATCAACACGCTCATAGGTGTGTGCACCAAAGAAATCTCTCTGAGCTTGTAATAAGTTAGCAGGAAGTCTTGCACGACGATAGCCATCAAAGAAGGCTAAAGCAGTGGAGAACGCAGGAACAGGTATTCCATTGAGAGTCGCTTCTGCAATGACTTTTCTCCATGATAGTGAACAGCGTTGAATTTCTTTTTGGAAGAAACTATCAAGCAGCAAATTTTGAAGTTCTGGGTTTTTATCAAAAGCGACTTTAATGTCGGATAGGAATCTTGAACGAATGATGCAACCACCACGCCACATCAGAGCGATGCCACCATAGTTTAAGTTCCAATTATGTTCTTTAGCAGCCTCTCTAAGAAGCATATAACCTTGAGCATAAGAAATGATTTTAGACGCATAAAGTGCTTCTTTAATCATCGGTACAAACTGCATAGACTCACCAAATTCTGATGCGTAAGTCTGCTCAGGACCTTTTAATGTTTCTGCTGCGATGACACGCTCTTCTTTGAGTGAAGAAAGGCAACGACTAAAAACAGCCTCACCAATAAGTGTCACAGGGATGCCAAGTTCAAGACAGGAATCAACCGTCCATTTACCTGTACCTTTTTGGCCAGCGCGATCCATAACCTTGCGAACAAGTGGTAACCCATCTTCATCTTTATAAGCCAAGATCTTAGCGGTAATTTCAATGAGGTAGGAATCTAACTCTTCACCATTCCACTGGTTAAATATATCAGCCATTTGGTCTTCGTTTAAGCCAAGGTATTCTTCCATCAACTGGTAGGCTTCGCAGATCAGTTGCATGTCGCCATATTCTATACCGTTGTGTACCATTTTCACATAATGACCAGCACCACCTTCGCCCACCCATTCACAACAAGGTTCTCCATCTACTTTAGCTGCGACTGCTTGGAAAATTTCTTTCACAAGTGGCCATGCTTCTGGGTGCCCACCAGGCATCATTGAAGGCCCGTGTCTAGCTCCCTCTTCACCGCCAGATATTCCTGACCCAACAAATAAGAAACCCTCTTTCTTCAATTCTTTAGCGCGACGTTCGGTGTCAGGCCAATGAGAGTTACCTAGGTCGATAATAACATCGCCTTTTTCGAGCAGAGGCTTGATTTGTGCGATAACTGAGTCTACAGCAGGCCCTGCTTTGACTAGGATAGTCACTTTGCGCGGACGTTTTAAACTTTTAATTAGTTTTTCAAGATTATGGAAACCTTGTACTTGAGTCCCTTTGGCTGGTCCTTCGATAAACGAATCGGTCGTTTCAGATGTTCTGTTGTAGACAGCTACATTGTAGCCGTTATCGTTCATATTGAGTACTAAATTTTGACCCATGACTGCTAGGCCAATTAGTGCAATATCGTTTTGTGCTTCTGACATAATAATCTCCTGAATAAGATTTAAATCTTAAATCTTAATGTTTAAATTTCAAACCTTATTTGTTGCTCGGCAACTTCATCGCTGCTTTATCATCCATCCACCATTCGAGATTTTTATTTTCAACTCGAGCTGCAGGGTAATGGATGTGATTTTCTCTATCTGTAAATATTTCAAGAAGGCGCTCTTGCTTATTAAAGCCAGTTACCAAAAATGTAACACGTTTAGCGGCGTTAATTGTCTTAAGAGTAAGGGAAACTCTTACTTGTTCACTTACTGGATGAGTAGCGGCAATTGTTGGCTCTGATGATTCTAAATCAGCACCACCAGGGAATAGGGAAGCGGTATGTCCGTCATCTCCCATCCCGAGTATCACCCAGTCATACACTGGAAAAGAATCAACGACTGGTATAATATTTTTCATTTCATTTCCGTAGGTGATTACTTCATTATCAATGTCATTTTCACCATTCACGGGATGAAGTCTATCATGAGAAAATTCAATTTTTGAAAACAAAATTTTATACGCTTCGCCATAATTTGACTCATCTGATGAATGAGGGACCATACGCTCATCACCCCACCAGAAATGCAAATACTCCCACTTGATAGAATCTTTATAGTGAGGTTGAACCAATGTTAAAAATAAAATTTTGGGAGTCGAACCACCAGAAAGTGAAATGTGAAATGGTTGATTTTCACTCTCAGCTCGAAGGGAGGCTTTTAAAACCTCTTCAGCTAATGACTCTGCTAATATGGGAGCATTATCAAATTTTCGGATTGTGTATTTATTGTCTGTAGTGTTTAAATGTTTATAGTTCACAATAGTCTCCATCGTTGACCAAATTCTTACACGGCTTACGCCATTCAAAGTTTCTTTTTTTGAGTAAGTCTTCTGCTTCTTTAGGCCCCCAAGTACCAGCAGGATAACCAAATATTTTGCCTTGACCTTTTTCCCAATGAGAGATGATAGGATCAACAAAGTCCCAACAAGCTTCGACCATATCTCCACGAGCATATAATGTTGGGTCACCCATGATACAATCAAGTAAGAGACGTTCATAAGCTTCAGGTAAGCGAGTATCAGAAAGGTCAGAATAATGAAAATCCATATTCACATTTTGAACTTTAAAACCTGAGCCAGGTTGTTTCATTCCAAACTTAAGCAATATGCCCTCATTAGGTTGTATGCGAAGAAGTAATTGATTATGGACCATATTGTCTTCAGCAGAAATCCCCAAAACTGGAAAAGCATTTTGCTTGAAATGCAGGACTATCTCTGTGACTCTAGTGGGTAAGTGTTTTCCTGTGCGAATATAAAATGGTACACCACTCCAACGAAGATTGTCTATGTAGGTTTCCATAGCAACATACGTTTCGGCACGAGAATCTTTCGGTACGCCTTTTTCTTGACGATAGCCTTTCTGAGATTTGCCTTTAATTTTAGAAGCAGTGTATTGACCAAAGACAACTTTACTTTCAATATTTTCACGGAGGGGGCGCATTGACTGGATAACTTTTAATGTTTCATTACGCACAGAGGGCGCGTCAAATTTGACAGGCGCTTCCATTGCGACCATTCCGAGTAATTGCAATAAATGGTTTTGCAACATATCTCGTAGTGCTCCAGCTTTGTCGTAGTAGCCGCCGCGTCCTTCCACTCCGAGCGATTCAGCCCCAGTCACTTCAACGTAAGCAATGTGTTTATTATTCCAAAGAGGTTCAAAAAAATCATTGGCGAACCTAAATACGAGCAAGTTTTGTACAGTTTCTTTACCGAGATAATGGTCAATCCGATAGAGTTGATTCTCATGATAATTTGAAAGCAGTTTCTTGTTTAAACTTTGTGCAGAAACAATGTCAGTTCCAAATGGCTTTTCAATAATGAGGCGCTTCCAACCTTTATCTTGATTATGCAGTCCGTGTTTGGCAAGTATAGATGGGATAATAGGGTAAAGAGAAGGGGGAGTTGCTAAGTAAAAAATGGTATTTCCATTTGATTCAATCTCAACTTCAACTTCTTCCATTCTTTGTTTGAGCTTCAAGTAATCTTGTGAATCAGACGTATTTAAGCTTAAATACTCTGTATGAGCTAAGAATTCATTAACACTAGGCGAACTAGGTTTTTCCATAGGCGTCAAAAACTCACGACACTGATCATGAAAGTCCAGATCACTTAATTTTGAACGACTTGCGCCTAAGACTTTGAATTTTATGGGTAATAGTTCAAATTGGAAAAGTGAATAGAGTGCAGGCATTAGCTTTCTTTTGGTCAAATCTCCGGATGCACCAAAAATCACTAACAAACAATTTTCAGGATTTTGCATATTTGAGCTCCGTGTTCAAGTTTTACTCTTTAAATTAGAAAAAATATCCCATGAGCTTCTCAAAGACTAACCCAAGATTTTGTCCAAAATGTAGATTAGCGAAAATACACTGTGTTTGTGAATATTTTGAGTTGTTTGACAATGACAATCATTTGTGGCTTTTTCAAGATCCAAGAGAGAAAAAGAAAAAGAACAACACCGGTTACTGGGCCACGCAATTTTTGTCAAATTATTCCTACGAAGATGAAAATTTAGACGGATTATTCTCAAAGCTCAACAAAATCAACCCCGAAAAAGTTGGAATACTTTTACCGCACAACAATTCTATTGAACTAAATGAAAAGAATTGGGGAAACCGAAGTGAATTAGTTGTCCTTGATGGAACTTGGTCTCATGTACAGAAATTACTGAAAACTTATGATTTTGATGAAAACCACCAATTTTACCATATAAGTGGTTTGAAATCATCATTTGAGATAAGAAAACCACCTTTTGAAGGTGCAATATCGACTTTAAATGCCATTTCTCATTTCTACAAAACTATTGAGAATTTTGAGGAATTGGAGATAAAAGTCCAATCATTGCTTCAGAACCGTATAAAAATTTGGAAAAACGCCAAAGTTAAGAAGAAAGACTGAATTTTTGAAAGCGCTCAACTTGTTATAAAAGAATGAGTTACAAGGGTTTCTAAAACAATGGAGTGGCCCCATCATTTGCGTTATTTGAAATTAAAATATAGTTTGGAACAGAATTGGAGGAGGTCTATCTTTGGGTAGTCGTCCTTTTTGGAATTTTAAAAAAATCATCCTTTGGGGGATATTGCGTGAAGTATTCTAAATCTTCTGCTTTTGGCGTCTTTTTGGCGTCTATGCTACCTATATACACTGCATCAAACCTATTTGCTGCCGAAACTAAAACTCAGCCACCTGCTGCTCAATCAGTTGCTATCAATGCACCTATTATTGACGCTCTCGATGCTCAAGAAATTGAAGAAGGCGCTAAATTTAGTGACATTAAACTAAAAGGTTTTGTGACTGACGAAGATCACAAATTTAGTGAGTTAAAATTTACTGTCTCAGGCAATAAAGCGTTAGTTGCAAGCGTCGCTGGCGGAAAGTTAAAAGTCAAAACGCCCAATAAAAACTGGAATGGTGTTGAAACCATTGTTGTTACTGTGAAAGATCCAACCGGTCTTAGTGCTAATACATCTGTAGCATACACCGTAGCACCAGTTAATGATGCTCCAAAGATTAAAAAAGTTAAAGGTCAGAAGATTAAAGAAGGCAAAGAGTTTAAAGAAATTAAACTTGACGATTTTATCACTGACGAGGACCATAAGCATACTGAGATCACTTGGTCTGCTGAGGTAGAATCCGTTAAAGGTTTCCGCGATGAAGAGTTGAGTATCGTAATTAACGAAAACCGTATTGCTAAAATTACTGTCCCTCATGTTGACTGGTATGGGCTTGCTAAAGTCACATTCCTAGCTGCCGATGGTGATGGTGCAGAAGTTTCATCGATGGCAACTTTTGAAGTGACCTCAGTCAACGATGCGCCGGTTATGAAGAAAATACCTGCACAGAAAATAACTGAAGGTAGTGAATTTGAGGAAGTTTCGCTTGAAGAGTACGTCACTGATGCTGATCATGACCTTGAAAAATTAAAATTCAAAGTATCCGGAGCTAAAGAGCTCAAAGTTAGCCTTGACAAGTCTTCTAATACTCTATCAATTCAAGTTCCCAATGAAGATTGGGCTGGCAAAGAGGAAAGACTTAAAATTGAAGTTACCGATCCCGAGGGTGGCAAAGACAAATCCATCATCGTTCTCAATGTAACTGGTGTAAATGATGAACCAGAAATTGGCGAAGTTCAGTCTCAAGAAATTAAAGAAGGTGGACAGTTTAAATCCATCAACCTTGAAAAACTTGTCAAGGACAAAGATCATAGCGCCAAACAACTAAAATGGTCATTCCGCGGGAACAAAGATTTGACGATTCAAATTGGACCCGACCTAAAAGCCAAAATAAAACAACCAAGCGAAAATTGGCATGGTGAGGAAAACATTACGTTCACCGTAACTGACCCCGCAGGTGCTCGCGCAGAGACTGAAGCAACATTCTTGGTTGAATCAATTAATGATCAGCCTGTTGTAGAAAAAAAGATTAAAGGTCAAAAAATTAAAGAGGGTGGACAATTTAAAATTGTTAACCTAGACGAGCTTATTAAAGATTCCGACCATAAAGACTCTGAAATCTCTTGGGAAGTTGAGCTTGCTACAACTACTAAGAACGACAAAGGTACTGAGCTTGAATCAGTACTCGATTCAAAACGTCAACTATCTATTAAAATTCCAGATGTTGACTACTATGGTGCTGCTAAGTTGAAACTAATTGCTACTGACCCTGATGGAGCTTCAATTACTCAGTCTGCAATATTTGAGGTTCAATCAGTCAATGACCTCCCTTTAATGGCAGCGATTGCCAATCAAAAAGTTGATGAAGGTGGATCATTTGAATCTATTGATCTTTCAAATTATGTGACAGATAAAGATCACAGTGCTTCGAAAATGAAGTTTGAAGCTAAGGGTAATAAGAAACTAAAGGTCAACATTACTGGTTCTGTGGCAACGGTAAAAGCGCCTAATTCTGATTTTTCTGGGCCTGCAGAAAAAATCATATTTACGGCTATTGACCCTGCTGGTGGCAAAGCAAAAATGGAGGTTTCATTTCAAATGGTACCTGTAAATGATGCACCGGTACTCAAGTCAATCAAGGGACAAACGATTAAAGAAGGACAAAGTTTTACTGACTTGGATTTAGAATCACTCGTTTCGGATAAAGATGATAAATACAATCGATTAAAATGGTCATTCTCTGGAATTAAAAACCTCAAGATTAAAGTTTCAGGTAAAAAAGCCAAAGTGACTATTCCTCACAAAAATTGGCACGGAACAGAAACAATTACAGCTAAGGTAACGGATGCCGCTGATGCAAGTGCTGAGACTACATTCACATTAACGGTGAAGTCCGTCAATGATATCCCAGTCTTTAAATCAGTTAAAGGTCAAAAAATCAAAGAAGGTGCCAAATTTACGACAGTTGACCTTCGCAAATTATCTAGTGATGCCGATCACAGCTTCGATGAGCTTAAATGGAGTGCTCAGGTGATTTCTAAGCCTAAGAAAAGAAAAAAATCAAAAGTTAAAGGTCCTGATGTTATCATCAATGACGCTGGTGTAGCTCAAATTATGCTTCCTAGTATTGAATACTCGGGTAACTTTGATGTAAAATTCTCTGTGAAAGACCCTTCTGGTGGTGTCGCATCTCAGACAGCTAATTTTGATGTAAAGTCAGTGAATGACCTCCCTAAATTATCAGGTTTTACGAGTCAAACGGTGAAAGAGGGAGGCAAGTTCAAATCAATTAGCCTAAATGATAAAGTGACTGACGCAGATCATTCATCAAGTAAAATCAAATGGTCTTTCACAGGTAATAAGAAATTAAAAGTTTCTATTGATAAAAAGAAAAACTTCATTGTGCAAACTCCTTCAATTGAGTGGGCAGGACAAGAGACTATTGAATTAACTGCAAAAGACCCTGAAGGTGGTAAAGCAAAAATCCAACTGAAGTATACTATGACCGAAGTCAATGATCTTCCTATCATATCTAAAAAATTAAAAGGTCAGTCTATTAATGAAGGTGCTTCTTTTGCCGACATCAAACTTGACCAATTCGTAAATGATGCTGATCACCCAGACTCTCAACTTAAATGGATAGTTTCTGGTGGAAGTAAGCTAAAAGCTTCAATTTCTGGATCAAGGGCTCTTAAAGTAAATGTCCCTGATAAAGAATGGAATGGTGATCCTGAGACATTCACACTAACCGTGACAGACCCCGTTGGAGCAAACGCAACAATACCGCTGATTTTTACTGTTAAATCAGTGAATGATCTACCGATTGTTAAAAAGATTATGAGTCAGAAGATCAAAGAAGGTGGAACATTCAAAACAATTCAACTTGATAAGTTTGTCACTGATTCTGACCATTCTTTTGATGAACTAAAATGGTCTGCTAAAGTGAACCTAGTTGGTTCCAAAAAATCAAAACGCAGCTCTAAAAAGAAAAAATCAAAACCTACAGGTTTGAGTGTTGAAATAAGTAAAGCTAGAGTTGCTACAATCAAAACATCGAGTCAAGATTGGTTTGGCGCGGCAACAGTCACTTTCACTGTTGTGGATCCAGCCAAAGGTAAATCATCAATTCAAGCTGGCTTTGAAGTAACCTCAGTCAATGATCTACCTAAGTTATCTGGATTCAAGTCTCAGACTATTACCGAAGGCTCAAAATTCAAATCGGTTTCTTTGAATGATAAAGTATCTGATGCAGACCATAGTGATAAGCAAATCAAATGGACCTTTAAAGGCAATAAGAAATTAAAGCTTTCGATTGATAGAAAAAACAACTTCATTGTTAAAACTCCAAATAATGACTGGTCTGGTTCTGAAAAAATCACTCTTATTGCAACTGATAAAGCCAAGGGTGTTGCAAAAATTGCTCTCGTCTATAAAGTAACCGATGTCAATGACTTTCCTAAAGTCAAAGGAATCAAGTCACAGAAGATAAAAGAAGGTGCTCAATTTGCTAAAGTCAAACTAGATAGTTATGTATCTGATGCGGACCACAAAGACAGCGAGCTTAAATGGACTGTTACAGGTAATAAAGCTCTAAAAGTTAAAGTCACAACAACGCGTGAAGCTATTGTTGAAGTTCCATCCAAGCAATGGGCCGGAACAGAGACGCTTATCTTCACTGCAATTGACCCAGCTGGCGCCAAATCATCATCTAAGGTTAAATACACTGTCACTGCAGTGAATGACGCACCTGTAGTCTCAAAAATTGCAAGTCAAAAAGTAAAAGAAGGTCAAATATTTGATCCAATTGATCTGAACAAATTTGTAAAAGATCCGGACCACAAGACTTCTGAAATTATTTGGTACTTCTCTGACTCTAAACCAACGACTACTAAGAAAAAGAAAAAATCACGTCGTTCTAAAAAATCAAAAGGACCTCAAGCTGGGGACGTTCAGGGTAATAATGATATGTTCATAGATCTAACCGAAAAAGGTTCTGTGAATGTGAGTATTCCTGATGAAAATTGGAATGGTGAAGAAACATTCTACTTTATCGCAAGAGATCCAGCAGGTGCTGAATCTTACGCTCAAGTTAAATTTTCTGTTACAGCAGTCAACGATGTGCCTAAATTAAGTCCAATTCCTGACCAAGTTGTGAAAGAGGGAGGATCTTTCAAAGCTATATCTCTTGACAAATATGTAAATGACCCTGACGATAAAGATTCTGAATTACAGTGGCAAATTAAAGGTGGGGCAAAAATTAAGGTTACTTTTAATAAGAAGAAACGCTCACTATCATTTAAAACTCCTAATAAAGATTGGTCTGGGTCAGAGACAGTTAATCTTCGTGTAAAAGATTCTAAAAACGGTATTGCAGAAACTTCTTTCCGCTTAAAAGTTCTGGCTGTAAATGATAAACCTAAGATCAAAGATCTGCCTGCTATGACCGTAAAAGAAGGTAATGAGTTTAAATCAATTGATCTTAATAAGTATGTGTCTGATGCAGATCACGAATCTCGCCGCCTCGTATGGAAGATTTCTAGTGGTGCTAATCTTAAAGGAAATATCAGTTATGATAATTTATTGACCGTTGTTGCTTTGTCCCCTAGTTGGAGTGGTACTGAAAAGTTCAAAATTACTGTAAAAGACCCTGAAGGTGCTGAAGCTTCATATAGCTTCACAGCTAAAGTAGTGAATGTCAATGACGCTCCTAATGGTACAAGAGATTCATATACTATGGATGAGGGTGGCGTCCTAAAGGTATCAAAATCTCGCGGTGTATTATCTAATGATACTGATGAAGATGGCCCATCGCCAACAAAAGCATTAGTATCTAAGAAACCGAAAAACGGTAAATTGAAATTCTCTACCAATGGTTCGTTTACATATACTCCCAAAAAAAGTTTTAATGGTTCAGACAGCTTTGAGTATCAAGCAGTTGACAAGCAAAAAGCTAAATCAAAGAGCACTCGTGTAGATATTAAAGTCTACTTCAAAATGAAAGATGTTCGTAAATAAACAAAATCATTTTAATTTGATTCAAATGTTAACGGCTCACCTATATAGGCGAGCCGTTTTTTTATTTGGGACGCAAACGTATATAATTGAGAATGGATTGAAATACTTTGGCTACAAAAAAAGCCCACCATAAAGTGTGCCATTTTTCAACCAAAATGTTGAGATTTTTTAAGTACATGAGTCAGCTAGTCACACATTGATGATGTGCAATAATGCTTTAAGCTTATTTGTTTATAAAGATATTTTTAAGAAAATTTGAGAACATTTATTATTCAATTATGAAAATGAGTATCATCATTTTCAAATAGTTCTTCGTCATCGTACTCTAATACCGCGCAAACACCTGCGATACCTAAAACAGAAGCTAATAATACTGCAAACATGATAATTCTCCTAAGGGTGTATTTATAATATCTCATTATTTGAATGAATCTGAAACTATTCTTTGACTTATATCTGTTTTTATAGATAATTAATCGAATTTTAACCCAAAAAACTCAAGCTTCCTTGGCAACACGATGAAACCTGACTAATTTGCAATAATGGATTCTTTACGTAAAATTTCAATCGCCCCAATGATGGACTGTACCGATAAGTTTTATCGTTATATGGCTCGACGTCTTTCTAAACACGCTTATCTATACACTGAAATGGTGCATACTGGGGCTATCCTCAGAGGTGACAGAGATCGTTTTTTGTCATTTGATGAAACTGAACATCCTATTGCCCTACAGCTTGGGGGCTCTGATGCCAAAGCTCTTGCAGAAAGTACTCAAATAGCTCAAGAGTGGGGTTATAACGAAGTTAATCTCAACGTAGGCTGTCCATCGGATCGCGTACAGAGCGGCTTCTTTGGTGCTTGTTTAATGGCCAAGCCGGATTTAGTCAATGACTGTCTGCAGGCCATGTCTAAAGATGTCGATATCCCCGTGACAGTCAAAACGAGAATTGGAATTGATGATCTAGATTCTTGGGATTATTTTCGCAGCTTCATTGATTCATTGGCTAATGGAGGCTGTAAAGTTTTTCTGATTCACGCTCGTAAGGCTTGGTTGAATGGACTTTCACCAAAAGAAAATAGAACCATACCTCCTCTCAATTATGAGTGGGTTTATAAAATTAAAGAAGAATTCCCAGAACTCGAGTTCAGCTTAAATGGTGGTGTCACTACTATTGAGGGGGCCCAGGAGCATTTGAAGTATGTCGATGGAGTAATGATCGGTCGCGAAGCTTATTCTAATCCATGGGTTTTAACCGATATTGATTCAAAAATATACGGTGGAGCTCAACTGAAATTATCAAGAGTCGAGTTAGCTCATGAACTTAATCCCTTTATTCTTCATCAACTTGAGCTTGGGCATCCGTTAAATCGTATTTTGCGTCATAGTTTGGGTTTGTTCCACGGCATCCGAGGTGGTCGAGCATTTAGACGCTCTCTAACTGAAAATATGACAAAAAAAGGTGCAGATCTTTCAGTTTGGACTCAAGCGCTGACTCTTATTGAAGAATAACCTAAAGAGGAGTGGAGTCATTTGATTTTTTAGATTCCATTTTAATCAATAATTCTATAAAATCTCGAAATTCTTATAAAATAGTTTTGATAACTTTCTCATTATGATAGGTTAGGGTGGACTATGCAGATTAAATGAATTTCTTTTAATTGTGTTACCCTAAGCTCCTTTATAAGGAAGTTATGGGAGTTGGAGAAATTGATAAATAGGTATTTATTTGTATGCCTTTTGTTTATTGTTACAATAGCTACTCGTGGGATTGCCTCAGGCTAATCGTTCGAAATACCCCGCTGTTAATCTAGAGCTCAGTATTGCCTTAGCAAAAACAATTAGTGACTTGCTAGTGATGTCCGGTGTTAGTCCTGAGGACTTGAGTTTTAAACAGCTCGATAGCCTAGACTTACCTGATTCGGAAAATGAATTGGTAGAAGTGGCGATTACTAAAAAAGAGATTCTAGAATAATATGTTTAGCTATGAGACAAATCAAATACACAATTCAAAAGGGAGCTTGCATAGCTTCCTTTTTTTAGTTGAAACTTGAGAGTTAAAATAGATCCGTTGAATTCCCAAGCCAAATCAGAAGCTAAAGCTCGAATAGCTCGGCGGTCTTTTTTGACTTTATGATCTTTTAAGCTTCGAACCCAACTCGGGTAGAGTGCTTCAATTTGATATTCCAAAACGAGTGAGTCAGCCGACGATAAATCATTACCCTGGCCTGGAAGAAGAGCTGTCGGGTGAACCTCTAGATCAAGAATTCTTTGACTAATCTGATCATCGATATCTGTAAATAAGCTTGAGCTAGTCTCAAACACAAAAACATCTCCCAATATTGCTTTGTCAAACTTATCACTTAAAATACGTTTTGATACTTGATGGTTAAATAACCAAGACCTTGATGCTGAAAGAGCAAGACCTTTTAGATGTCTCGTTGGTATCTTTTTTTTATGATCAAATAGTTGCTGAGCTGTCTTCAAGTTTGAGAACTTTTTTCCAAAACGCTGAGAACCAAAATAGTTAGGAAACCCACCCGCTTTAATTTTTGCTAATCGTTCAATAATAATTTCTTGAGGGACAGTATTTACTTCAAGTGCGCCCCCTGTTTGATCATTTAGTTGAACATTTACTTCAAACCCATTAAAATCATGTGTGCCAACGCGAAGTTTTTTTTGATGGACTTGGTATTCAAGTATTTTCCAATTGGCTTGACCTTCTTGGGCAAGCTCGAGTCGTTCTTGAAATTTATCGAGTATGACCTTTCCGCCGAGATGGATTGAGAACCACTGTTTAGAAATAGAGACCTTATCTTTTAATCCTGACCACGACAGTTTATCAACATTAATCCTTAATGCCTTTGCAATGTATTTGGCGAGTGTTTCAGTATTGAGGTTGGTTTTCTCAACATAGACCCAAAGAAACTCTCCCTCGCCGGTAAAGACCACATTGAGTACCTCACTGACTTGAAAGTCTTGCGGTGTCATTTTCCAGTTGGCGGGGCAAATGGTGTTTCCAAATAGGTTTTCGAATTTAAATTCGAACTCTGAGTTATCTTCAAAATGTTTTTTCATGATAAAAATCTAACTTTTAGTTATGGATTTAAAACATGCAGCTGAACAAATACTTTTTGGGACCCAATTAGAGGATAAATTTACCTCCACGGTCTACTTAGATGATAGTGGTTTTTTACCCTTACAGACTGTTCCACTTAGCCCGGGTCGCCCTAAATTTTTGGAGATTACCAATGTTAAAGGGATTCATAAATTCCCCAACTTGATCCATTTAGAGACAGATGTTCTCGCACGTGGCCATGTGATGCATTTTCTGGCCAATCATGAGCTTTTAGCCCTAGAGTTAATGGCACTTGCCCTTTTGAGGTTCCCTGAGGCGCCTCAGGGCTTTAGACAGATGATTGCTCATACAATGACTGAAGAACAAGACCATTTAAGTCGTTATATTACCAGAATGGAAACTTTTGGGGTTGGCTTTGGCGAGCTGAAGTTAAATGATTTCTTCTGGAAGATTATATCTAAGATGAAGTCTCCGACTGAATATATTGCTTGGATGAGTATGACCTTTGAGCAAGCCAACCTTGACTTCTCCAAACATTACCAAACTCTCTTTGCTCAGCTGGGTGACAAAGCGTCTAGTGACCTTATGCAAGTGGTGTACGAAGATGAGATTGGTCATTTGGGTGGTGGAATACGCTGGTACAAATATTTCACTCAGTGTGAAAGTGTCTGGAAATCCTGGTCACATTTTGTTCGTAATGATATCAACCCTATTCGTGCCAAAGGAAGTCCATTTGATATTGAAGGACGCCGCCGAGCTGGTTTTGATGAGGAGTATATTCAAGAGATATGGCTTTATCAAAAGTCACGCGGTAAAGTACCGGTGCTGAGTTGGTGGAACTCAGGTGCTGAGCTTGAAAATACAGGTGTCAAATTACAGGCTAAAGCCCTTGATGTCAATAAAGATCTAGATACTCTTGCTTTTCATATCGTTTCTCAAGACGACTTGGTTTTGTTAAACAAAGCGCCTAGTGCTGAATTTCTTATCTGGATGAAGCAACATGGCTTTCAGTATCCTGAATTTATATCTAACGAGGATAAACTTTCTGATAGATATTTGATCTATTCACAACCCTGGGCCTGGACTCCTCAGGTGGTGAAGTTTTTAGAGAATAAAACGACTGTCAAAGTTCAGAAATATAAAGAGATTGTTGAAACACAATGGGATCGAACCCATTCAAAAATTGAGTGGCGCCTATTTTTAAATAAATTTTTTCAAAGTTCAGCAGCTCAATTGTTATTAAAAAAGTTTCCAGATCACGTCAGCTTAGATCATCTTCAAAACTTTAAAATAGTTCACAATGAACAAGACTTACTGAGTTCATTTGAAGAATATGAAAAAGTGGGTTTTAATCAGTTAGTTTTGCAAGCCGAGTATAGTGTGTCTGGGCATCATTTCAAAAGCATTGATGTGAGCCGAGGGATTAGTGATTCATTGAAGCAATGGGTAAAAGATATTTCTGCTCAAAATAAACGACTTATTCTTGAACCTTTTTGGGGTGACAATACAAACGTCAATTTATCCTTTCTTTATGCAGCTGAAGGACGGCGCCTACTTGGTGTGACCAAATTCTATACCCAAAACGGAAAATACCGAGGACATTGGTTAGGTGACTTTGAGCACGGTTTTGACAAAGAATTGAAAATTTGGTCGTTTCCATTTCTCAAAGAACTTCAGCGCGTTCTTCAGAGTGCAGTCAAAGAATGGCTGGGAGACTGGCCTTGTCCTTGTGGGATTGATTTGTTGATGTATCGCGATCTTGATGGCTCTCTCAAAATACACCCCGGATTAGAGATAAACCCCAGGTGGACAATGGGGCATATTGCCCTTAAATGGATGGATAAGCTAGCACCTGGTGATGCGGGTGTTTGGAGAATAGTACCCAAAAAGAGTGATTCAACTTTTAATGACATTTGGAAAGCTCAAATGGAAAACACACAAGTTGGACAGCATAAACAATATCTTCCTCAAGGGAAATTCTTTGTCAACGATTTTGGTCTTGCCAAAAGTTGGGGATCTCTTATTGAAATTAAAAAAACAAAAGATTGGTTGAAACCTCAGTGATTCAAACAGAATTAAAATTAGGCACTCCACTTGCGATTGTGGATCTTGAAACAACAGGAAGCAATACTGAAGCCGATTCAATCACAGAAATTGGAATCGTATTTGTGGATGAACAGGGGCAGATTGAAACATGGTCCTCTTTGGTCAATCCTCAATCTCTAATCACTCCTTTTGTCCAAAGCTTAACGGGCATTACCAATGAAATGGTTCAAGACGCACCTCTGTTTTGTGAGCTTGCCCAAGAGATTTATGATCTGCTCCAAGGTCGGTTATTTATTGCTCATAATGTGTCTTTTGACTATGGTGTTTTATCTCGAGCGTTTTTAAAAGAAGGGCTTATTTTTAAAAGCCCTAGACTATGTAGTGTGAAAGCATCACGTGCTTTAATTAAAGGCCTTCCTTCCTACAGTTTAGGGAAATTATGTGTGAACCTCGATATTAAACTCAATAATGCTCACAGGGCTCTTGATGATGCGCTTGCCACAGCTGGTCTAATGGAGAAAGTCTTAGAAAACAGTTCGCAAGAAGCAATCCTTGACTTGGCTGTAGAACTTTGGCGAAGAGATAAATTGCCAGATTCCGTGACGATGGCTGATGTTGAGCGTTTACCTAATACTTGTGGTGTATTTCGAGTCTATGATAAGGGGCAATTAATTTGGGTGAAAGCCATGAAATCTATTTCTAGTGAATTCTTTAAGGTAGTTCAAGGCAAAGGACCAAAATACTTACTGAAAGAGCTTCCATTCTTTGAAACGATAGAATTTGAAGAAACAGGGACGTTTGAATTGGCTCGTTTGATTGAAATGGACCAAACGATGGTTTATAAACCAAGAGTCAATCGAAAAACGGTGAGAGTTTCAACTGTTCCGCCACGTCCAATTAAAGATCAAGTTCTATTGGGCCGCGGTCGCGCAATTAAAGAATCTTCCTACATGGTGGTAGTTGACGGCTCGATCCGTGGATATGGTTATTTAGACTCCAATGATACAATGAGCTCGTTTGAAGACTTTGAACAGTCAATGCAATTTTTTGAAAGTGCGCTAAGCTTTCGAGCCGAGCTAGAGAATTGGATTAAAAACAGAAAGTTCAGGAATATTCCACGACGTCAATGATATCAATTTGAAACACGCTGTGTTATCATCACACTCTTGCCAAATTTAACTTGATTCATTTTACATCATCGGTTGATACTGACCTATGGAATATGCGTTTTTAGTTCAAATGGTAAGACAATATTTTGGCATAGCGATTGCAGTGGACATTGATAGACAAAGAAACAATCTATTAAGGAATAAACGGTGCAATATTTAAACTTTTCACCTGTCGCTAAATTGAACGATATAATTGAAAAAGTAACGAAGTCAACAACACTCCAAAGTGCCCAATGCATTCAGTCTAAATTGTCGTCTCAGGCGTTAGTAACAGAAATTAGATTCTCTCAGTGGATACGTATTACGGATATTGTCCAAGGCTCTGAAGGTGCAGAGCTATATATGGAGCTCGCAGGAGTAGCTAAAGGTACTGTGAGTGTTCAAGTCGAAGAAGGTGTGTAAGTTATTCGTGGCGATAAGAAATTTATTTCCCTAGAAAAAGATCAGACAGCTTTGTTAAGAGAACGTAACTCAGGTAAATTTGAACGCAAGTTTAAACTTTCAAAAAATTAAAACCAAGAAAAGGTTCAAGCAGAATTTAACAATGGTTTGCTTCGTATATCCATCGAATCTACAGAAACTATTGAGCCCAATCAAATTAAGATAAACTAATAAATCAGTTAATTAAACAAAAGTAGTAGCATTCAAATTGATACTACTGTTTTTGTTGTCTCAAATGGATTGAATTTTGTTTTAATATAGTCCCAGGAAAACACTTTATTATAATCGTTTTTTTGGTAAGAAAGGGTTCAATATTTTATATCAAATGTCTCAGAAATGACTGCGCTCATATAGAATTAAGACCAAAAAGGCCAAAACTATCATATTGATAGAGATTTGGATGGTTTTTGATTCAAAATCTTATATTTTCTTGATCTTTAGCCTTTGCAATTTAAATGAAGACTACTACTATTATCCCAACCATTAGATTAATGTGCTTAAAATAAGGATACCAAAATGAAAAAAATGATTAAACTATCTGTTGCTGCTATCGCTCTTTCTCTTCTAGCTGCTTGTGCTGCTGCACCTGCTGTTGAAGCTCCTGCTGCTGTTGAAGCTGCTGCTGTTGAAGCTCCTGCTGCTGTTGAAGCTGTTGTTGAAGCTGCACCTGCTGTTGAAGCTGTTGAAGCTGCTGCTG
>CAWVXU010000020.1:0-34598 GCA_963934255.1 uncultured Fibrobacterales bacterium
TTTATCGTGCGAGGCATTTCAGCACTTAAAAATTCCGTTGACAAAGGTCGTAATTGTCTTTCTGAGAACTAAATATCTGAGTTGATAAGCATTATTGCTTCATGTTTCTGTTCATATTCAATGGCGAGCTTTCTTTAATGAAGGCTCGCTTTGGTTTTATTCATTAAGCAGGTAACTGACTTGATTCTAATTGAGCAATTTCTTGAACATAGTCGTTGGTTCTTTTATAAACTTCTTGCACAACTAGTCCAGCGAGATATTGGCCAAAAGTCGCTGTAATATGAACAACAGATCCAGGGATAACTGCTTTGTCATGACACCAATCTTTGGCTGACTCTAAGCCTTCTTTTTCAGTATGAAATGAGGGGCAGAAACATTGATGAGTACCTTCATCCACAGATGTCTTGTGAAAAAGAGGTATTACTTCTTTAGAATAAACCACTTTAAAGTCACCTTCGAATTTGCGAGCGCGAAGTCCTTTGCGTACATGCTTAGCTAATGGGTCATCTCGAGTTTTCCAAATAGAAGCGACTTCAATCTTAGTTGGGTCCATCTTGTAAGCGGCGCCCATTGAAGAAAAGAAGGTTGCTCCCACTTCAGTTGCCGAAATACAAAGGTCGACTTTACTTCTGATGCTATCAATAGCGTCAATCACAAAATCGTATTGACCCAGTTTAAATTTATCTGCATCCCCTGGCTCATAGACTTCAAGATGAGTTTCGATAGTAGCCTTAGGGTTGAGCTCTAATAAACGCTTCCTCAGCTCATCGACTTTAGACTGACCTACATTTTTGGTGGTCGCTTGAAGTTGACGATTGACATTAGTGATACAGACAGTGTCCGAATCGACTAAAGTTAAACGTTGAATACCTGAGCGTATTAAGCTATCAGCCACCCAACTACCTACACCGCCCACACCAAAGATGATCACACTTGTAGAATTAAGTGACTGTATAACATCTTCACCGGTGAGAAGATTGAGTCTAGAAAATATTGGAGATACTGCCATGTTAATAAATATAAATTCTTATTGTCGTCTTGACATTAGGAGGTAGAGAAAAGTTGGTGAAAACTTTTTGTCGTTTTAGCTTTCAGCTCCAGAATGTCAATGTTTTTGAGAACTGCAGCATCCTGGTAAAATTGAATGAACTCATTTTCACTCAATTTGGCATCATCCGTTTCAAGCAAGAACTGATTGCAAGACAAGAATGCATCTCTTGATTTGACTCGACTCTCCTTTAAAATTTCAAGTCCAAACGAGAAGAACCATCCCTTTTGTTCCATTTGATTCATCCAATTAATTGAGCCGCTATATCCATGGATAAGCCCTTTGACTTTGGGGTACTTTTCTAAAATCTTTCGAGTTTCATTATAAGATTTAACGAGATGAATTGAGACTTGACGATTCCATTTTTGTGCCAAAATAAGTTGTGCTTCAAATAATTTGACCTGTTCAATTCTAGGTATCTTTCTATGAAAGTCTAGACCGATTTCTCCGATGTGAATTGATAAGTTTTCTTGTAAAAGAACATTCATTTGAGCTAATTCGTCTTGATGTGAATCAAAACTATGGCAGTACCAAGGGTGAATTCCGATACTAAACTGGTTGCTATCAGCAAATGCAAGCTTGGTATTGTGGCGGGTGGCTTTTGATTCTTGAATAAGTCCTAGCCACTCCTTTGCATGAGATGAAACTCTCATGCTCTGGATTTTAGGCCCTATTGATTGCTGATGAGTATGAGCATCAACAAAAACCACTTTATCACTATTCATTAGGGTGTTAATAACCCATGCGGTTTAAAGATTGGCTCTTGTTCAGGATAATTTCACTCAGATGACAATCTGAATTGGGTACACTTCTGAGATGGGTTATAATTTGTAGCATATCAACTCCAGGGCCCAATATTCGGTCGTCATAAGATCGTAATATACCATCAACCATAGGAAGCTCCATCATCCCCTCAACTTTACCTTCATCATCTTGAAAGTCTGCTAAGGTTCTTCATTCAATTGGTCATTCAATTGTAAGTCGATTCGCAAATTGACCTAGATGGTCAAGCTCAAAGATAGTCAATTGCTCTAAATAATGCGTTCACTCGAGTTCTCCCGTTTCAATGCACGTTTCGCTTCCGATAATTCCGCCAACGTCTAAAGAAGTGACTTCGTCGTCTTCAAAGCTTCGACCTGGCTTGCGAGTAGCTACTAATAATTCTGTCAATTGATTGGTCTTAATATTCGGGTCTTTGAAAGAGAATGACCAAATTTCCTCTATAGATTGTGCATCTTCTTCTTTTATTAAAGTGTTTACTAGAGTGGAAGTGACAATCAGCTCTGGAATATTTAGTCATAAATAGGGTTATTTTGAAGCTCTAGACTAAACTCTATTTTAATCCATTTTCTCTTCATTCAGTTTTCTTTTCAGAAACTTTTGCAATAAGAGCTAATACCAAAAACACCCATGGTGTTCCGTGCATCAGCACATCAAACCAGTCTAACATAGCGAGTGTTTTTTTACCTTCGAGCAACCACTTTATTTTCTCTAAAATATGTGGCTGAGGAGTGAAAGGAGCAAGCCCCAAAGTGAGACTCGCTATTAATGCGATCGGGAATAATTTCGATAAATATTTCATAACTCAAAACTAGGTAAGAATATTAAACCCTGGAGTGACTTCCGTCACAGAGCGCGGCAGTTGTATTACCACAAGCACATAAACGAACAGTACCTGACTTCTCTGGTGCAAACAATACCGGGGATTTACCCGTGCCTGCATGAGAGCCATCACAGAATGGAAAAGAAGTGCTTTGACCACAGTTGCAGCGGAAGTATTTACGGCCTGCTTCTACTTCGGTCAAAATCGGACGGTTTTGAAATCTAGACATAAGGTTTCCTTTTCGGGGTTTTGAAATTGTAATTATTAAAAAAAAGCTTAAATTGAACTACGATAAAAAGGAGGATAAGTCTTGACTAGATAGTTTGATTTTCTCTAAAATCTCATCCATATCTTCGGGATTAAGAGAAACAGAAGCAAAAGCATTTCTATCAAAAGTAGGAACATATGGGTTGCCCGATTCTCCCAACATCAAAAAATGAACCAGTAAGTCCGCCACATGGATGATCGAAACTAATTCATAAGCGTCATCATCGACATCAATATCATCGGGTGAATTGTGAAACTCCACTGCTTTAATCAAATTGCGATCTAATCCCCACTTATCCATTAGATAAGCTCCACACTCTTGATGGTTAAACCCAAAAACTTTATTTTCAGCTTTGACCATAGTGAGTGAATCACTTTTACACGTTGCTAATACTTTATCAAATTCTTTCGGAAAATATTGAACTTCAATGATTTTACCAATATCATGAATAAGTCCTGCAAGAAAACATGAGTCCTTCACAAACTTAGGGCATTCTTCCACATAACCTGCTATAATTTGAGCAGCCCCAGCTACCGATAAACTATGAATCCAAAATGATTTAAAGTCAATAGAACTGCCACCCCTCTGTGGCATTTGCTTCAAAATTGTCGTTGCCAGGACAATATTGGAAACTTGTTCAAAACCAAGCATCGCAATTGCTCGCTCAACACTCGTGGCTTCATTTCGTATCCCAATAGCTGCACTATTGACAACTCTCAGAACCTCTAAGCTAATTGAAGGATCATTTTCAATTATTTTGGCAACTATTTCGACATTTGTATTGGGGTCTTTTATTGCAGTATTTAGTTGCGTGTATATAGCAGGGATAGTGGGTAATTGGGCATCATCTGGAAGCTTTTTTAGCTTTTTTTCCACTTTGGGAAACATTAGGATCTGACTCATTGCTTCTCCTTTATAATTTCCCGTGCAATTTCAGCACTCTTCCGATGAACGAGATATTCCATAATAGGATGATTACAATCAGGGTTGTGCCTAAAAAACAACTGGACTCGCTTCTCAAGTTGGAGAAGCTGATTTTCATCCATTTCTGACTTCATCTCAAACAAACTTTGCATAAAATTCTCCGTATATACTCAGATTGTACCAATATTCTATTTTGAGAAACAACAACTTGTTTTGTTTTGTTTTAAAAAGTGGACCCAATGAATAATAATGTAGAAATTAATGACTTTATTGGTTTTTTAAAATCTTCTAGCTTTCAGGGAGATATCCAAGATTCCATTGGTCAACGGCTTTTGGCTGCCAGTGACAACTCTATTTATCACCGAATCCCTGATTTGGTCATATTCCCCATGAATCGTAAAGACTGGGATATACTCTCCCAATCGATTTTAAATAAGATTTCCCCAAAAACCTCCTGGACTGTTCGAGGAGGTTTTACTGGGACTAATGGGCAATCCCTCAATGCAGGAATCATCATTGATTGCTCTAAATACTTAAAAGATGTTACTATTTCCGACAGTGAAATTTGGGTAGAGCCAGGTGTTGTATTAGATCAGCTCAATATAAATTTAAAACCCTTAGGCGTGTTTTTTGCACCACATGTGAGTACTTCTAGTCGAGCAACTATAGGAGGTATGTTTGGCACAGATGCAGCAGGCAAAGGTTCGAGGAAATTCGGCCGCACTCATCACCACATTAGCGCCGTTCATTGGTTGTGTCCGGATGGGGAGATACGACATCTATCAACTACACCTTGGTCTGATATTCTTGAAATTTCAAAAGAAAATTCTTGGTGGGGTCGGATTCATCAGTCAATTTTAGACCATATTGTGGCTCCTCGTGATCAAATTCTCAAAGTTCAACCCAATCATCCACGGGGGCTCAGTGGATTTAATCTATTTGAGGCATGGGATGACCAATTAGAGGAGTTTAATTGGATTGCATTTTTATCAGGATCTGAGGGAGCCTTGGGGCTAGGAGTTTCTTTTAAAATAAAAACAACTACAATTATCGTTCAAAAATATCTATCACTGATACCTCTTAAAAATTTAGATGAAATGGTAGCCACTATTCCAAAACTTCTGAGCCAAGATCCCTTGGCTGTTGAACTCATTGATGCTAATATTCTTGAAGCATCAAAAGAACTTTGGTCTCAAAACATTCGTGTCACTTCTGGTGATTTTTATAATCTTCTGCACCAATCTGAATTTCTTTTTCTTCAAGAGACAATTGAAGCTCCTCAAATAGATTCGATTCATAAGGTCGTTGAAGACCCTACAGAGCAAGCCCTTTGGTGGAAAATAAGAAGTCAGGGTGTTGAACTTTTATCTCGCTCAAGAACTCCTAAAAAAGCTGTCGCATTTGCAGAAGACAGTGTAGTACCACCAGAGTCATTTGGTCTCTATATTCGAGATTTGAAATCCTTGCTTGATTCACATGGATTACGGTATAGTCTATTTGGACACGCTGATGTGGGGTGTGTTCACATGCGCCCCTTTATGAATATGCAAGATTCAAATGAAGTTGAATTGCTTCATCATTTACAAGATGATATTTTTGAATTAGTTCACTCCTATGGTGGGAGCTTTTGGGGCGAACATGGGCGAGGCCTTAGAACTCAATTTGTGGCCAAAACATTTGGTGATGTTGTTTTTCCACTGATTCAGCAAATTAAAAGAACATGGGATCCTACAGGAAAATGGAACCCTCATAAAATTCTTCCTAGCTCAGAAAGCTTTGATATTGAACAACAACTCTATCAATCTATTTCTCCAAAATTACAAGAGAAATGGCATGGAATAATTCACTGTAATGGCAATGGAGCCTGTCACAATCAAAGCCCCAATAGCCTTATGTGCCCAAGTTATTTAGTCAGTACTGATAAGTTTTTGTCACCTAAAGGTCGTGCTTTAATGGCGAGAGAATGGCTGACTAACCCATCGACCGAATTGACCAAGGACTTAAGAAAATCATTAGATTTATGTTTAATGTGCGAAGCTTGTGATCACGAATGCCCGAGTGAAGTGAATATCCCTGAATTTATTAATCACTTTGAGGAAACACTCCATCAAAGGAGTATGAACCCTTTTAAAAAAGTCAGTCAATGGTTCAATACTCACATTGAAAAGATTCTTTTTATTTTTCATTATATTCCATTACTCTTGGTTTTTCATTCGAAAGAACGCTTTCTAGCCGTGCGAAAAATGAAGGGCCTTATCAACGAATCTCAAAGTGACTTATCGCACAAAAAAAGCAACAATTTACTCGTTTTGGTTGATTTATATTCTTTGATAGTCAATCCCTCTTCCCTTATCAAAATAAATGATATTAGTCAGCAACTTGGGGTCAAGCTAAGATTCACCAAGCCTTTACCTAGTGGTAAGTTACTTTATAAAAAAGGGCTCAATCAAGCTCTTTTAACCGAGGTTCAAAGCGTGATCAATCATATAAAATCTTATGATGCGACTTCAATAATTGCTATGGAACCGTCATTTTATCAAGCTTACTCTCATAGCTATCCGCGACACTTTGAAAAATTGGGTCAATCTGTCAATTTCCCCGAGTTGAATGATTTAACAACAGCTCTGCTCAATATCATTAGCATGTCAGAAAATCCAGTATCACACACTCCAGGGAGTCCACGTTCTCTTTCTCATCCTTTTCTACCTCCAAAAAAAATTGCTCTTTTCCTTCATTGTCATGAACACAAACGTGCAAATAAAATAAAAGAACGATGGATAAATATTTTTAATCATTGGAAGATAGAAGTGCAATTCCCTGCGACCTCATGTTGCGGTATGGCAGGAATCTGGGGCTATTTACCAAAATCAAAAGATATGAGTCACAAAATTTTTAAAACTAGCTGGGGACCTGCCATTGAAAAGGAAGGACAATCTTATTGCTATACATCTGGTGTCAGCTGCTTAAGCCAAACTAAGGCCCGCGACAAAAAGATCGATCACCCCTTAGAGTTGATTCATTTCTTATTAAAAACTCGTTGACTCATAGATAATAAGAATCATATTCTTATTTTGCTCAAGGAGGGATATGTGGAGAGACACACAAAAGCGATTTTAGTTCGACAAGTTATTTTTAAATCGATCAGGTGAAATTCATGCTTTTGGGTTGCTTTTTAGAGAATTCAATGACCTCCTTCAAGCTAAAATCAGTTCTAATCTCATGGCCACGAGTCGAGTTCTCATCAATACGATGAATAACTTTGGCCCTAGATGATTTTGACCTTTCTGATGAAATGGAAAATCAATTTGAGTCGCTATTTGATATTGTAGATATCATCAAAATTGACTTGATGGAATGTGATTGGCAGAAAAAGTGGAGACTAGTGAGATTGTTCAGAAGTTTAAGAAATTACCAGAAACCACTCTATTATTATTGAGGTATATGAACTTAGCGTCAAATGATGTCGGACGCGAAATCACTTCAATTAAACATGCCATTACCATGATAGGCAGACGAAAACTTTCTGACTGGCTTATGCTGATGATATACTCTGAAGGTGGAAGCTTAAAAGACCCCAAATCCGATCCTCTTTATATTCTCGCTTCCCCAAGAGCCAAAAACACGGAGAACCTTCTTGAAAAAATATGGCTTAAAAAACAGAGCTCTTTTAGATAAAGCCTTTTTGTGTGGTATTTTTTCACTCATGGATACTCTACTCGGGGTGGATATGCAAATTTGTGAAGAACAAGACTTACTTGATCAATCTAATTTTCAATCACTCATAGATCAAGTTCAACTCGGGCTTGAAGAAGTCTCTGATGCTTCGCTCAGCGCATATGAATAGGTTGAGAAAACCACTTAAAATGAGAGACGTATCCACTCACCAGGCCTTAATTGAATCAACCGTTCAAGATCTTGTTCTAAGACATAGGCGACCCTCTGATAACCTCCATGCGTCTGACATGAGTGCATCAAAACTATAGGGCCATTAGGTGTCCATTGAATCACGCCAGGAAAAACGGGCGATGAGGCAATCCCCGTGTCGATGTCGGCGTCTTTTTTTTTAGGAGACTGGATTTTAATTGCGACTTTATGGTTTAAATCATTAGCTAATATACTTTTTCGAAGCCTCACTCCCATTGAGTTAGAATTGGGGTCAATTTGCCAATAGCCCTCAATGGATTTTTTTATTTCTACGGTATATTCTGGGCCTTTGTGTAAATAAATTTCATCTCGTGGTTTCCATTTATTTCGTTGACTTAAAATATTTGTAATTAAAGTTCTTAATGAAGTTTCATCTAGTACATGTGCTTGCTGAGGAATAAAAATAATCCAAGACCAATTTGCAATTTCAATTTTTGAAACTTCTAAATGAGCATCAGCTTTAACACTCACCCACTCTTCTGAATATATTTTCAGTAGAATACCTTTCGATATAAGCTTGCAATTCCTTCTTGCACCAAACAACAAAAGTGACCCTGCTTCTGATAGAGTTATTCTGGCTTGGCTCCAGTGAAACTGATGTATCTCGGCTTGAAATGGGAGCGTCTGTCTTAATTTCAATAATTCTTGAAATGTCTGCATGCATACTGGACCTTGATAGGGATAACCTTGAGCTCTTGGCCTATGGGGGGCAGTCTCTCCAAAGTCAGCTAAATCAAATTTTTCAATTTCATGCATGATGAACACTTATTTTTTGCACTAATTCAAGAGCAATTGGAGAATCACTATGAACACAGATTGTTTGTGCTTCCACAATACGATGAACGCTATGCTCAACCTGAGCTGAATTGTATTTTGAGGCAATTTGTATGGGTCTTTTTGATAGAAATTGTAAGGCTTGATTTAAGGCTACATCAACTTCATGAATAGATGCCCACAAATAGCTTCTTGGACTGAGTATCACCTTTGCTGCTTTTAAGCAATAGCGTCTTTCAGCAAATACTTCAGGCATAATTTTCATGCTCATTTTTTGAGCTAATTGAAGCCAGATAGAATTTGGCATTCCAACAACTCCTTGAAAACCCTTGAACTGGAGCCAATGAAGAAATTGACTCGCAAAATCTTCATCTTGATGCACTCGATGATACAATGCACCATGAGGTTTACACCATAATGGCATTTGATTAAATGAAGTAAACACATCAAATTGACGGATTAAATCAGGTAAGAAACTGTCCCATGAAATATTATTTTCTTTACGTCCAAAATTATCCTGGTCTGAATATGAAAAATGAGCACTCACCATGACTTTATGTAACATTGCCAAATTTAGATAGTACTTCACGCTTTCTATATCTCCAGCGTGTCCACCACAAGCTAAATTTATCATCCCTACATATTGAATGATTTGATCGTCTATTGGGTGGGCAGCTCCTCTTTCCCCTAGATCGCAATTAATAATCATTAGACACTCGTTTAAATTTTATTTGATCACCTGGTTCAATACCTTGAATTAATTCTATAGACGTATTTCCTAAAAGGTGCCAACCTCCAGGAGAGCTTTCTGGGTATATCCCGCACTGTCCAGCAGCTATAGCGACACTGCCTTTGGGCACTGAGCTTCGCGGACTTGATCTTCTCGAAATATTTAATCTAGAATCCAAACCCCACAAATATGGGAAATTGGGCTTAAACCCAATCATTGAAACAAAATAAATCGGAGTCGTATGAATTTGAATGATGTCATCAATGGATAGACCAAGCTCTAAGCTAAGCATTTTTAAATCTTCACCTTGATAAGACACTTCCACATTCCAAATTCTTGAATCTTTAAAAAAAGCTTCCATCTGATTTGGAGAATCTTGCTGGCTGAGGAAATCATACCAAGATTGCGCAATAATAAACTCATCCGAACTTAATTGAATTGCTAAAGACTGTAATCCAGGAATAAATTCAACCCCCTGATGGTTTTGAAGCTTCGCCCATTGGTTTGACAGCTTCCAAAATGCTAAAATTAATTGAGAAAGTGACACTCCTATAGAGGCGTTCCACTTAATTTCCCATGATCTGTGTGTGATTCGTTGTAATTTCATTGTACTTTGTATGACTATGATGGAGGTCCTGTGTTACAACTTAACAATTTACAAGCCAATCTTAATCAAGTCATTTTGGGAAAAGAAACACAAATAGAACTAATTGTGGGCACCCTACTAGCTCAAGGGCATGTCCTTCTTGAAGATATTCCAGGGACAGGGAAAACAACTTTAGCTAAAGCTCTCTGTAAAAGTATTGATGGTGACTTTAATAGAATTCAATTTACGCCTGATTTACTTCCTAGTGACATCTTAGGGTGCTCGATCTATCAACCTCAAAATGGTACATTCCGACTTGAAAAAGGTCCTCTCTTCTGTAATATGTTTCTCGCTGATGAAATAAACCGTGCCGCCCCAAGAACCCAAAGTGCTCTTCTAGAAGCGATGGCCGAAGGACAAATCACTCTAGAAGGTCAAACCCTTGCCCTAGAACCACCATTTATGGTCATTGCGACGCAAAATACCATGGAAAATCAAGGAGTTTTCCCACTACCTGAAGCTCAATTAGATCGTTTTTTATTGCAGATGAGCCTAGGTTACCCCACTCTAGAAGAAGAGCTCAAAATCCTTCAAGAACGCAACATCAGCGACCCTTTAGATCGGATGCAGCCAGTGATTAGTCAGTTGGAGCTGAAGGTGGCTATTGAAGAAGTTCAGGCAATCACAGTCCACCCTGATATTTTAAAGTATCTCTTAACACTTATTCACAACACCAGAAAACATCCTCAAATCCGATTAGGAGCCTCACCAAGGGCATCTATCGGTTTAATGAAATTCGGACAGGCATTAGCTTATTTGAGATCAAAAGACCATGTCAGTATTGATGAAATCCAAAATGCCTTCATTCCTATCCTTTCACATCGAGTTTTTCTCAACCCGAGTGAGCAAAGTAAGACAACCACACAAAGCGTTCTAGAAGAAGTTCTGCGATCGACTCAAGTTCCAAGGTAAGTTTTGATCATATCTCGACTTCACTATCTCTATAAAACCTATCCAAGAAGACCAAAACATGCGGGTCTACTCATTCTACTTTATAATACTTGGGATGAGAAGCTGAGTCGAGGTGGGCAAACTCTCGTCTCACTTCTTATGCTGAGTCTATTTATTGAATTTTTACCCGGTCTCACATGGGCTGCCGGTTTTGCAGTCATGAGCATCATTGCTTTGACTTTTTCATTCTTAATGAGTTTACGCTCAATACCTCAAATACAGATAAAAGCTTGTTGCCCTAGTCTTGCAGTTGAAGGAAGTTCAGTTCTCGCAAGATTTGAACTTCAAAATACTGCACTCAAAAGTATCCCCAGCATAGGTATTCGACTTTATCGTCTAAAAGACGGTCTAGTTTCCAAAAAAACATCCACATTTTTTGATCTTAATAACTCCGACCCGAGATCTCTTGAGCTTCAATTAGAAGTCAATTTACGTGGTAATTATTTATTAAAAGAAATCTATCTCTTGCAAAGCGATCCTCTTGGCTTATTCTATAAACGCATGAAAATTGAAATTAATTGGGAACTCAGTGTTGTTCCTCAAAGTAGAAGTCATCAAGTTGTTCCTTGGCGTCATAAGTTGTTTTCTGAAAATTTACACAAACATCACCTGTTAGGCATACAATCTCAATATCATTTCAAAGGAATGAGGCCTTTCCAAAAGGGAGACTCCAAGAAATTAATCCATCATAAAAGCTGGGCCAAGTCTCAAAATCCAATAGTTAAGGATTTTCACTATCAGCGCCCCACGCCTAATATCAAAATAATTATTGACCTTCACCTTGACTCAATTTGGAACAAACTTTCCTTTGAATATCTATTACAATACTTAATAAATTTTCAACAGGAATTATTAAATCAAAATTACGACTTTTCACTCGAAACTTTACAAGGAAATCAAAGCACCTCCAAAAAAGATCTACACCTTATTCATAGAACCTTAGCTGAAATTAAATCAAAGACAACTCATATCGCTTCTACAAAATCTATAAGCCTTAACAACCCAGGCAATACTCATGTGATTTTGGTTTTTTCAACTAAGGGGCCGCATACTTATGAATTAAATAAAAACGTTCAATGGGTCGAAGTCAATGATACTTTCACAAGTCAAATGGTATCAAAATTCCATACTCAACTAGGTTTTGATGGAACAATCACATCATGAGGAATTCAATTCATGCTAGTTTAATACTTTCATCCATTATGTGTGTTATTCTTTGGAATGCTGGAGTCTCGGAAATATGGCTCGGTTCAATAAGTTTGCTTTTTCTTATTCAAAGCTTCAGACGAAGTTATATATGGACACACCACACGTTGTTTTTTTGGGCTATTCCAATTATCCCGATATTAATTGTTTTTATTCAATCTGGCACAAATTTTCGCGAAATCATACAGGTAATATTACAACAACTATCATTGATGTTTTATATGATGGGATCTTTTTTATTATTAAGTAGTCAACGCTCTCAGTTTTTATCACGAAGTAGAACTCTTTTTACTGCATCTATTATTAGCGCAGCTCCATTTTTAAGTGAATTACTCATCCTCATCCCCTTCCTCTTTATCGTCGGTGTATTTATCATTGGATTATACCCACCTGGTGAAAGTAGATTAATCAAAAAGCCATTTAAAAGAAATTTAATTGCATGGTCTCTAGTGATTTTGTTACTCTACCCGAGCCTCTATCTATTTGAGAGCCTAAGAGAACATGGCCAAAGTTGGAGTTCTAAAGTGTGGAGCCAATATTTTAATCCTCCTCAAATGAAAGGATTTTCATCTCTAACAGAACTAGGCAGTCTCGGGGTTTCATTGAGCTCCTCGGGCGACAATGATTTGATGATTCAAGTAACATCAGACAAGTCACCAGGATATCTAAGAGGAATGAATTATCAGACTTACCATAGAGGGCGATGGCTTCATAGTTTAAAAGGTGTCGAGCTTAAACCTGTAGCTAATAGATTAGACCATCAAATTTATCGCTTTGACCAAAAATTCACCTTTCCAGATTATAATCATTCTAAAGAAGTCATCAATCATCGCGACTTAAGAAGTCACATCTTTTATCATATCAATGATGCCTGGGTTGGAGTCCTTAGTGAAAAGGTTAAATTTCATCCGAGCCGTCACTTGCAAATTGATGAAAACACAGAGAAAGGCTATTATTTTAGTGGAGAAAAAAACCATAACTTTGTGACTCATGAACGAGACTTAAAAATTCCAGATGAATTGCGCCTAACACTTCAATCCATTCTCATTGAAATGAATTCTAAAGAAAAACCAAAAACAAGTCAAGAATTACATCGATGGTTAAGGCTATTGAATCAATTTTATAGTCAACACTTCTACTATAGTTTTGATGTTGACCCTAGCCAAGAGAATGACCCCATCCTTGATTTCTTAGTCAATCAAAGGAAAGGCTTCTGTGAATATTTTGCAAGCGCCTCAGTGCTATTGGCTCGGGCTAACGGTATCCCCGCAAGACTTGCCAAAGGCTTTGCAAGCCCTACTCAAATGGATGACAATACCTGGTATTATTTCCGTAAAAATGCTCATGCATGGATAGAGGTTCTCGACCCGGAAAAAGGCTGGATTAACTGGGATCCCACACCTTCAAACATGCTACCTGCAATAGCTAAACACCCTCTTCATCAGCGGTTATGGTTTCAAATCAAAGCAGCCATGCAAACGGGACGTTATTATTTTGAATATGGTCTATGGAAAGTATCAATAGAAAATCTCAGATTACACATTGAACTACACTTCATGGGATACATCGCGGGCTTAGTCTCTCTATTGCTACTCCGGGGAATACTATTAAAAATACGGTATTATCGACGGTCAAGCAGATTAGGTCCTTATTATTCAAAATCATCACCAGAATTACTTCGTTTACAGCAAGAAATTGACAGCCAATTTCAGAAATTAGGCCACCCCTGTCCTAACAACAGAAGCTACTTAAATCATTTAAGTTATTTGAGGGAAAGGCCCTTTGAAAAGGATGAATTAAAAGGCATTATTAATAAGGTATCAAGCTATGATGAAAAAAGGTTCCGAGAATTGGACTTTTGAGATATTAATGCTATAATAAGTCAGAGTTAAAGGGAAATCAATCATTATGGGTGACGTTAAAGAATTTAGATTAGAACTAGCAAGTGACGTTTTTGGTGACAAATCCTATGACTTGAAATTAAAGCTTTTGGATCTTATTCAAGAGGGTTATATCCATATCGTACTTAATTTCAAAAACGTTAATATCATTGATTCTATTGGGTTAGGAATACTCTTGAAGACCCAACAAAACCTCAAAGGTGTTGGTGGTCAGCTTAGTATTGAAAATGCATCTAGCAGTGTCAGACACCTACTTGAAGTTACCTATCTGCACCGACAGATTAACATCCTTTAGTCATAGATTGTCTCACTCTATGAATCTTCTATGAATCTTCTATCTCAGCCAATTAGCCTTCGAATACAAAAATTAATTGACTTGGTTCCTTACGATGTTGAGGAAATTTGGGATATTTGTTGTGACCACGGCATTTTTGGTCGGTATTTTCTGTTTAACTCATGTTCTCATCTCAAACAAGTTCATTTCCTGGATCAAGTTCCCGGAATCATGGAAAAATTAGAACGAGTAACACAAAGTGAATCAAATGGATATCAATCTTCTTTTCAACTCCATCAGGGCGATGGCCGCGTTTTTACCTTTCCCATGATTCACGGTAAAACACTTTTTTGTATAGCTGGCGTTGGCTCTGTCACCATCACAAAAATTCTCAACGCTATCAGTTTAAATAAAAATTTAGATCAAGCATACCTTCTCATTGGAAGCCACAAACAGACTTTCTCTCTGAGACAAACCCTGAAAGCACTTCAGTGGAAAATGATTGAAGAGAAAATTGTTTCCGAGAATGGTAATTTTAGAGAAATTTGGTTACTAGCTAAAGTTGGCGAAGAAATATCTGATGTGGGAAACCCCAAACACGAAAATTTAGATACATGGCTGGCTTACTGGAGTGAGAATTTTGAACGAATTCGAGAAATTGAGAAAAAAGGTGGCTTGCCTGAAGTCAGCTCAAAAAAATTACTTCAGGCGATCAATAAATTTTCATAGATCAAAATCAGATATCATCTTCTTCAATATCAAACAATTCAGATAAACCTTCTTCGTCAAGTAACTCTTCAATCAGAGAAGATGCCCCTCTTATCGTCAGCGTCCTTTGGCCTGTTAAATCAGCCAAAAAGATAAGAGCCTTACTATCGATAAACCCTAAGTTGCTGAGGTCCAATACAGGCTTTAACTTCTCATCGACAAGGTCTTTTAGAACATGTATACCCTTGGTCATAGACATGAAGCCCTTGATGCTATAAATAGCCTCACTTGATGTTCGTTGAGTTTCTACTGTGAATACTAAATCTGGAATGGTTTCACGTATTGTCAGTTCAGTTGATGCAATATCAAAATCACTCCGGGTAATATATAAATCCATCAATTTGGTCATCTGAGTCATTTCTAAAACATTGACAACTCCAAAAGATAAGTCACATAGGATAAGCTTGAGTTGGAATTCTTGTAGCAGTTTATAGACCTGAATAATTGAACTTAATTGAACGGAGAAAAGGCTTTCAACATTCTCTAACGATAAGACGATGTGCTGATTTTTTTTAAATAAAAGCTTCTCAACTTCATACAACAAAACCCTTGTATTGTCGGCTGGAAGCTCCTTGGGAGTCATTACTGAATATTTTTCAAATGATTCAATTTTTAAATTTTTCATCGGAGTTCACCTTTTTCAAGTGGAATAGTTTGAATGGCATCCAAATTCCAATAAATTTTAATTTCTTTTAAACCATCAAAAAATTCAACTGTTTTGCCATACATTACGACTTCTAACTTAGGCTGTAATTCTTGAATTAACACCTGGGCAGGAAGGTTTGTTGAATCTGAAGCTGCTAAAGTTAATGACTGCCTTTTTTTTTCAACAAGAGTCTTCTTCTTCTTCGTCCCCTCGTACTCAATCAGAACTTTTTTTAGTTGATCTTTAGAGCGTTGAGTGATTTCAGTTGCTCTTTTTAACATCGCTTTCATAGACCTTAAACGATTTTCTAAGCCTTCAAGTGTTACTTGGAGCTTTATATAAAGGGTGTTTAAATTATCAAATTTAACCAGTGCTTCTTCTTCTTTTCGGTTCAGAAACTCTATTTTTGTAGTCGCCCCGGCAGGCGTGCCAATTTTGTGACAAGCAACACGGTCGTACACAACAATATCGCAATTATTGATCAGACTATTGCTGCCGCTGGCGATTAATGCCTCGGCTTTCACTTTAGTATCGAAAAGGTGAAGGTCAAATTCAACAATACCTTCAGATATTATTTCTGAATGCTGGGCCATATTTACTCGGACACCTTTAGCCCCACTTATAAAAGCTTTACCTTTGCCAAAAACGCCTCTTTTAATATGAACAAACCCATTAGTTGAAATAACTCTAGCCGCTTCAACTTCGCCCTCAATAGTTATATCACCATCGGCTATTACTTCAAAATTGGCTTGTACATTACCATGAATAACTACATCACCAGAATATTTAATATTACCGGTTTTAAAACTGACATTGCCTTGAACGACATAAAGTCGACCAACAGATATAGCAAGCCCTTCGCGGTATAAATAACCGGAATTAAGAGCACGAAGTTCTAAATTATCCTCACTAATTATTGTGTTTTTACCGCGAGGTAAATTAGCATCATCTCCTGGAGTCGCCAATATTTCATGTCCAAAAATATTTTTACCAGACTCACCCGGGGTTGGAGCTATTCTTTTACAAATGATGGCGCCTTCTTTAATTTGTTGAATATTTTCAAAAACTTTAAAATCAACTGAACCATCACAATTAGCTAGTGGCTTGGCATCAGGATCAATTTCCACTAACTCCAAAATTTTAGCATCATCCCCCCGAACAGCCGGGGTATATTTGGCAATAATATGGGTTGGGCCCCATGATTGAGAGGATATAATTTTATCAACAAAAGACCAATCAACACCATGAATTACTTTTTTGACTTTAAGAATAAATTCCAGGTCATGCACACTTAGTACTAAGCCTGTATTTTTGATTGATGACCTAACAGTTAATTTGGCGTATTCCTGAGTGCAAATTATTTCTAGATGATTTAATTTACCTTGATCAAACCTTATAAAATGGGGGCCAGCAAATTCAGGTTGACCAGATTTATCGACTAGGATTTGTCCTACACGCTGCATGTCCATGTTCATAATTAAATCGCGTAGAAGTTCATCTTCAATGTCTTGGATTTCTGTAAAATTTGACTCATCATCAGCCGTCAGATACATGCCATCGCCCTTAGCTTCCCACTTTAATCCTACTAAATTCAAAATTCACTCATTTTAATTAATGTCAGCTAAATTATAGTATCAAATTCCAAACACAATAACCACTACTTTTCGTCAGTTTCTTCACCTTGCGAAAGTACGGCTTTGCCATTTCATCAAATTTTAAAAACTCGTTCGCCACCAATATCACTTCACCTTGTGGGCTTAGTACTCTGAATAGCGCTTCAATCCACAATTCACCCAAGTGGTAATCACTTTTAGAGCCTACATGAAATGGAGGATTGGTGATAATAATATTGTATTTATTCATCTCAGTTGATAGCATATAATCCCAATACACAGCCGGACCTTCTTGTCTAGATAAGTTCAGTGCCAATGACTGACATGCCAAACTATGGGCATCACTATAATTTACTTGTGAAAAACCCAGCTTCTGAGCTTGAAGCCCTAAAACACCGCTACCTGCTCCAAAATCCATTATTTTTGAATCCAAAGGCTTGTCTTTTAATAAAACGTCAAGTTCCATCAGCAACAAAAGGGTTCCTTGGTCCACCTTTTGGTGGCCATACATGCCCAGTGTTGATTGTAAATCAAATCCAGGGTACTTGACTTGACTAAAATACTCCATTGGATGGTGCTCTTGTCTCACGCCCTTGTCTTGGCTCTGGTCCTGGGTTAACTCCATTAACGTTAAAGCAACGACTCTGCATGATTTCTTTAATTCTAGAGTATCACTTTTATAACCAAAGCTGATTGCCTTCTTGGGAAGGGACTTCATTCCCTCTTGATTACCACCCCAGACTAGAACTCTTTTTACCTCAGCTTTGGCTAATACTTGGAGTACTGCACGATTAAGATCAGCAGATTTGTTTATTTTAAAAACAACACTTGTGTCTTTGGGCTGAGTTAAAACAAACTTCTCGAGTTCAATCCAATGAAAAGCTCGATCACTCCAAAGTCCTTGGCTATTTTTTTGACTTAAAGTAAAATCTTGAAACCACTGATGCATACAATCAATCTGTGCATTCCCATTAAGACTGAGTGTTTTTTGAATTAGACCACAACCAGGGTCTATTAATAACCATCTAGGGTGGGGATTAAAAGCAAGACCTGCCAAGTGACGGATGATCAATTTTTGGCTTGGCTCGCCCTCTCCTGTGCCATGAGGATGACTCCACAGATTTGTTGTTTCACTCTGAAAAGCATGTTGAAGCATCAATCACCCTCCATTCTCCGGGCTTAAGTCCTTCACACGTCAAATCACCCATACTCATTCTGTGCAAATAATTAACTCTATGTCCGGTGGCGCCTAACATTCGCTTAACCTGATGATATTTACCTTCAGTAATTACCATGGCAATTGACCCATCTTGTTTGAGTTCAGCACGTTTGGCCTTGAAGATTCCTTTTTCACTTTTCAGTTCAACTCCTTCTATGAGCTGATCGACTATAGTTTGATCTAGCGTATCTTCGCAACGCAGGTGATATTCTTTTTCTAAGTGAGACTTTGGTGAACAAAATTTATGGTTTATATCGCCATCGTCGGTTAAAAGCAACAAGCCACTTGTGTCCACATCGAGGCGACCCACACACTGTACCTCACGATTAATGTACTCTTGAGGTAAAAGTTCAAAGACGGATGAATGATGAGTTGGCTTATGAGAACATTCAAATCCACTTTGTTTATTCATTATGATCAAAACTTTTTCCATAAAGAAATGATACTTTGAATTCCATTCAAAGCCAAGTACACTTCGATCTATGAGAGTCGTCGGTGAATCAATAATTAAATCATCAATTTTTAGAGCACCAGCTTGGATACTTTTAACGATATCTTTACGTGAACCGAGCCCTTGACTTTGTACCAATTTCGTGGCACTAATTTTTCGTTTATTTTTCATTATATCTCCTAATTATTTTATTTGTTTCCAAATAAATTGAACTAGTTTCTCTTCCCACATCCCAGTAAGTTCGTTTTTTGATAATTTCCAATTTCCATATAGATGCCTTAAGGGTAAAGTCCAAATACATTTACATGCATACAGAATGAGTGAACCTAAATTCCAAGAAGAAGTTAGGTCGAGCTTTAATAAATAGGCATCAGGACCATAGACTACCGCCCATCGTCCTTTTGCAATCAAGGGATGAACACCACTTAGTCCTCCAAGTAGCGAGGAGATCTTCGCTAAAAGCATAGGGTCTATCGTTCTCATTTCAAAATGCCATACTTTTAGATTAAAATTAAATAGCTTGAGCAAATCCACACTACGACCATATGCCCACGCGGTTAGCTTAAGCAACACCTTTGGATCAAGAATAGTACGAAGATATCTTAGTTCTAAAGGTACCTTCGCCTGGTTAGGCTTATCTTTTTTGTTCTTTTTTGAAATTAAGGACGAATTTTTATTTGGATTTTTAGATCTAGGTTCTGATAAAGACTCAGTATCGTCTAGCTTTTTTGACTTATCCGACTTTTCTTCATAGTTATTTTCGATGCTTTTTTCGATAGACTCTGCCCTCATGAATTCGTCATTGAGGTGATATTTGGTATCCGAATCCACTAACTTATTTTCAGAATCAGAGGATGCATATTTAACTGTTTTGTCCAGCGGAGTAGTTGAGTAGCCTGAGTGATGGTCAGGCGAATTATTACTCAAAACATCTGGCTTTGAATTAAACTCTTTTGACCAAGAATAAATAACCCAAAGGTAAAATTTGACATCAATTGACACCCTTGAATCTAACAAGCGCAAGTGGGCCTTAAAGAGAAACGGCACTCCTAATATAATAAGGAGTGCCGAAATAATTCCAAAAAGGTAATTCAACTATTCAGCCGCTTTATCTTTCAAAATCTTCACCAATTCATCAAAACTTTTATCCTTCAAGATGTCTTTAAATTGCTCACGGTAATTTCTCATCGTAGATAAGTCATTAATAACTAGATCCCATGCTTTCCAATTTCCATCATTGTTTTTGAATTTATAAGCTAAAATAGACTCTTCACCTTTGGCCCAGACATGTGCCGTTAAAGTTTGTTTTTTACCACTAAAATCGGCTTCTTCATAAACTGTTTTATCTGATTGATAAACTTCGAGTTTTTTGACCGATGCATTCTCCACCATTGCTTTGAAAGCTGCAACAAATTCAGCTTGCTTTGCTATATCTTGAGATTTCCATGTAGAAGATCCCAATGCACGTCGGCCCATCTCTTCGAAATCAAAGATATCATTTATCAAGAATTTCATGCGGTCGACATTTTCTTGGCTTGCTGCTGATTGATTCCTTTTGATTAATGATTGAAGTTCAATATCATTTTTTTTAATAGCGTCCATAGGACTCGCGCAAGTCAGGCTGATTGAAAGAAGTAAAGCTGGTAAAATATTCTTTTTTTTAAAAATCGTAAATTTCATGTTGGCATCCTATGTCTCATTTATTGAGATGTCTTTGTGTTATAAATACTTTGATATTCAGCTAAAGTCCAACCCACTTTAGAAAAAAGTGCTCCTACAGCCAAATTATATGCGTAAACTGAGTCATAAAGGTCTTTGCGATTGGACATGTTTTGCTTAAAAGCCTTAAGTAGTATCCCACCTTGTGAAGGGTCAATGTCGTATTTCATTGCCGCACCCTTGAGCCAAGCGTCCGAGGCACGCAATGAACGCTGAGCGCTCTTAATACGTTTTTTGTGAAGAGTAACCTTGTTGTATGCCTCTTCCATGAGCAGTAATAGCCCAGTTGCCGCATAGATATCTTTTTTCTTCAATAAATTATATTCGTACTTGGCTTTCTTCAGTTTATCTTGTTGTGCCCAAAAATTCAAATTGTATTGAACACCTACTCCAAGCGCGCCGTCTATTGTATTGATTGGATCTCGTGAAAAGGCATCTTCACCAAAATTAGTTCGATCACCCGCCCATGATTTGGCGTATTTAAATTCTCCAAAAAGGAAGAATCCAGGTCCCATTTCACCTCCAGCTAAATTGATAAGAGCACGTTTGGCTTTGAGGCCGTAATTTAATTTCTTTAAATCAGGATGTTTCTCATATAACGCTTTTTTTAAGTCCTCCAGCGGTGGAATAACATCTTTACGCTGTCTAATCAGGGTATCCAAAATTTGAATATGTTCCCCTTGCTCACCTAGGCTAAATCTGAACCCTAAGCGAGCACGAGCAAGGCCTTCTTCTGTTTCATAGAGTGCTTTATCTAAAGAGTACCTATTGGATTTTAATTCTAGCAAATCAAACTGAGATACATTTTCGTCTTCCTCATCCAGAGCTTCTTCTAATTTATCTGCTACTTTAGTGAGCTCTTTAAGCGCTTTGGAGGCGAGTCGATTCATACTCATCGCATAACTTAAACCATAATAAATCTTTTGTAATTCATAATTCAAAACAACTTGAACTTTTTTGTAATCCCAAGCTGTCACATCTAAATCAGCTTGAGCAGCCATCAAACCATAGCGTAATCGCGAAATGTTTAGCGGCTGCGCCATCTCAATTTTAGTACCAAAATAAGGACCAAAAGTTGAAAAGTCATAACGGGTTTCTTTAGTCTCTATTAATTTACCATCAACAAGCTCAGTCTCAACTACTTCGTTTATATCCGGGGCAGGCCCAAATAAGATACTAGCTTTAAATTTGGGTAGAATGGCAGAGTTTTTAATGCTTTTGATTCGAAGTGATTTAATTGACTTCTTGTATTGAGCTTCTGCTAAAGTTGGATCGTTATCTATACTTGTTGAAACAAATTGATGAACATCCCATGAAATCGGTAGCTCAACATTAGACTGAGGTACCGTTTCAAGCACAGTATTAGATTCTTTTGCGTATGCAAAGGAACTGATAACAACAAATAAAGTGACCCAAAGGGTGACAAGGGAAGTTTGGCCCAATTTCATAAAGAAAAACCATTTTCATTACTTTGGTGTAAAGATACTAATTTTGAATCTATGCGTAGAATTTATGTCGATGAGAATATCCCTAAAGCCCACGATTTCTTTCAAGAATTCGGTGAGGTGAAAACATATCATGGTAGAGACTTGAAGTCTGAGGATTTGAGCGATGCCGACATACTTATTGTCCGTTCTATCACTCAAGTCAACCGTCAATTGTTAGAGAACACACCCGTCAAATGGGTCGGCACTGCTACCGCTGGCGTTAACCATATCAACCAGACTGACCTCATAGATTTGGGTGTTTTATGGGAGTCAGCTGCCGGTTGCAATGCCGTAGCTGTGGCGGAATATGTCTTAGCAATTTTGTTTCGTTTATATGCTGAGGAAAAATTGACCCCTCAAGATAAAATTGGAGTCATTGGTTACGGGCAAGTTGGACAGGCTTTGACTAATAAACTCACCGCCTTGAGTATTCCCTGGATTGCCGTTGACCCTCCTCGAGCAGCAAAATTCGATGATATTGATTATGCTCATTGGGACAACCTAGCAGAATGTTCACTTATATCAGCCCATACTCCTTATACTCAATCTGGATTACACCCAACCCATAAAATGATTTCTGCGAGCAGCTTTAAGGGTTTCAAACCAAATTTACATGTAATTAATGCATGTCGAGGTGAAGTCATTGATGAGGATTCAATTATTCAAAGTCGAACACTATTTGGGGACTTATTTCTTGATGTATTTTGGAATGAACCTTCCCCGGACTTGTCTTGGATGAAACAATCTAGACTCAATACACCTCATATTGCCGGCTATAGTTATCGTGGTAAACTTAATGGTTCGGCCATACTTGTAGAGAAATTGAATTCCTTTTTGGGATTAAACATTCCTATTCACCAGGGACACTTCTTAAAAAGATCATCTACAATGACGGTAGTAGAATTTGAGGCCGAAAACCCACAAGCCAATTTAATAAAGAGCTTGATTAGCTGGATGCCTTCTCACTACAACCCTTGGTCAGATTCTGAGCGATTTGAAAAATCATGGCTTGATGAAAATCGCAGCTTTAGCTTTGATCAACTCAGAAAAAACTATCCTATTCGTCTTGAATTTGGTGATGTTGATTTGGAAATAAAGACCCACTGCCAATCTAATATTAGAACTGACTTTTACAAAAAACAGCTCCACTCTTTAGGTTTTAGGTCCGTTAAAGTTTCATCCCTATGATTCGGTAGGTTCTTCACCAAATTTATCTACTAGTGAATAATAGTTGGATAGCATTCTGTTAAGATAACGCTTAGGTAATTTCGCTTTATTGTATTTGAGGGCTTTATTCATAGCCCCTGGCCCAATATTATAAGCCATAATCCCTTTACTTAAACTTTGATATTTGGCAACCAAATCCATCAGATAAAGTGTTCCATATAAAATATTTTGCTCTGCCCTAATCACCCCACCTTCACTAAGCTTTTTATGTCCAAACTTTTGGGCCACCCATTGAGCTGTGGACTCTTTAATCTGCATTAACCCCAACGCTCCACTTTCCTTGCCAGACCTATATCTACCAATAGCCCTGGGATTACCTCTACTTTCAACACTCACAAGAGCTATAACCAAAAGTGGATCAAAACTTAGCGCGTTTGACATATTGTACAGTTGTTCACTTGTTTTGATAAATGATTTTTTTTCCATTTTATTTCTGGTTATAAAAGCAAAAGCATTTTGAACACGAAGACGTTTTTTCATCGTCAAAATTTGAAGTTTTGATTCTTGGACCTTGGATTGAATACTAGGTATGTCTTTACGAACATTACTCATTTGATAGTTCACATGCACAAGTTTGGCAAAGAGGCTGCTCATCGCCACCACAATTAATGTCAAAATAAGATAGAGCGTAGCTTGAGACAAACGCCAAGTGACCACCGCTTTCATTTTTGTTTTTTTCTCAAATGATCTACCCAGTCAGGGATGTTTTTATATTTCACTCGGCTTAAGCTGTCTTTTAATAAGCCTAATTGTCTGAGGGGCGCTAGCTTCGTCTCAAGTTCTTTTAATTCACGACTTATGCTTTTTTGTTCGACAATGAGCTCTTGAACTTCTCGTCTAGATTTATCCAAATCTTCTGACTGAGTCTGAATCATCGTTAAGAGTGTCATCACCCAACCAGCTAGTAATAGCAAAACTAAAGCCGCCGTCGTTGGAGAAATCCGAATTCCAGTTTTTTTTGAATATTGCAACCCAACTGTCCTTAACGCCCGAACAAAACCTTGTTTTCTATAAGTTTCATAGTTAGGGTAGATTTCAAACAGATGCTTATATGGAGCAAAAAACTTGACGTTTGATTTGTTGTCAAAAATTAAAATTAATTTAGCCTTGCGTCCGGCTAAATTATTTTGAAGTTCCAAGAAGTTCTGCAAAATTTCCGCATCACGAATTTTGGCTTTTTGTAAATGAACGAAGAATTTTTTTTGGCCTTCGCTGATAAATGAATCAAATTTTTCTTGAACAAACGGCCACTGATTGATGAAAAATATTCCATCAAATACCAGGCGTACAGCGCCCTCTATAAATTCAATCTTCGTATCTAATTGTGAATTTCTCATCCGAATAAAAATCCGGCCTTATGACAAATAATTTTTGACATTAATGAAATCTTTTCTTGACCTAGTAACTTGCATTCCCATAAGGGGAGAAGTTGTATCCCTTGGAACTGACTTTCAAATTCATTTCCCATCCCAAAATCAAGAATCGGTCTAACAAATAATTTACATGGTTTATGGAATTCCCAATGAAGACTAATCCCTTTGGATTTGTCTTTCCAAATAAGTTTACTCACATCTTCAATTAGGTGATTGTTCTTAATATCAACACGAGCTCCTTGTACTGATAAAGTACAGGCGGTGACATCAATCCCACTTGAAGAGAGATTGAATAGAGACCCATAATAGCCATCGAACTCTCTAAAACTTCCATTTTTTAGCTGCTGTGTCCAAAGAAATTCAGAGCCTTTACCTTTGAATGTAAATACTTTGTCCATTTGCATGATATGCTCAACTTGATTAAACTTAATCCGCTGTTCAGCACTTAAAAGTAACTGAGAAGAGTCCTCACGTGGTTTAATTTGAAAATCCATCGGTTGGGATAAGATATGAGATTCATTGTGAATCCAATCAGGGATGTGAACTAAATCAGCGTCCTCTTTTGAACATAATACATCTCGAAGCCCCACCATAGGAAAAACCTGGTAAATAGGGCCCTTACCTTCACTGCGTTCTGATTGTAGATAAGAATTTATCAAATTATGGCGTGCAGGCCTATAGTCAAGGCTTCTCAAAACACCACCACGCTTAGGCTCAACAATCACAGCAATTTGATCATTGGCAAAAAGGACCTCCTTAGCACCATTTCCAAAAAAATCGGTCACTTCTACTTGGAGGCCACGAACACCAGAAAGTTTACGAAGTCTATCTTCAATATCAATTAACTTTGAGTGAATTTCTTGACGATCTTCGACATATCTAATCCCACCGGTTTTGGCCGAATTTCTATAATAATAAAGGGATTGTGCAGGTAAAAGCATGTCATAAAAACCGTTGCGAATCTTTAAGTTTTCAACACTGTCGATGGCTTTGTGAATATAAATCATCTTCTTATGGATGTAATTGCATTCGGGTTGTAAAATTAATAAATCACGGCAACTTGTTTGATGTTCTTTGAGGCCGAGACTCTTTCCAATAGAGGGCTGAAGGTATATTGTCCCACCGGAAATTTGTTGGTCTACTTGAGAGTCTAAAGTTTCAAAACTAACCTCAAGACTATCTTGTTTCATTCGTTTGAGTAGTTTCTTGAGCCTGTCAAACCATTCATCATGAAAATGTCCACGGTTTCTTCTAATGAAAGGTAAATCAAGTTGAGTAAAGGATGTCTGCTCTGAAATTTCATTTAATTGCCCAATGAACTTTTTGTACTGACCATCAACAAAATGCTTGGAAAGATTATGGGAACTTGATAAAACCTTGAGAACTTTACCTCTGTCCTCAACAGTCCAGAAACCCTTGTCTGTCCCATATCGCCAAAGGGAATCCTGTAATTGGTATTGTTTTAAACAAGTGTATTCAAACCCATGTCTAGAAAGTAAATCAATGCATTCAGACTCCCAGACATAGGAAGGTAAAACAAAGCCCCGAGGCCTTACATTAAGTGTTTGCTCAAGTAAAGCTAAGTGTTTTTTAATATGCAGATCTTGGGTTTTACGTGGAATTAATGGAAAAATTGGGTCAAAATAACCACCGCCGAGCCATTGAATTTGCCCCGCTTTCGTCTTTTCTAATATTGCTCCCAATATGGAGTTATTTACCTTAGAGAGCGCTTCTAGGAATCGGCCAGAAAAATAAACACTCACCTTAGTCAGGCCAACTTCATCCATTAAAGTCAAAACTTCCGTACAAAACACTCTTGTGATTTTTTCAATCTCAGAACTCTTGAGATAAGGAGCATCATTTAGATGAAATGCCATAGATAGGTTTAGTTTAGTCATATTGATATTATACCATAAAATTCAAGAATAATCTAGAGCTCTAGATTATCAATAAGACGAGTTTCACCTAAATAAACGGCTATGAGCAAGACAGCCGGGCGGACGTATTTCTTTTGAGGGAGTAAGGTCTTTCGGTCAACTAACTCAAAGTACTGGATTTCGCCAAAACCTTCTTTTTCCAGCTTTTCCATGCCTTCTTTACGTTGTTTTATCCAACTTTTACCACTTTTAAGCTCTTTTTTAGCATCCTTTAAAGCCTGGTAGACACTCGCTGCTTTTTTGTAATTATTTTCACTTAAATATTCATTTCGTGAAGACTTAGCAAGTCCGCTCGTTTCTCTTTTTGTGACGCAGCCAAGTATCTTAACGGGTATATTTAAATCAGTTACCATGCGGTTGATCAAATAGAGCTGTTGATAATCTTTTTTACCAAAATAGGCTGTATCAGGGATTGAGGCCATTAAAAGCTTGGCTACGACTGTCAAAACTCCGCGAAAATGACCGGGTCGAAACTCTCCACAATAAAGATTTTCTAATTCAAAATTAGCTAGAGTCGTTTGGTGATTTGAGTTATAAAAAGAATCTTGGGTAGGGGCAAAAATGACAGTGGCTCCGGATAAGCTCCCGAGTCTCACATCTTCTTGAAGTCTTCTTGGGTATGAATCAAGATCTTCGCCTGCCCCAAATTGAAGCGGATTCACAAATATGCTCAAAATTACAACACCATGTGACTTCGAAGCTTTTTGAATTAATGACATATGACCTTCGTGCAATGCGCCCATTGTAGGGACTAAACCAACGCCTTGTCGCACTAGCTTCTGACGAGCTACTTCACGTCGAAGTTCATTGACGTTTTTACAAACCGGGAGAGCAAATTTGATCTGAACCATTATGCGCAAATTCCTTCATCTATTATGAAATTGACAACGAATAATCGCTTTCATAATAATAAGTGTTTTAAAGTAGACTCGATGGATTGTAAAAATTCTTGCCTGCAGGAAATCTGTCTATTACCTTCAATAAGTCTTCCAAATCAGATTCATTTTCTACGAAATCAATTTGATCAGTATTAATAGTCAATACAGGGCAATCAGAATAATTGAAAAAATGATTAGAATAGGTATGAATAAGAGCCTTTAAATAAGCTGGGTCCATGTTTTGTTCCATAGTGCGATTGCGCTTCTCTATTCTACCTTGAAGTACATCAGAATTACCTTGTAAATAAATGATGTAATCTGGTTTAGGCAACCCTATGTTTAGACTTTGAGCCACAGTGTCATACATGCGAAGCTCATCCTCTTTTAGATTAATACTGGCGAAAATTCGATCTTTATCATAACAATAATCAGAAACAGTACAATTCACAAATAGATCTTGTTGTTCGAAACTCGCTTTGAGCTGTCGATGCCTTGATAGCAAAAAGAATAGCTGAGTTTGAAACGCATAAGCATTTTTGTTCTCATAAAATTTTTCTAAAAATGGATTTTCTTCAAAAATCTCAGATAAAAGCCTTGCTTGATAACGCTTAGACAAAATATGGGCCAAGGTAGATTTGCCAACACCTATGACGCCTTCTATAGCTATATATCTAATGTCTTCAGGAAGCTTCATTTTCACCCAATTCCAAAATCAACTGATGGATACTTTTATCACTCAAAGGATGCGTCCAATTTGGGTCACATTCTCTGAGCGGATTCAACACAAAACTACGAAAATTCATTTGAGGATGTGGAATTTTTAATCGGCCCAGTTGATGAATTTCATCTGAAATTGCCACAATATCTAGATCTAACTCACGTTCACCCCAACGGCGCCTCAACTGTCGGCCAAAAATAGTCTCCAAACCCTTGATATATGCTAACATTTCCATTGCAGGCCAGCTAGATTGAAAACTCACAACCATATTGAAAAACCATGGCTGATTTTGTGGCCCTAGTGGTGCAGACTTCAATATTTCACTAGAAATGAAGTCAAGTGGGAATCTGTTTTCAAAGCGTTGAACCACTTGATTTAAGATAGATTCAGAATTTTGAGTTAAATTTGGCCAATTTGAGCCAATTGCAATAAAATATTTTTTCATATCCTTCTAAATTTAGTCTTCAAATCCGGTTTTTTTAAGAAATTGTCTATATTTATCTCATAATCAAGTTTAAGATCAAAATCAAAAGAGTTCTCAGTAAGCATCTGCTATAATGAGTTAGAACCTTTCAAGTCCCATCTGTTTTGATACTTAATTTCCCCATTCATTATCTTTGATTTAATTTGGTGGCCAGTAAACTTTAGCTTTAATTTGAGACTTTAATTATTAGCGAAACACTAGGTAACCTCAATAAATCACTTGGTTAGAACTTAATACATCAATTTTCAAAAAAATTCTGACTCGGCATCGTCCGAAATATGTCAAAGGAGCCTCATTTGAGTGAAATGGAACCTGCAGTTCAAGCGGAATTACCGCTTAACCCTACTTCTGAAACACCAATTTCTACTGAAGAACCCAAAAAACGTCGCGGAAGACCTAAAAAAGTGGTTGAAGAAGCCGTTGTGAGCGATGCTCCAATTCAAACTGCACCGTCAGAGCCTCAATTAGAATCCTCTGAAGCACCTAAAAAACGTCGTGGCAGACCTAAGAAATCGAATGTTGAATCAGAAGCTTCAGCCATCCTAGAAGAAGTTAGCTCTGCTCCAGCGCCAACTCCTAAGACAGTTGCTCGCACTCGCCGTCCCAAAATAGTCAAAGAAACAGAAGTTTCACCAGCATCTGAATCAGCAGCAGCTCTAGAATATTCTGAAAAACAGCCTAGTGAAAACCAAGCTACCGCTGGCCAAACGTCTGATAGTGTCGCCGCCCAACCAACCGACGAAACACCTAAACCTAAGCATATAATCAAAAATGCAGCCGCTGAAAAAATTTCAAATCTAGTTGCTGAAAAAGCTCTTGCTAGAGCAGAGGCTGCTGCTGCCGCTGCTAGCTCCACAGCTGAAACTGATACCCAATCGCCATCAGACCCGGTTGCTGAGACTAAAAACGAAACCAAGCCAGAAACACCGACACAGGCTCAAGGTGAGTCACAAGATGATTCAGGCCAAGCTGATCGTAAAGAGCGTGGAAATCGTCAAAATCGTGATAATCAACGCAATAACCGTGATAATCAAGGTGGCCGCGAGAATAACAACAATCGTAAAAACAATAAAAACAAATCTAAAAATCCTCGCCGCAAACAACAGTTTGACTACGAGATACCTCCTGAGTTTGAAGACGAACCTACAGGTCCAGAACCAGATCCAGCCAAAGCTGCAGTAGCTCAAGCACATTGGAAAGACCTTCGCTCTAAACAACCCTATGAACTTTTCAAAATCGCTCAAGAACTTGAAATCCCTGACATCAGATATATGCGTAAACAAGCGCTCATCTATAAAATTCTAGAGATTACCACTGGCGAAGAAGTCCCTATCTATGCTGAAGGTGTGCTTGAAATCATGAAAGAGGGCTATGGTTTCTTAAGAAGTGCGGACCACAACTATATAGCTGGTCCTGATGATATTTATATCAGCCCTCAGCAAGTTAAACGTTTTGACCTAAGAAATGGTGATAATATCACTGGTCAAGTTCGAGCACCTCGAGATAACGAAAAATATTTCGCACTGATGCGCATTACCACCATCAATGAAGTAACCCCTGCTGTCTCTCGTCGACGTATGCACTTTGATAACTTAACTCCACTTCATCCTACTGAAAAACTAAAGCTTGAATGGCAACATGATGAGTATTCCACTCGTGTCATGGATCTATTTACTCCTATAGGTAAGGGACAACGTGGTGTGATTCTCGCCCCTCCTCGTACAGGTAAAACAGTTCTTTTGACCAATATCGCCAACGCGATTTCTCAAAATCACCCTGAAGTTAAACTGATGGTACTACTTGTCGATGAGCGTCCCGAAGAAGTTACAGACATGTCTCGCTCAGTCAAAGGTGAAGTTTTAAGTTCTACTTTTGATGAACACCCTGAACGTCACATTAAAGTAGCTGATATGTTACTTGAAAAGGCCAAGCGCATGGTTGAACAAGGTCACGACGTCGTGGTATTACTTGACTCAATTACTCGACTAGCGCGCGCCAACAATGTTGTTATCCCTCACTCAGGTAAAATTCTTTCTGGTGGTGTGGATGCTATGGCTTTACAAAAACCAAAACGTTTCTTTGGTGCGGCTCGTAATATTGAAGGGGGTGGCTCACTCACAATCATTGGTACTGCACTCGTCGAAACTGGGTCCAAAATGGATGAGGTCATCTTTGAAGAATTCAAGGGCACTGGTAACATGGAACTAGTACTAGATCGTAAGCTGGCGGAGAAACGCATCTATCCTGCTATTGATATTTTCAAATCAGGAACACGTAAAGAAGAGCTTCTATTAAGTAGCGATGAAATGCGTAAAATGCATGTATTACGTCGTTACCTTCAGGATTTATCCTCAATGGAAATCATGGAATTCATGAAAGATAAATTGAAAAATTCCAAAAATAATGCTGAATTCATGAATATGATGAACGGGTAAGTAATGAAAAATATTCTTTTTTATGGTGCAGGTAACATGGGTAAAGCAGTTCTTAAAGGACTACTGGCTTCTGGTATGCCTACCTCACAATTTCGTATAGCAGGGAATCGTGAAAGCTCACGCACTTCAATCAAATCAGAATTTGATGTTGATTTTTTAGAAAATACTGAAGCATTTACTTGGGCAGATACTATTGTTCTAGGCATCAAACCTCAAATTTTTGCCCAAGTCAAAGCTCAATTAAAGGCTGAACTTGCAGATTGTTCTTGTACCATTATTAGCTTAATGGCAGGAACCTCCATCGCTCAACTCAGCTCTGGACTAGGCTCTCAACATACTATTGTAAGAACGATGCCTAACTTGCCGCTCAATGTGGGTGAAGGCGCAGTGTCAATCTGTACCGATGGCTTGTCAAGTGAAGTCATTCAGGATGTATGTACTCTTTTTGAATCGGCAGGTATTGCTGTTCCTATTGAGGAAAGATTGATTGATTCAGCTACAGCTCTTGCAGGGTCTGCTCCTGCATTTGTTTTTCAATTCGCTGAAGGCCTCATCGCCGGTGGTGTTCTTGAGGGAATGCCTAGAGCTCAATCAGAAGCATTAGTTTTACAAGCTCTTAAAGGTAGTGTAAAAATGATGATCGACTCAAGTGAAAGTCCGTCAGATCTGACTACCAAAGTCTGTTCACCTGGTGGAACGACTATTGCGGGAGTTCATACTCTTGAAAAAAATAATTTTAAATCCACATTAATGGATACCATTCGCGCCACAGCACAGCGCTCAAAAGAATTAGGTCAATAATGTTTTTAGACGAACTCACAATTCATATTGAAGCAGGTAAAGGCGGAGATGGCATCTCTACCTTTCGCCGTGAAACCCACGTCCCTTTAGGCGGACCTGATGGTGGTCGCGGTGGCTGGGGCGGTAGTATCTTTTTAGAAGTGACAGACAACTTTAATACTCTACTTGATGTTGGCTTTACACGAAATTTTAAAGCAGATGATGGTGGTCGTGGCGGTTCAGCTCGCAAGACGGGTAAGACAGGTGCAGATGTAGTGATCAAAGTACCACCAGGGACACAGGTACGGTCCGAAGACGGCGAAATTCTAGTGGACCTTGTGACTCATGGACAATCATGGGTAGCTGCTAAAGGTGGAAAACCGGGCTTAGGCAACTCAAGCTTCAAATCAGCGACTAACCAAGCCCCTGAAGTATATACTCATGGACGGCCAGGAAAAAAACGCTCACTCAGGCTTGAACTTAAGTTAATGGCTGATGTGGGGCTTGTGGGTTTCCCTAATGCAGGTAAATCATCACTAGTAAATAAAATTAGCGGCGCCCGACCTAAAGTCGGTGATTATCCTTTCACAACTCTAGAGCCAATCCTTGGTATTGTTCGAATGAAGGGTTATGGCTCATTTGTCATCGCTGACATTCCAGGGATCATTGAAGGTGCTTCTGACGGTAAAGGTCTTGGACATCAATTCCTGAGACATATTGAGAGAAACCATGCTCTTCTATTTGTCATTGATGGTTTTGATACTGATGCTTATGAACGTTTTTTGACTCTCAAAAAGGAATTGAAAAACTTTCACCCAGAGATGGCCAATAAAGAAATTATCGTAGCACTCAACAAAACTGACTTAGATATTACCGCTGCAATTGAAGCTTTCAAGGCCGCTGGCCAAAAAGCTTATCCTGTGTCGGCATTTTCGGGTGATGGACTTCCCGAACTTCTTAATGCACTAGAAGACCTAGTTCGCCCTAGTCTAAATACTGGTTGGGGTAAAGAAAACCATAGTGGTTGGGGCGTTAAAGGCAAAAAATCCAAAAAACCTGATGCTAAAATTTGGGATGATTAATAAGGATAATTAGTTATTATACTCTCCCTCATTGTCTTAAAAAATTAAAAGCTCATCCTAGTTTAGGATGAGCTTTTTTGGATAAAAAATGTTCGTTTAGATCAAAAGACTAACCTAAAATAGCAAGTAATTTGTCTTTGTATTCTTCTGAAACATGTTCAAGAACGTCTTCAAATAAGTCTTCAATTTCTTCTTTATCATTGCTGTAAAAACGCTTCTCTTTGAGGGCACGCTTACATTCAACAAGGCCTTCTTCTGTTTCTAAATAACAAAGTCCGACAACTGCATCTTCAACATCGTCATGATCCGAGCTTTTGAGTCCTTCAATGAGAAGCGGTGCAACTTCTTTATTTCCAAGTTGCGCATAGAATTGACAATCAAACATAGCAGGTGGTTCAACATCGTTTTTCAGTGCCGCAACAAACTCAGCATGACCCACTTGATTCATTATTTCTAAAATAAGGTCAAGGTTTTTTTCTTCTCGTTCGAACTGCTCTTCTTCTGGAAGTTCTTGGCAAAAATCTAAAATTAACTCTTCGGCTTGATTAATAGCATCTTGTGCAGTGAGTGACATAATGTTCCTTTAGAGAGCTCTACAACGTTAGTATTGTGGAGTGGTACAAATTTATACAAAAAAACCTCTTCAATCAGATTGAAGGGGTTAATACTCAAATTAATGAGAAATCAAAATTCTAATTGATTGAATTAGTTTTCTTGGTTTCCCATTTCTGTACGCTCACGGTCAACCGTTTGGTTCAGATATTCATTAAAGTTACGATCAAGCTCAATACCATCGATATCTTCAGTATTGTTATCTAGTACGAAAACCGCAGACGGGTTATCTAACCAACCAACAATATCAACATCGTCAATATTCATTGATTTGTCGCCAGCTTTTGCAGCTACGTAAGAAATTGCACCTTTTCCAATCCAGCCTTTTCCGCAACCAGCAGAAACCATAACATGACCAGAATTGTCTTTGATGATAGACATCTCTTCGCCAAATGGCACAGAACAGACATCACCGCCGCCACCTTCTGATTTAGTAATCATAACAGGACCACGTTTAGAAGTAACGCTTCTAGCAGAAGCGATAGAGATGGCAGCTGCCAGTAAGATTAATAATATTTTATTCATAAAAACACCTAATATTAAAAGGAATACTTCCTAGTGTCCTCTAATATATGCGAATTAGTTAGAATTCGCAAGAGAAAAATACGAATTTCCTTAGTTTTCTTGATTTCTAAACTCAATTCGCTCTCGATCGAGAGTCGCCACAAAATATTCGGTCATATTGCGATCTAAATTTATTGCCAAATTTTCTTCCAAAGCAACCATGCTTTCAACCCAGGGGCTCATACTTTGTTCACCAAAGATATCATCGGGATTGAGACAAAAATGAGGCGTTTCCTTAGATTTATCGGCTTTCAAGGAGTCAATACAGTCTTTATTGCCGTTGTTCTTCAATTCTAATGGGCTAGATATCTTAGTTTGAAAGTCCGCAGCGCCTGGTTGAGCCCAGGTAATACCGG
>CAWVXU010000021.1:0-33027 GCA_963934255.1 uncultured Fibrobacterales bacterium
CTGGTGACAACGTAAGCATCACTGCTGAGTTGATCACTGAAGTTGCAATGGACAAGGATCTACGTTTTGCCATCCGTGAGGGTGGTCGTACTGTAGGTGCTGGTGTTGTTACAGAAATCGTAGAATAATTAATAATTAACTAAGGAGTCCCTTGTGGCTAAAAAGTCTAAAGGGAATCGTATCTACATTGAATTAGAATCTACAGAAGGTTCTGGTCATCGTTACAATACTGTGAAGAATAAGAAAAACAATCCTTCACGTATTGAAATGAGAAAATACGATCCACTATTGAAAAAACATGTTCTTTATAAAGAAACTAAGTAATTAGAATCTTTTGAATAACACACGGGCTTAGCTCAATTGGTAGAGCAGTAGTCTCCAAAACTGAAGGTTGGGGGTTCAAGTCCCTCAGCCCGTGCTAAAAGAGAAAAAAATGAAACAATTTCAGATATATGTCAAAGAATGCTTCGCTGAGCTAGGCAAAGTAACATGGCCCACAAAAGAAGAACTGAAAGGTTCTACTATTGTGGTTATTGTATTTTCTATTATTGCGTCAATATTTATATGGGCAACTGACTTTGCTCTGTCTGAAATATTCACAAGGGTGTTAGGGTAATCTATATGAAATGGTATGTAGTCCACACCTATTCAGGTCAAGAACTAAGTGTACAGCAACACACTGAAATGATGATCGAACGTGAAAATGTTCAAAGCTTTTTTGGCGAGGTACGTGTACCTCAACAAGAAGTAACTTCTGTCACTCGGGGGAAAAAGGTATCTCGCTCCCGTAAGTTATATCCGTCTTATATTTTGATAGAGATGGAAATGACAAGAGATACCATGCACTTAATTACTGAGATTCCAGGTGTTACCCACTTTGTTGGTGTTGACAACAAGCCTCAAGCTCTGCGTCGTGCAGAGGTTGAACGTTTAACTGGATCTCAAGATGAAGAAGAAAATGTACCTAGTCAACTCGACGAAATCCCCTTCACAATTGGGGAAGCTGTGCGAATTAAAGCAGGTCCATTTAAAGATTTTGACGGCGTGATTGATGAAATCAATGCTGAAAAAGGAAAACTCAAAGTAATGGTAAGTGTCTTTGGGAGATCCACGCCGGTTGAATTAGATTTCAATCAGGTTGAGGGATTGTAAGTACCAATTAATAGGAGACAATAAATGGCTAAAAAAGTAGCTGGTCTAATCAAATTACAAATTCCAGCTGGAGCGGCAAATCCGTCACCACCAGTGGGTCCTGCGCTCGGTCAAAAAGGCGTTAATATCATGGAATTCTGTAAAGCGTTTAATGCACGTACTCAGGACCAAAAGGGAATGATTATCCCTGTTGTTATTACTGTATATGCAGATCGCTCGTTTACTTTTATCACAAAAACACCTCCTGCTCCAGGTTTGCTATTGCAAAAAGCTGGTATCAAAAAAGGATCGGGCACACCTAACTTAGAAAAAGTTGGAACTGTGACTGAGGCACAAGTTCGCGAAATTGCTGAACTTAAAATGCCTGACTTGAACACTATCGATATCGATGCTGCATGTTCAATGATTCGTGGTACTGCTATCAGCATGGGCTTGGAAGTGGTGGGTTAGGAGAAGTAATGGCGAATAAAAGTAAAAACTATCGTGAGATAGCAGAACAAATTGTAGTTGGCACGGAGTATTCTCCAGCTGAAGCAATTTCAATGATTAAAAAATCAAAAATTAAATTTGACCAAACGGTTGAAGTGCACATGAAATTGGGTGTTGACCCTCGTCATGCTGACCAACAAGTACGTGGTAATGTAGTATTACCGCATGGTACTGGTAAAGACGTTAAGATTCTAGTGTTCGCCAAAGGTGCACTTGAAGAAAAAGCGAGAGAAGCCGGTGCTGATTATGTTGGTGCAGAAGAGATGGGTGAAAAGATTCAAGGTGGATGGTTAGATTTCGACGCAGTCGTTGCTACACCAGACATGATGCCTCTTATCGGCCGTTTGGCACGTATCCTTGGTCCTCGTGGATTGATGCCTTCTCCTAAAGCGGGAACAGTAACACCAAATGTTGCTGAAATCGTTAAAGAGTTGAAAGCTGGTAAAATCTCTTATCGAGTAGACAAGGGTTCTAACGTTCATGCTCCCATTGGGAAATTGTCCTTTGATGATTCAAAACTTGAAGAAAACTTCAAAGTATTTTTAGAGTCAGTCCTCAAAGCAAAGCCAGTTGCTGCAAAAGGTACGTACATACGTTCTTTGGTGCTAACTGCGACAATGACTCCTAGTGTGAAACTTGACATGGGTCTTACAAGGTAGGTATTACATGGCATTAACACTAGAACAAAAACAGGTTAAAGTCCAAGCATTGGTTGAGTCAATCAAAGCTTCTGGCGCAATTTACCTAGTTAACTACGCTGGAATTCCTGTTGTCGAAGACAACGGATTTCGTCAAGTACTTAACACAAAAGGTATTGAATACAAAGCGGTTAAGAATACGCTTCTAAAGCGTGCACTTGTAGAATGCAATGTCGAAGGTCTCGATGACCAACTTCAAGGTGTTACTTCTATCCTTTTTGGATCAGTAGATTCACCAAATGCACCTGCGAAAGAACTTGTTGCTCTTTTAAAAGAACACAAAGAAATCGTAACTGTAAAAGCAATTAGTTTAGATGGCACTATTATGGCTGGAACCTCTCTAGAAGATGTTTCTAAAATGCCTGGTCGTGAAGAACTTATTGCATCTATCGTCTCAATGGCTGTTGGACCTGGATCGAATCTTGCTAGCATTATTGCTGGACCAGGATCAACTATAGCAGGACAACTTAAAACTCTTGAAGACAAACTTGAAAATTAATTAACAAAACGGAGAACGCACAATGGCTGCAGATATTAAAGCAATAGGTGATTCAATTGTAGAATTGACCCTTCTTGAAGCAAAACAACTTGCTGATTACTTAAAAGACGAACATGGCATCGAAGCTGCCGCAGGCGGAGCTGTCGTAGTTGCTGCTGGTGGTGCTAGTGCCGAAGCTGCTGAAGAGCAATCAGAATTTGACGTTATCCTTGAGAGCGCTGGTCAGAAAAAAATCAACGTAATCAAAGCTGTACGTGGAGCTACTGGACTTGGGCTTAAAGAAGCTAAAGAGCTTGTTGATAGTGCACCAAAGGCTATTAAAGAAGCAATTTCTAAAGAAGATGCAGAAAAGCTACAAAAAGAGCTTGAAGAAGCTGGCGCTACTGTAACACTTAAGTAATTACTTACTTTCCTTAAAAACCCTTAGGCCTGCTTTATGTTGGCTTAAGGGTGTTTTTCTGTTTATAACTTTCACGATATTAAGGGCTAGCAAGCAATGGAACAAAGAAGAGATTATTCAAGCAGTCAATTTAAGCTTGAAATTCCAAACCTGTTAGAGGTTCAACTCAATTCCTTCCGAAAATTTTTACAAGAAGGTGTTATACCTTCTGATAGAAAAAAAGATGGACTTGAGCAAATTTTCAGAGACATTTTCCCTATTACAGATATTAAGGGTTTATTCTCTCTAGAATACGAAGGCTACTCCTTCGGTGTTCCAAAATACAGCATTAAAGAATGTCGCGAGCGAGGATTAACTTTTTCCCGCCCGCTTAAAGCTGTTTTAAGCCTTTATGTTTATGAAGGTGAAGGCGAAGATCGCAAATTTATAGAAAAAATCACGAATGACGTGTTTATCTGCGACCTTCCTGTTATGACTGGAACTGGTACTTTCATTATCAATGGTGCTGAACGTGTTGTTGTTTCCCAGCTTCACCGATCACCTGGTGTTAGTTTCGATGAAGAATTCCATACAACTGGTAAAAGACTTTTTAAATCAAGAATCATCCCTGCTCGCGGTAGCTGGGTAGAATTTCTTGCTGATACAAACGACGCTTTATACATTAATATTGACCGTCGTCGTAAAGTTCCAGCTACAATTTTACTAAGAGCATTAGGGTATTCTTTAAATGAAGATATCCTTGGACTTTTCTATGAGAGAGAAACTGTTCAATTACATAGTGACACAGCAGAAAATCTTGTAGATCGTGTTTTATTCACTGATTGTATTGACCAGGAAACTGGTGAGGTCATTGCTGAATCGAACACTGTTTTAGATCAGCCAATCATCAATAGACTTCTTGATGCGCATGTGGCATCAATTGATGTGATCGAGGGAAATCATACTGATAATCCCATGATGCACAATACTATTGCTATTGACCCTACTGAGAGCGAAGATGATGCTCTTACAAGAATTTATTCTCTTATTCGTCCAGGAGATCCACCAAATGCAAATATGGCGCGTACTTTGTTTGAAAAGCTATTTTTCGACGAAAAACGCTATGACCTTGGTGGCGTAGGACGTTACCGTCTGAATCATCGTCTAGGAATTGACGTTGATCTTGAGACACTTACTATGACAAGTGAAGACTTTTTAGCCATAATCAAATATATGGTAAAACTCTTCAATGGTGAAGGTGTACTTGATGATATTGACCACTTAGGCAATCGTCGCGCACGTTCTGTTGGTGAACTTTTAGGTAACCAATTTGCTCTTGGAATGACACGCATGGCACGTGCTATCAAAGAGAGATTGTCACTTCGTGATAATGAAGAATTAACTCCACAAGATTTGATTAATGCTCGTACAGTTTCTTCTGTAGTTGCAACTTTCTTTGGTTCATCTCAATTATCTCAATTCATGGACCAAACAAATCCGTTATCTGAGTTAACTCACAAACGTCGTATGTCAGCGCTTGGACCGGGTGGTCTTACTCGTGAGCGCGCTGGCTTTGAAGTTCGTGACGTTCACTATACTCATTATGGGCGCTTATGTCCGATTGAAACTCCAGAGGGACCAAATATTGGTTTGATCAACTCACTTGCTACCTATGCAATCGTGAACCCTTTTGGATTTATTCAAACTCCATATCGTCTAGTTGAAGAGGGTAAAATTACTCAAAAAGTAGTTTACCTGACAGCAGACGAAGAGGATTCTTACCGTGTTGCTCCTTCATCTACTGAAGTGAACGAAAATGGTGAGTTTACAAATGATTATGTTATTGTACGTGAAAAAGGTGAATACCCTGCAATCCCTAAAGATCAAGTTGATCTTATGGATGTATCACCTAAACAGATCGTTTCAGTAGCTGCAGGTCTAATTCCTTTCCTTGAGCATGATGATGCTAACAGGGCTTTGATGGGGTCAAACATGCAACGCCAGGCAGTTCCACTGCTTCGTTCATCTGCGCCAGTAGTTGGTACAGGAATGGAAGGTCGTGCTGCCCTTGATTCAGGTACTGTGATTCGTTCTAAATACGCTGGTACAGTCACATTTGTTGATGCAACTTTAGTAACGGTTAAACGTTCTGAAGAAGAAACAAATTCTGAATCATTTATGGATTTACCTGAATTTGATACATACGAATGTCGTAAATACGAACGCTCAAATCAAGACACAACCATTAACCAAAAACCAATTGTGCATATTGGTGATTTGGTTAAGGCTGGTGATGTTCTTGTTGATGGAGCCTCTACTGAGATGGGTGAACTTGCTCTTGGTAAAAACATTCTTATTGGTTTCGTACCCTGGAATGGTTATAACTTTGAAGATGCTATCATCGTTTCTGAAGAACTTCGTAAGGATGATACATTCACTTCAATTCATATTGAAGAGTTTGACCTTGAAGTACGTGATACCAAGCGTGGACCGGAAGAATTAACTCGTGAGATTCCAAATGTCTCTGAAGAGTCACTTCGTAACCTTGATGATCAAGGTTTGATTCGTGTTGGGGCTGAAGTTGGTCCAGGTGACATTCTTGTGGGTAAAATCACTCCAAAAGGTGAAACTGAACTTTCTCCAGAGGAGCGTCTACTTCGTGCAATCTTCGGTGAAAAAGCTGGTGATGTTCGTGACAGTTCTTTGAAGGCACCTCCAGGAATGAAAGGTGTAGTTGTTGAAACTCGTGTTTTCTCTAGAAAACAAAAAGACAAAAAAACTAAGGAAGAAGACAAAGTTAAAATTGAAGAAGTTCGTCAAGAATTTGGTACTCAGATTAAAGATATCAACATTGCTCGCGACAATAAATTAGCTGAGCTATTAATTGGTGAAACTTCTGGTGAAATTCGTGATGGTGCAACTAATGAGGTACTTGTACCTGCTGGTCGCAAAATTTCTGACAAAACACTAAAGAAAATTAATTTCATGGATCTTGCCATGGATTCTGTATTCTCGAAAGAGGATGACATTAACGACCAAGTAATTAAAATCGTTAACGAATCTAATTCAATGATTTCAGATCTTGAAGCTACAATTGACAAAGAAATTGATAAAGTAGTTCGCGGTGACGAATTGAAGCCTGGCGTTCTTAAGCTTGTTAAAGTTTATATAGCTAAAAAACGTCGCCTAAATGTAGGTGATAAAATGGCCGGCCGTCATGGTAACAAAGGTGTTATCGCTAAGATTGTTCCTGTAGAAGATATGCCTTTTACAGAAGATGGACGTCCTCTTCAGATCATGCTTAACCCACTTGGTGTACCTTCGCGTATGAATGTGGGACAAGTACTTGAAGTTCACTTAGGTTGGGCAGCTAAAGCTCTTGGTATTAAAGTTTCTACTCCAGTGTTTGATGGTGCATCTTATGATGACGTTGTTGCTGCTCTAGAAGAAGCCGGCCTTCCAAAATCTGGTAAAACTAAGCTAATCGATGGTCAAACTGGTGAGTTCTTTGATACACCTGTAACAGTTGGTTATATGTATATGTTGAAACTTGGTCACCTAGTTGATGATAAACTTCATGCTCGTTCAATCGGTCCATATTCACTTGTTACGCAACAGCCTCTTGGTGGTAAGTCACAATTTGGTGGTCAGCGTTTTGGAGAAATGGAGGTTTGGGCACTCGAAGCATATGGTGCAGCTTATACTTTACAAGAACTTTTGACTGTTAAATCTGATGACGTTATGGGTCGTTCTAAAATCTACGAATCAATTGTTCGTGGTAAGAACACTCCAAGTCCAGGTATCCCAGAATCATTTAACGTATTGATTAAAGAAATCCAGGCCCTTGGCCTTGATATCAAAATTGGAGACAAATAATATGATGGATCCTACTCAAGGTGAAACAATCAGTAACACTGGTGACATTTCTATCCAATTAGCATCTCCTGATGTTATCCGCTCTTGGTCTTTTGGTGAAGTCACCAAACCTGAGACAATTAATTATCGTTCATTTAAACCTGAAAAGGAAGGTTTATTTTGTGAACGTATTTTTGGACCAGTAAAGAACTGGGAGTGCAACTGTGGTAAGTACAAGCGCATCCGTTATCGAGGTGTTGTTTGTGACCGTTGTGGTGTTGAAGTGACTCATTCAAAGGTTCGTCGCGAACGCATGGGTCATATTGAACTTGCAATACCAATTGTCCATATTTGGTTCTTTAAATCAACTCCATCTATGATTGGTGGACTTCTAGGGAGATCTGTATCTCATCTAGAACGTGTGATTTACTATGAGTCATATATTGTACTCGAAGCTGGTGATACTGAACTTAAAGTTGGTGAACTCATCTCTGAAGATGAGTACATGGACCTTGAAGAAGAAGGCCGCCATTTTGATGCCAAAATGGGTGCACCTGCTATCAAACAACTTCTTGCAAATATTGATATGGAAGAGTTGGCTGAAGATCTTAAATACCGTCTTGTTACAGAGACGTCTGCGCAGAAAAAAGCAGACGCTCTTAAACGCCTGAAGATTGTTAAACTTTTCTTAAGATCTAATAATCGTCCTGAATGGATGATCATTGACGTTCTACCAGTAATTCCTCCAGATTTACGCCCTCTTGTTCCACTTGAAGGTGGTCGTTTTGCGACTTCTGATTTGAATGACTTGTATCGTCGTGTAATTAACCGTAACAATCGCCTTAAAAAACTAATTGACATCAAAGCTCCTGAAGTTATCCTGCGTAACGAAAAACGTATGCTACAAGAAGCTGTAGATGTTCTTTTTGATAATGGCCGTCGTACTTCAAGTGTCAAAGGTGATGGACGCCGTCCTCTTAAATCACTTTCTGAATTACTTAAAGGTAAACAAGGTCGTTTCCGTCAGAATCTACTGGGTAAACGTGTTGATTATTCTGGACGTTCTGTAATTGTAGTTGGACCCGAACTTCGTATGCACGAGTGTGGTATTCCAAAACAAATGGCATTAGAATTATACAAACCTTTCATTATTCAAAAACTTGAAGAAGAGGGATTTGTACACACAGTTAAATCTGCTAAGAAATTCGTTGAAAAAGAGCGCCCTGAAGTTTGGGATATTCTTGAAGAAATCATCGAAGATCACCCTGTTATGCTGAACCGTGCACCAACGCTTCACAGACTTGGTATTCAAGCTTTCTATCCAAAATTGATTGAAGGTAAAGCGATTCGTCTACACCCACTCGTTTGTGCGGCATTTAATGCTGACTTTGATGGTGACCAAATGGCAGTCCATTTACCACTTTCTTTTGAAACTCAGTTAGAGTGTCGTGTCTTGATGATTGCATCAAACAATATTCTACATCCAGCATCTGGTCAACCAATTGCTGTTCCATCTCAAGATATCGTACTGGGTCTGTACTACTTAACTAAACCCCGTGTTAATCTGAAGCCTGATGGATCAGAATATTCTAATGCTGACGAATATTTCCAATCTCTTCGCAAATTTGCGACGACTGAAGAAGTTGAAATGGCTTATAATACAGATAGAGATCAGTCTTATTTTGCTTATGATAATACAGTAGAGAAAAAATACCGACCTTGGGAGCTTGAAAGTGAGTCTCCACAACTTGCTTACGCTAAAGATATCCTTACACTAAACAAAGCTATTGGTTTCCGTTTGGTTAAAGGGACTGCTGTTTATTCATCTACTTTCTTAAGGCCTACTCTTGTGCGTTTTGAAGAAGGTGAAGAAAAAGTTATTGAAGCTGGTGTAAAAGTTGATAAAGTTGTTGTCTTAGAAGACACTCTTATTGAAACTACTGTTGGGCGTGTGATTCTTAATTCATTTATCCCTCAGTCTCTTGGCTATGTAAATGAAACGTTCTCTAAAAAAGCAATCTCCAAATCTGTAGATGATCTTTACCGAATTGCTGGTAATAAGACAACTGTAGATTATCTTGATGCTCTTAAAGACAATGGATTTAAGTGGTCAACTAAATCGGGTATTTCATCTGCTATTTGTGATATGATTATTCCTCCTGAAAAATATTCAATGATTCAGGAAACTCAAGAAAAAGCAGACGCTATTTACGACCTTTATGAAAATGGTGTTATCACAGATGGTGAACGTTATAACCAAATCGTTGATGCTTGGTCTCATACTACAAATGATATTGCAACTTTACTATTTGATCAACTTTCTGGTGATCGTGATGGCTTCAACCCAGTATTTATGATGGCTGACTCTGGTGCGCGTGGTTCACGTGAGCAGATTAAACAGCTTTCAGGTATGCGTGGATTGATGCAGAAACCTACCAAAAAGTTAGGTGGACAAGAAGTTATCGAAAATCCAATTAAATCTTCATTCCGTGAAGGTCTTAATGTGATGGAGTACTTCGTATCGACTCACGGTGCTCGTAAAGGTCTTGCCGATACAGCCCTTAAAACTGCCGATGCGGGTTATCTAACTCGTAGATTAGTAGATGTTGCTCAGGATGTTGTAATTACAATGGATGATTGTGGAACTCATCTAGGTAAAACGATGAAAGCTCATAAAGATGGTGACGATGTTATCCAATCTTTAGAAGAAAAAATACTTGGTCGTGTTGCTGTTGAAGATATTAAACACCCTGTAACTGGTGAAGTTCTTGTTGCTCGTAATGTTCTCATTGACGAAAAAACAGCTGCTATTGTTGAAGATGCTAATCTTGAAACAGTTCAAGTACGTTCCGTACTCACATGTGAAGCCCGCACTGGCATATGTGCTAAATGTTATGGACGTAACTTAGCATCAGGTCGTCAAGCTGATATTGGTGAAGCAGTTGGTGTTATTGCTGCTCAGTCTATTGGTGAGCCGGGTACTCAGTTGACACTTCGTACTTTCCACGTTGGTGGAGCGTCGTCTCGTCTTACAATTGAAAACAGTAAAAAAGCTCTAGCTGACTCTAAAGTCACACTAGATGGCATTGACTGTGTTCTTAAAGATGATGGCACGAAAGTTGTTGTAACTCGTTCTGGTGAGATATCTCTCTTTGATGATCACGGTATTGTCCGCGGACGTTACCCTGTCCCTTATGGTTCTGAATTAAAGGTAAGTAATGAAGAGCAAGTCACTGAAGGACAAGTTCTATTTGAGTGGGACCCGTACAACAGTGTTATTGTTTCTTACGCTAAAGGTAAGATTGAATTTGAAGATCTTGTAAAAGATCAGACCTTCCACTCGGATTATGATGATTCAACTGGCCTAGAGTCTATTCGTGTTATTGCCGATCGTAAAGGTAAACTTCGTCCTCACATCAGTGTAGTGGACGAAAATGGTGAAAAACTTGCTCGTTACGCCGTTCCGGAAGCTGCAGTACTGCAGTATAAAGAAGGTGATACAGTAGGAACTGGATTCGTGCTTGCGAAGATCCCTCGTGCAGTTGGTAAAACTCGCGATATTACCGGGGGTCTTCCTCGTGTTGCAGAGCTTTTTGAAGCGCGTATCCCTAAATCTCCTTCCATTGTTTCCCCAGTTAATGGTGTTGTACAATACGGTGGTATCGAGAGAGGTCAACAAAGGGTTTTCGTTTTTGACGAACTTGAGTTGCGTCAGTTGGACGAACTCGGAAACCGCAGTGATTTCGGTGAAATACCTGATTCGCTTAAAGTGACCCGAAGCGGTGTTATTTGGATGTTGAACAATAACGCTGACGCAGTAGCAGAAGCTACCGCAAATAGTGATGATACAGAAGAACTTAAACCAAAAAAACGCGTTACGAAATCTAAGGCAACTGTCAAAGAGCCTCGTACTTGTGACTTTGTGTTTAAAGACTCTGGAACTGAACTTATTCCTCGCGGAAAACACATGGCAGTACATGATGGTGATCGTGTTAAAGCAGGTGAGAAACTTTGTGAAGGTTCTGTGAACCCTCATGACATCTTACGTGTGTCAGGTGTTGAAGCTCTTCATGAATATATAGTAAATGAAATTCAGTCGGTTTATCGTCTACAAGGTGTAACGATCTCGGATAAACACATTGAGTGTATAGTCCGCCAGATGATGCGCAAAGTTGTTATCACCGAAGGTGGTGATACAGAGCTTCTTGAACACGAAGAAATCTCTCGTGCGCAACTAAGAAAAGAAAATGAAGCAATCCAAGAAACATCCGGTCGCGCTGCAAAGTATCGTCCACTTTTACTTGGAATTACTAAATCTTCACTTGGCACAGATTCATTTATCTCTGCCGCGTCCTTCCAAGAAACTACAAAAATATTGACTCGTGCTGCTGTTGAAGGCAAACATGATGCTCTTGTGGGCTTGAAAGAAAATGTGATTATGGGACGTCTAATACCTTCTGGTACTGGGTCTCCTGCTTATCGCAATATGACAGTGAAAGATTTAGATGCCGAAACAAGCTTAGTCGACACTAACGAAGAAGATGAATTACTCGAGCCCGTTTTAGATTTCTAAAACGGTAGCCCTTGACAGAATTCTACAAATAACTACTATTGGTTTTCAAAATTTAGGAGTGCTATAAAGTGCCAACGATTCAACAATTAGTTCGTAAAGGACGCAAAAACATTAAAGCTAAGACTAAGTCTCCTGCTTTAAAAGCGTGTCCTCAGAAACGTGGAGTATGTACTCGTGTATATACATCTACCCCGAAAAAGCCTAACTCGGCTCTTCGTAAAATCGCACGTGTGCGTTTATCAAATAAAATTGAAGTAACTTGCTACATCCCTGGTGAAGGTCACAACCTTCAAGAGCACAGTATTGTTCTTATCCGAGGTGGTCGTGTAAAAGACGTTCCAGGTGTTCGTTATCACATCATCCGTGGTACTCTTGATACTCAAGGTGTAGCAGATCGTAAACAAAGTCGTTCTAAGTACGGCGTTAAGAAACCTAAAGGATAAGCTAGATGTCTAGACGTAGAAAAGCACAATCCCGTGTAGTATTGCCTGATCCAAAGTTTCAATCACGCTTGATTACTGAATTCATCGGTGTATTGATGAAAGATGGCAAAAAAACTATCGCTGAAAGAATTATCTATTCAGCTATTGATGAGTTAAATGCAAAAGTTGAAGGTGAAGAGTCTCCGATTGAAAAATTCGAAGCTGCACTTGAAAACATTAAACCACAACTAGAGGTTAAATCTCGTCGTGTTGGTGGAGCTACTTATCAAGTACCTATAGAAGTACACCCTCGTCGTTCAAAAGCTCTTGCTTTGCGTTGGTTGGTAGATGCATCTGTTAAACGTTCTGAGCACACTATGGCTCAACGTCTTTCAAATGAACTAGTAGCCGCTCATAAAAACGAAGGTAACGCAGTACGTAAACGTGTTGATACGCATAAAATGGCTGATTCAAATAAAGCCTTTGCTCACTTCCGTTGGTAAATTTTTTTTAAACAATTGGCTTATTGTACAGTTATGAACTTTTGAACTGTTAGGTAGCTATTTGTTTAGTAAAAAATCTTGAAGGACCACTCAATGAGTGGTCCTTTTTGTTTTAACATATCGATATTATAACTACCAGTAGATAAGAATTTTTTGGTGTTATTGTGCTTAGTTAATAGAAAACTGCTAGCCAAATTGTTTGACTAGCTTTATCAGTCTTACTGACTTTGTGTTTGGTGTGGGCCGGGATATTTAGAAAGTCATTTCCGTTTAACTTATGAGTCTCACCATTTTCGAATTCAATTGTAGCCGAGCCTTGAATAAGGATAATCCATTCACTTTCAGTTTGGTCATACCAACCGTGAGTGGGGGATGTTTGACCTGTGGATATTATTCGCTCAATACGAATTCCATCAGCTTTAAGAAGCTCTGTGAAGATTTCTTTGTCAAGTTGTTGAGGTATTTGGTCTAAAATGTTCTTCATAGCTTGTAAATTAGCTTTGTTAGCACATAATCAAAAGCAATAATGAGTCTTTTGAGTTACTTTTGCGCCATCAAGAGTAGGAACTACGCATGAAATTTACTGATTTAGGTTTATCGCCTGTTATATTAAAAGCCATTTCCAAAAAAGGCTATGAAACACCTAGTCCAATTCAAGCTGAAGCTATTCCTGTGGTTCTTGAAGGTCGAGACTTAATGGCAGCAGCGCAAACTGGAACAGGTAAGACAGCTGGTTTCACACTTCCGATTTTAAATATTTTGAGCAAAGGTCAGGGAGCTGTCAAAACTGAAGTTCGTTGTTTGATTCTAACTCCTACTCGCGAGCTGGCAGCTCAAGTGGGTGAAAGCGTTGCTGATTATGGCTCAGGGCTTCACTTGAAGTCAAATATTATATTTGGTGGTGTCAAAGCGGGACCACAAATTTCTAAGCTTCGTCATGGATCTGATGTTTTGGTTGCGACTCCTGGTCGATTACTAGACTTATACAACCAAAAGGCTATTAGCTTTAAGAATCTAGAGATATTCATTTTAGATGAAGCTGACCGCATGCTCGACATGGGTTTTATTAATGACATTAAAAAGATTGTTAAGTCCTTACCCACAAAGCGACAAAACTTAATGTTCTCAGCAACGTTTTCAAATCAAATCAGAAAACTAGCTCAACAGTTTTTGAATAATCCTGCAGAAGTTTCAGTGAGCCCTAAAAACTCTACTGCTGAAACAGTTAAGCAGCTTGTTTATCCAGTAAATAAAAACCAAAAGACAAACCTCTTAATTCACTTAGTGGAAAAATTTAATTGGAATCAAGTTTTGGTGTTTAGCCGTACCAAACACGGTGCAAACAAAATTGCACAGAAATTGGTAGAGTCAGGTATTAACTCCTCGGCTATTCATGGAAACAAGTCTCAAGGGGCAAGAACGAAAGCATTGGCTGATTTCAAATCTGGTCGAGTAAAAGTTCTGGTAGCAACTGATATTGCAGCCCGTGGTTTGGATATTGATCAATTACCCCAAGTGGTTAATTTTGATCTACCTAATGTTTCAGAAGATTATGTTCACAGAATTGGTCGTACGGGTCGTGCTGGCGCTCAAGGTGAAGCTGTTTCATTTGTTGCAGATGATGAGTATGAATACCTCAAAGATATTGAGAAATTAATCAATCAAGAAATTGAACAAATAGAGGTGTCTGGTTTTGAGCCGACACACAAATTAGGTTCTGTAGTTGTTGTTAAAGCAGCTTCAAAACAATCACAAACCTCAGGACGTGGACGCGGCGGCTCAAATGGACCTAGCAGAGGTAAGGGTGGACAATCGAGCAAACCTGGTCGATCGGGTGGTTCAAGTCAAGGCGGGCGTTCTGGTGGGTCTAGTAGAAGGTCATCTGAGAGCAATGGAGTTGTATCAAATGATGCAGGCTCATCTAGCCGTTCTCAGTCTCGAACAGGTTCAGGTCGCTCTAATCAAGGTAGCTCAAGTAGTGATAATGATTCAAGTGGTAGTTTCAAATGGGGACGCCGCTAATTGTAAAAGCGAATATTTGAAGAGTCACTTAACAGTGTTTCTCTAAAGCTTTTAACAGCATCTCTATGAGGTGCTGTTTTATTTTGCCCAAGGGTTGGTTTTGGGCTTATTCTCTGACGGGTTGTTACAAGTCGATTGGTCTACTTTTAATTGATCTTGATTCTTTTTCGGTTTCTTAGGTTTCTTCTTTTTAAGTGGCTTGATTTCTTTGGAATCAGGAAGTTCATTGGTGGGGACATAATCAGGATGAACTCTACGCTCGATGTGTTTTTGAATCTGCTGCTCAGTCTTATCAAGTGCTTCGTGCTCGGTGGCACAGACGAGTGAGATCGCGACACCCGATTGACCTGCGCGTCCGGTTCGGCCGATGCGATGTGTGTAATCTTCTGCCACCTTGGGTAAGTGATAATTGACTACGTGTGGCAGAGAGTCAATATCTAGGCCACGGGCTAACAAGTCAGTAGCAACTAATACTTGGAGTTTGCCGGCTTTGAACTCGGCTAGAGTTCTGTTGCGAATACTTTGGCTTTTGTCACTATGAATAGCACCTGCTTGAAGACCTTGGTCTTCGAGAAAGCCTTGAAGGATATTTGCATCGCGTTTGGTCTTAATAAACACGAGTACTTGGTCCCATTGGTTGTCGTGAATGAGAGACGCCAGAAGTGGAGACTTTTGTTTTTTATCTACCGGGTAAAGATAGTGTTCAATTTCTTTGGTGGTAGTCTCTTCGGGGTTAATCAATAACGCATGTGCATTTTTAGTGACGTTGTGAGTGAGCTCTTTAAGTTCACTTGGGAAGGTGGCAGAAAAGAGTAAAGTCTGTCTTTTGTTGGGCAGTAATTTGAGAATTTTTTGAATGTCAATTGAAAAACCGAGGTTTAACATTCGGTCAGCCTCATCTAAAATAAGTGTATGAATTTGCTCAAACTTGATAGCATTTTGATGATAGAGGTCGAGAAGTCTTCCGGGTGTTGCAATTAAAATATCAACTCCAGGTCGACACTTCATCATTTGGGGGTTAATCTTTACGCCGCCATAGGCCGTGGCGGTTCGTACATCGAGGTCTTGAATGTATTGCTCAGCAGACTCTTCAATTTGAATTGCAAGCTCTCTAGTAGGTACTAAAATCAAGGAGAACACATGATTTGACTTGACTAAGGTTCCTTTGTGAAGTCGATCAATAAGTGGGAGTAGAAATGCGGCTGTTTTACCTGAACCGGTCTGTGCTCCAGCAATGAGGTCTTTTCCTTGAAGAATGATTGGGATTGCTTGTTCTTGGACTGGTGTAGGTTGAGTGTATCCTACTGATTTGATGGATTGAGATAATACATCGCTGAGTCCAAGAGTTTTGAAATCCATTATAGTTCCTTCTTTGCGGTGGCTCAAGAGATTGACTATTCACTCGTTGAGATTTTAAGATCCTGTTTGCTTATCAGCCAAAAATAGAATTTTCCTTGAATAGCAAAGAAATTCATCTCTATTCTTTATAAAACATTTAAAAGCAACAAGAGTTATACTGAATGTTGTGCTATAAGTTAATTTTCTTAGTGACACAGTTATTCGAATAATTTAAGCAATCAAAGGAGTTTCCTATGAGCATTCAGTTAAAAGAAATCGAGACTCGAGACCATGGGTTGGTCTATATCAATCCGTCTCACGTGACTGCTGTAAAAGAGTCAGAGTATGGAATTGAAATCCACCTAAGCGTCCCTTTGTATGGCAAAATGAACTACTTCCTATGTGAAGCTGAAATCATGGATATTGTTGAGGCCTTAGAGGTATAAATTAGGGAGTTGTAGCTATTTGATTGTGATTAAGAATTTCATTCTTAGGTTATTAAAAATCAGGTAGACATGAGAGGTGCATTACTTCTCTTGTGATGGGGTGTTCAAAGGTTATTTCTTGCGCATGCAGGTACATCCTTTGATCTGAGGTGCCATAAAGTTTATCCCCCAAAATGGGAGATTCTAGTCCTAGAACGTGTGCTGAATGGACTCTTAATTGATGAGTTCTACCTGTTACAGGAAAAAAATGAACACGAGTTTTACCGTTTTTTTCTTCTACTTTTTCCCATAAAGTTTTGGCGGGCTTCCCTGTTTGTTGACATACCATTTGAGTTGGTCTATGATTCCAATCTACGATGAGTGGCAAATCAATTTCACCGGAGTCAGATTGTAAAATCCCATTTAAAATCGCGCAGTACTTTTTCTTGATAAATCTTGTGCGGAATTGTTCTTGTAAAAGCTTGTGTGTTTTTTTGGTTTTAGCACAAAGCAGAATTCCGGAAGTACCCATATCAAGACGATGAATAATAATGGGGCCAGTGGCTTCTGGGTAGAGATTTTTTAATCTTGTATAGACGGAATCTTCAACATTTCGGCCAGGAGCGCTCAGTAGGTTGATGGGTTTATTAATTGCTAAGATATAATCATCTTCATAAACAATTTTTATTTCCCCAGCATCATCATGGCGAGCTTGCAATGGACTTTCTTCAACATCTAAACCTTGAAGCATGTGTGTTAATATGGGTTGACACTTACCTTTGCATGCGGGATAGTAGTTTTTGTTTTTGCGAATTTCTGAAGTTGGAGATTTACCCCACCAAAACTCGGCGAGTGCAATGGGCTTTAGTTGATGTTCATATGCGTATTGTAGTAGCTTGGGAGCGGCACAATCTCCTGAACCTGATGGCGGCGTAGGGTTAGCTTCGTTTTTGAAACAATCACTAAGGTTGCGGTACTCTTGATTGAAGTCTAAGAATCCGTATTGGTCAAATATGAGTTGCTGAAGAGCGTTCGACATTTCTTTGCGCTTGGATTTTAAGGCGAGGATTTGATCTTCAAAAGTGGTGATTAATTTCTGTTGTTCGGTGATTTTTGAATTCCAAGAGTCTTTGAGTAATTTTAGTTCAAATTTTTCATTCATACTTTCTTGATTGAGTTTTTTGTTTAACTCTGAATTTTTAATGGAAAGTTCTTTGTTTGAAAGTGGTTCTGTGTTGGAGTTGGAATGAGACGGTATATTAGTAGAGAGACTGCTGGCTTTTAATAAAGCTTTTCGCTTAGCAGATCGAGAAGTTTTTTTGAGCTGAATTACTTCTTTGAATAAACGAAGCTCCGTATCAAAGGACTGTTTCGTTTCAGTTATGGAAGCCTTTAATTTTTCTTTTTGTCCTGAGTTTTCTAAGTCATAAATCTCATGGGTAATAGCAACAATTTTCGGCTCTTCTGATCGGTAAAAACCTTCTTCTTCCATGAGGTCAACAATTGGCGGAACGAAGTACTTTGTCTTATTATTGTCAGATAATTTACCAGATACAGCCCAAATATGACCGATTTCTTTTTCTGAATTTTCAACGACAAGGACACCAAACATTTTACCGACTTGTTCGCCGTCAAATTTTTGATTGACTCCCATTTGTAAAAACCAATTCTCATTATTGGTTAAATAATCTTGTAGCTCATGGGCGGCAGTGATGGCGATTTCATGAGGCTCATAGACAAATGGAAAAGTAAATTGTGTCGGTAACTCAATCTGATTGATGTCAGTTTTGAATTTGTGTAATAGGTATGGAATATTGTTCATAGGTCAAATTTATAATTTTAATAGAAGTGATGATTTTTCTTGTGAATGTATCACCGATTTAATGTTTGGATGATAAAGGGAGCAGCAAGTAGGCTTAAGCCGATAATGATACCAATGATAATATCGTCGACAAAGTAATTATAGCAGCAAAGTAGAATACCAGATACTAATGGGACTGCTTTGCGTTGTTTCTTTCCATAGATGAAATACCCTGAGCCAAAAGCTCCGGTAAAAACACTGAGATATAGCCATTCAGGAGTCATGTTAAACTCTCTCTTTATGATGAAGCTTCCTTCAAATATACCATAAAAAGAGTAGGGGAGTTGTGACTGACGTCAATATGATCAGCTTGAATAAAGCAGCATTGTCTTTGAGTCAAGCTCAAGTAGACAGATCATTTACCGACAGCTCCTCTAGATATTGAGCAAACCGAGCGGCATTCCCTTGAAATCCCAGGAAATTATAATCCCAAACATAATCGACTTTGCAGCCGGCTCCATCTATATAACCTTTATTCTGTACTTGATGCAATTTGCACAATCGCAATTACTTGAACTTTAAAAAACACCAAAACTGGAAAAACTAAATTATTAATCATTTCTCCAAGTGTATACAAGAAGAGTATCCCAGTTTAGTGATGATAGCTAGAGAATTTGGATTAAACTCTAAGTATCCTCAGCGTGATTTAAAAGAAGAAAACTTTGACACAATTTAAAAGAGGGTCTTAAATTAAATTTTAGAAAGACCCTGAATATTGAATTCTCCAGGTTGAATCCCCATCATATTTCCATATCGATGATAGTTGTGTGAGATGCTTTGTTCTTCGATATAGTTGAGTAATTCTACACGTCCTGAGGAGTGTGGAATTCTACTATAAATATGGTAGGCGTTTTCGTGACAATATTGTCTGAATTCATCTGGTAAGTTTTTACTTAGGTTTCGGATGCGACGATTTCCAGAGAAGTATTTTTGATGAGTTTGAATGAAGTTGACGACTTCATTTCCTTTAGGTACGGTATGAATTTCTAATGGTATCTCCATGACTTTACATGCAATTTTTACTTTTTCAATATCAGACTTATTGGTGTCAACGTCAATGAGTAGAAGTACTTCGTGAACTTTAAGGTATCTGTAAATATTATGTTGTCCTCGAATGAGTGAGACATCTCTTGCTTGAGAAAATTCGTTATCCATGGCTTCTTGGTAGTGTTGTTTAATTATTGCAAGACTAGGCTCAAGGCCATTTTCTTCTAGATAAGGCTCCAAGTTTAAGAATTGTAAAACATAATTAGGACCGCCAGCTTTCATCCCAAAGCCAAAGCAAGATTGTTTCATTCCACCAAAGGGCTGTCTTTGGACAATAGCCCCAGTAGTACTTCGGTTAATGTATAAATTACCTGCGTGAATATTTTCAGTCCAATATTCTACTGAGGTCGGGTTAAGACTTTCAATACCTGAGGTTAGCCCAAAGGTTACGCCATTGGCGAGCTCTACAGCGTGATTAACATCTTTGGCTTTCATCACACCAAGTAGGGGGCCAAAAAATTCTGTTTGATGATAGTAGTCTCCATTTTCAACTCCCCATAATATACCTGGAGTTAAAACAAAATCACCTCGAAGCTGAGGTTTGAGTAACCAGTCCTTTTCGGATGTTTGCTTCATGAGTTCGAGAATTCTCTCATTCACCGGCGTGGATAAAAATCCTACTTTGGTATCTAATTGCCAAGGGTCTCCTACTTTTAAGCTTTTGACTGCGTTACATAACTTTTGTTTAAACTCATCTGAGTTGTACAGCTCTTCTTGTAAAATAAGTAGTGATGTTGCGGAACATTTTTGACCTGCGTTTGAAAATGAACTTTGGATTAAGTTGTCAATCGCTTGCTCATGGTCACTTAAGTCTTCTATATAAGTTGAGTTTTTACCGCCGGTTTCGGCATAGAGTGGGAGTAAGGGGTTTTGTTTGAGTAAGAATTTGGCAGTAGCTGTTGCCCCTGTTAATATGACTGCGTCAAAAGGGCAATTAGATTTTAAGAAGGAGTGGTATGTCTCATTTTCTGACGGTAAGAAACCTAAAGCATTCCGGGGTACTCCTGCATCCCAAAGACATTGACAAGCGACATAAGCCGTTGCTGCAGCATTTGTAGAAGGTTTTAGTATGACTCGTTTGCCGGCAGCCAAACTAGCGATTACACCTCCTATTGGGATGGCAATAGGGAAGTTCCAAGGTGAAAGAACTAAGTGAATACCTTGGGTGTTATAATAAAGCTTCTGGTCTTCCACTTTGAGAATACTTTGAGCATAATAGTTGGCAAAGTCAATAGCTTCACTGACTTCTACATCGGATTCATCTACTTGCTTACCGAGTTCCATCAGTGCGGTACCTATTAGACGCGAGCGTCTCTCACGCATAAATTGAGCTGCGCGTGACAATGTTTTTTGTCGTTCAACGAATGGTGTAATTTGCCAAGAGCTACTATCGGCAATAAATTCACTAATTATATCTGAAGTGGCTAGTTGATACTCCCAAGGTGTTTCGCCTGTGTGGTGAGGGATGCGGGTTTTGGGGATTTCTAAGTCGGACTCTTCAGGATATTGCTGATAGATTAGTGGGATGACACTTGGAAAAGGTCTACCTAAGCCTTTCCAATCTTGCATTTTGGATTGAATCCATTGACGATTGTTCTCTAGAGTCCAATCAGTATCGGGTTCGTTGATAAAGTGAGGCACTGCTTGATAGTGCTCTAAAAGAGCAGGATACGGAGTGTTGCGGTCTTGTGTTCTTCGCGCATGGGTATCAATGGTCTCCATCAGGGCAATCGACGTCCTGAATTGATCCCAAATGAGGTTCCATTGGTCACTCCCGGGTTGGAGTTGAAAACCTTCTTTGAGGAAATTTCCTTTTTGGGTCCCTTCATCAAGTCGGCGGACTAGATAGGCAATCGCTGCATTATAATTTTTGCGACTGACTAAAGGTGTGTAGATGACAAGCTTAGCGCCTAACTGTCGTAAGTTATAGTTAAGCTCTGGAGCCATACCTTCTAGGATTTCAAATTCAACTTCATGCCAGATGTCGTGTTTTTTGACTAGACCCAGTGAGTAACTAATGTCAAATATATTATGAGAGGCAACTCCGACATGAATACTCTTCACTGACTCAGGAGTTAATAATTCACGCAAGATTTTTTTGTAGTGAGCATCCGTCTCCACTTTAGAGTTAAAAGTAACTAGTGGCCAACTTCTATGTGAGGACTCGGTGTGTTCCATTTCAAGATTGGCACCTTTGACCAAACGAATTTTAATAGGTGCTCCACCGTTCTCTACGCGCTGAATAGCCCAATTTTTTAAATATTGCAAAGCTTGATATGAATCAGGAATATACGCTTGTAAAACAATGCCTGCGCGCAAGTTTTTGAATTCAGCTTGGTCTAAAGTTTGAGTGAATACTTTGATGTTTAGCCAAAGGTCATGGTACTCTTCCATATCAACATTGACGAACTTGGCTACTGAAGTACTCTCCTCGATTGTTAAAAGTTCTTGGTAAAGTTCACTGAGACGAACCTTTAGTTCACTGATGTTTTGTTTGAAGGCAAGCGGGTGGATTTGCGAATATAATGTGGACATCTTGACCGAGATATATAGAATCTCTTCTTGATGGAGCAAGCTTTTGTATTGATTGATGCGCTCACGTGCTTCATGCTCGTCGATGAGTGCTTCACCAATCAAGTTAATGTTAAGAGTAGAACCTTCAAGTTGGCGTTTTTTGGCATGCTTTAAAAAGGTCTCTTCGCCTTCAAAAAAGACAACATCTTGAGTGGTGTTTTGAATTTGTTGAAGCATGATGGGGATACTGACTCCCGGAACATGACGGCCAAATACTTGAAACAATCTCAGCATGGTTGTTTCGGTTTGAGAGAACAAATAACGATAAGCGTTGTTGGTTTTAAATAACCAATGAATATAGCCTGAAGTCAACGAGGGAGAACTTGAACGAAAAGCAACATCCAACATTTGGATAAGGAAAGTTTTGGCTTTGGGTCTTTTGAGTAGAACAGCCATCTTGGCTTGAAAGTCTTCTTGAGAATGACTGTCAACCGGATTTATTAACTCTTGCGCAAGTGTTTTAATCTGGTTGAGTTGAGTTTTTTTCATTATGTTCTCCTACTAGATTATGTTCTCCTAGTATATAGGCTACCAAAATCTTAGGAAGAAATCAAGCTAAGGTTGAGAGCATAGTAAACGAAAAAACAGAGCCCTTCCAAGTAGAAGAGCCCTGCAGTGTATTAGCCTTAGAGCCAGGGGTAAGTTTGCCCCTACCAAATCAATTTGAATAAATTAATCTAAACTAATTTTCCATTATCAAACTTAAGCAAGAACGCCGGAAGGATAATAAAATCAGCTATCAGAGCGAGTGCAATTACCGCTGAACAGAACATACCCATGTCTGAGTTCATCGCAAATTGTGAGAAGATAAGAACACCAAATCCGAAGATCAGGATGATGGATGTAAATAATAATGGTATACCAACTTGTTGGAATGTCCAAGAAATTGCTTGCTCTTTATCTTTTCCTTGTTTGCGAGCCATAAGGTATTTGACGATAAAGTGAACAGTGTCATCAACAGCAATACCCAGGGTTATCATACCCACGATGGACACTGAAAGATTGACAACATATCCGGAGGCTCCAACGACACCAAAAATGGCAAGTACTGGCCAAACATTGGGAATCATACTAAATAGTCCTACTTTGATCGACCTGAAAGTAATCATCATCACTGCAGTAATGAGTATGAGGGATATTATCAAACCTTTCATCATTCCTGGAATGGCGACACCGGCAAGATGACCAAACATAATAGGAACACCTGTAGCCTTAGCGTTGTACTGTGGCATTTCTTTTGCAAGCCAATTGTCCAAGCTATCAGCAACATCTAGCTGAGCATTGGATGAGATTGATCTGATAAAGGCAGTCACACGAGCTTGAGAATTATCCAAACTGAGTTGATTATTCAAATCCATTCCTTGAGGAAGAGAGAGCTGATAAAGCAGCAAGTATTGACTGATGAGGCGGCGTGCAGAAAGTGTATCACCTTCAACTGTAATGCTGTCTTTTACTGGGATCGTATAAAATTCATCCAAATCACCATTCATCGTTTTGTTCAGGCGTTTGACAACATCTACAATGCTTGATGTATAGGTGATTTCAAACTCAGGGTGGCTTGATATGTAGTTAGTGAATCTCTCGATGTCAGAAAGGAACTTAGGGCTATATACGCCGTTTTCTTCACCCGATTTGAAATTAAACTCAATAGGATTTGTACCAATGATATTTTCATCAATATACTCTGTGGCAAGTCTAAATTCGGTGCCTTTTTCAAAGTACTTCACTGCAGTTGAATCCATAACGATGGTGGTGACAAATCCACCAGAAGCTATGAGTATGACAATACTTGTCCAACGAATAGAGACTTGGTACTTAAATATCCATTTTTGAAGAGATTGGTAAAAACCACCTACTTCATTGGTTTTTGCAATATTAGCCTGGTTTTTAGCAATGAGTTTTTTGCTGGCTTTGATTGGTAAAACATGCAGTACAGCAGGCATGGTTAAAAGTGAGGCATAGAAAGCATATAGCGTTCCCACACCGGCGAATAGGCCGAGGTGCTGGAAAGGTGGAATTTCTTGGGTAAGCATTGAAAAGAAACCAATTGCTGTAGTAACAGAAGTTATTAGGCAGGCAACAAAATTTTTCTGAATGGTCACACGAATTGCATCGGCCTTAGGAGTTCCTTTGCGGAGCTCTCTATAGAATATGGACAAAACATGGACTGAATCCGCGATTGCTACAGCGACCAAAATTTGCATCACATTCATCGTCACGTTCGTCAGGTAAAATTCAAATACCCCGACAAACAACATGACTGGGAAAGCAACTGAAGAGAACAAGAGAAGCATCGGAAGAACTGTGCCCCAAAATGAACGAAGGGTAATGACAAGTACAATCATAATGAGTAAGAACATCAAAGGAATCATGGTCGCCATGTCTTTAAATGCAAACTCCATGAATGACGTATTTAGCATCACTGTTCCACCAAGCCTGATTTCAAGGTTGGGGTTTTCAGCCATCACCTGAGCAACTAATGCCTCCACAGCCGCTCTAGATTCCATAAAGCCTTCAGGGAATTCACCTGGGATAATCGCACTCAAACTGATTTGAGTTAGGTTTGCTTTTTGTGAAATCATGAATTTGGGGATAAGCGAATCTGTCATGACTAGTTTCTTTTTGTGCGCTAGTACTTTGTCCGTATAAGGAAGGTCGGTAACAAGATCTTCAACGAGAAGATTGTCTTCGTATGCATATCCAGCTTCTTCAGCTTCTTCAGCATCTAACATTTCTCTCTCTACTGTGGTGTAGTTAAAATTAGTTAGACCTGCAACACGAGTGATGTAAGGTACTTCCCATGATCCATCGGTGAGAGCTTTGAGACTTGCTAGGTTTTCATTGGTAAAAATGTCGCCACTTTTGGTTTTGACTACAATGAGAAGATTGTCTTCTTTAGCGAAGATACGTTGAAAAGCATCAAACTCTACCAAGTCCTTGTTGTCATCTTTGAAGAAGACATGATAGTCTCCATTAAAGATAGGGGGAGGAGATACATGATTCGTGTCTATATCAAGAGGATTCGTCCTGACGTGTTTCATGTATTCAGTGTGTGCTTCAAATTCTGCAATTCTTGGGCCCATGCCAAAACCAACGAGGGCAACAAAAATTAAAATGTTTACAAAAATAATTGCCCAACGAAACCGTTGTACAAATTCTGAAAATTTGGTTGAAAATGTGGACATCCAAGCCCCTCTCTATGAAACTCCTTGAAGTTTCTTTAAATAAATCTGTTTATCGTAAACCTGTCAAATATTAATCTTAAAAATTCCACATCAATGAACTCTCTGCACGAGATGAACTTTCAAATTGTCTGAGTGGGCTTTTTTTGTTTCCAGATAATAACTGGCCACCAAGCTTTACTTTGAACAATTCAAATAAGCGTTCTTCGTAGGTGAGTTGTCCCACGATTTCATAATCCAAATAGCTGCTGAAAGCTCCGAGTAAAATACTACGGTCACTTATGTTGTTGAATGTGTAACGAAGCCCTCCAAATAAGTGGTTATTAAATGGTTTAAAATTGAGAAGTTCGTCTAAGTCGATACCTGCATCAGTCGTTCCGATGGCTTCAACAATAATGCCTAAGTCCTGGTTATCTACAATCGGTTCAAAGAGGGTGTATTCAGTGCCGAGTGTATATGCGAAATAAGGTCTTGTTTGTTTAAGTATGATAGAGTCTTTTTCATATTGATGGTAGAGGCCTTCTCCTTTAATGAGCCATGAATCAATTTCACCTGTGAAGGTAAACCCACCCATATATGCAGGTTCATAATGTTGAACCATTTCGGCGCCTACAATTTCTGGATTTCCGGAAATATCTTGAGAAAATATTGGATTTCCTGGTTTTAAAATGGGTGATCGATCGTATCCATGGAAAAAGAAAGCTGAGGCATCTATTGATTCAAACAGGCCAAAGGTATATCTGATAGCGTATTGAGTTCTTAACTGCTCATCCTCAGAGCCATAAGTGACTTTATCTCGATCGTTAGACACGTAAGTGGGGGTCAAAGAGAAAAGGTCACTGCGACTGCCAGTCGTCGGGTAGTGGGTTGGACTAAAGTAAGGTAGGTAATAGAGTTCTAGATATTGGTCTTCTTCTTCGGTCATGACCAGACGAAGTCTAGTAGCTAAGTCACCAAATTTAGGAGCATCAAAAAAGTCAACTTGGGCATCTGATTGATTGAGGACGTCAGCCCAACTGAGAGATTCAACTGTTTTCCAAGAGAAGGTTTGAAGACCCGCGCGAAGCTCAAAACGCTCGGCAAAATAGTCTACAAATAAATCTTCAAAATATAATCGACTACGGCTCTGACCATACATTCTCAAATCAGCGGTTTCAAACTGATCTGTGTCGACATCATCTACATCCAAAATTAATCTTGGCTTCATCTTCATATTCAAATCGTAAGGAGTTTGAAGTGTCAAATCTAAGTCAGAAACTACAGTGTTTTTGAAGTCTTTATGAGACTTGTGGATAGCTTCTTGAGGATAAGCCCATGATTCGATTCCAATACTTCCTTTATAGATAAGATCAAAATCACCACCGATCTCGATGGTTTGCGAAAAACCAACTGAGCTAAGTGAGCCAAGGGTCAACGCAGTCAGAAGACTCACTGATTGTAAATTAATTATCTTCATTTGAATCAGTATTTAATTTCTCTTTGAAGTGAGCGTTTTGAAAAATCTTTTTTAGTCAAGCCTGAGCCGATTTTACGCTCAGAGAAAGTAAGAATACTTTTCTTTTTAGTTTGAAGGTTTTCCATTGAAATCTCTTCGCTACGCCAAACTGAACCATACAGTTTCCAACCCGAAACTTTTTGAACTTTAAGAAGTGATCCTTTGCGGTCAAAAAATTCTGAACGAACTCCAAGGTTGTTGCCTTTGAGATACCAAACCTTTACTTTAGAGTAACCAGATTTTTCATAGTTAGGAGTTTTTTCAAGAACATTAACAGCAACTCCATCTAAAGTAGACTCTTCAATAAATTTATAATCCCATTTGTCTAGTGTATTACCTGTGATGTCTTCATAAGTAAATTCAGAGCCCATGAATGAACCAGACTTATTAGAAGAAGATATTTTTTTGACACGTCTTAGGTCTGGGAGGTAGAGCCACTGCTTATCGGAACCTTTAGGGTCTTGATGAGTCAGTAGACCGGTGCCACGGACGTCAGCAGGGTTTAAGAATTTAACAATTTGGTAATCTTCGGCATTATCACGTTCTAAAGTCATATTGACCATGTTACGAGTCACTTTATCACCATTGGCATTGATGAGTACCATAGTTGATTTAGTTTTTTCATCTTTGAAATTACGTTGTAAATTATCAGAGGCTTTAGCAATTTTGTAAGCCTTGGGGTCGCTTCCTGCGAAGCTGATTCCAGCAAGTAATGCACTAGTAAGTAGTAGTTGAGTAAAGTTTTTTTTCATCGATTGTTCCCGTGTTAGTTTGTAAAGTTTTTATCACTTTAATTTTTATTTAAACCTTTATTTTAATAAGCCTTTGACAGTCATATCAACAATAAAATTGGCTTTTGCTTTAAAATATTCAGACTCGTCAGTAGGCATTTCTATGAGATTACTTATGCGAGCAAAAGGAAGCTGCATAAATGTATAGTGACACATACCTGAGAGATTCATAAAGATACCCATCGGGTCCATTTTACGAATTTCACCTTGATCCATAAATCCTTGAAGCATGGTCATAATTTTTAGAAGAGCAGGCTCACAACTCAGTGATATTTGATTTTTAACATCTTCTATGAATGGACCACCTTGAGCCAATTCTTGTAAGATAACTCCCCGACATTCAGGGTTTTCTTTGAGGACTTCAAACATACCGTTTGTAATATTGGTAATAAGCTCAACAGCCGTGTTTGCTTTAGATATTTCTTGATCAAGTCTGGTCCAATACAAGTCCATGATATGACCCAAGACTTGAATGTAAAGTTGTTCTTTGTTTTTGAAATAATAATGAATAAGGGCTTTATTAACGCAAGCTGTTGTGGCAATTTGTTGCATTTTAGCGCCACTAAACCCATGTTGCTGAAAGACACTTGTTGCTGCTAGAATGATTTTCTCTTCTGCGCTGTGTTCAGGTTTATTTTCAGAGTCTTTATTTCTATCACACTTAAAAAGGTTAAAAATGCTGAGTTTGGAGTTCTCTTTTTGCGGCATGCCTATCCTTTCCTTTTAAGGTTTAAGCCAAATGAGTTAACTATTTGGTTTAACTGTTTGGTTAAATTTAACAATTGTAGGGTTTTAACCAAGTGGGTAATGGCGGGGAGGCTTAAATGTTAACCCTATGGTCAATATTTGTGGATAGGAGGGCGTGAATTGGTGATGAAGTGGGTATCATCTGCTAGCTTGAGGTTAAAGTTAGATATAGAGTTTTTGGAATGAGAATAATCAAGAATGGATTTTAGTTGGGTCAATTGAAGTTTTTTTGATCTTGAGCTCTATTGCCTGTAAAAGCACCAACGACTATCAAGCTAAGGTAAGTGCCATAGAGTTGGACTCATTCTCCACAAACTTTTTCGGTCATTATAACTTAGGCTATCGGGGGTGGCGCCCAATACACGGTATCACATTTTTATACAGATGATGCCAATTCCGCTCCTTGTGTTCAGGAATATGACGTTTATGGTGTCGATCTTTCAGGGCATCCTGGATATACTATTAAGTAAAAAATGATTAATAAGTACTTTTGGATTAACACATGTTTTTCAATTTACTTGGATCATTATTCCAAAGGGGCCTATCGATGACTCAAGAATACACTTCCGCTGATTTCGAATGGTTAAATCAAAAGTTAATTGAGATGAATGAAGGCGATAGCCTGGGTGAACGTTCTATCATTAATATTGAGTCTCTTGATGGGTTTTTGACAGGGGTGAGTATTGGGCCCAATTTTATCAAGCCCACTGCGTGGTTAGATGAAATCATCATTGATACCTCATTGTTGGATAAAGAGGCTTATAGTAGATTCATCAATATTGTGACCCAGATGTATAACAGTATCTGTGAAGCCCGAGTAGGTGACATTGAGTTTAATATTTTAGCGAGTGACGGCCAAATTAACCCGCAATTCATCCGACCAGTTGTCTGGGGTTATGGCTTGATGAGGGGAATCGAAGCAAATATAGGTGAGCCTTTTGAATTGGATATGCTTCCAGATAGACTCATCGAATCAGCTAACATCATACTGGCGCCGGCCATCCACAAAATGACACTCGTGGATATTGAAGATAATCGCTTACCCGAATATTTAATTCCACATGATTTAAGTATTGAAGAATTTCAAAGTAACTTGGAACAAGAACTAGAGGTCGAGCCTCAGCGGTTTCATAAGGCCCTAAAGAAATTGAGTGACTATTGGTTTGAAGAATCCAAGACAACATTTATTCAAGGCAATCAAACACCTGTAGTTCACTCGGTTAAAGTCGGACGTAATGACCCATGCACCTGCGGGTCAGGTAAAAAGTTCAAAAAGTGTTGCGGGAAGTGAATTTTAGAGAATTTGAACACAATTTGTGAACACTAATCCAAGGCAAAGCCGTAAATATGTGGACTTTCAAACCGGAAAAACCTAAACTAGGTCAACGTACAGTTATTGTTTGTCAACACATGTCGGTTTAGGTTTGCTAAATTGCAGAAAGAAACATATGTCTCATCAATCAAGATTAATATCTAGAAGTCTTTTTGGCATGAAAAGTATATGCTCAATTCTTTTTTGGATAGCTCTGATGATAGGCAGCTCTTTTTCTCAGGTGTATGTTAATGGTGAGAAACGTAACCTAGCGGTGACTCTCTATGATTGGCCGGAAACTTCAGCTGATTTCGCGACAAACGGAGGTGCCTGCGGTGGTGGAGTAAAAAAAGGGTTTGTTGGGGTTAATTTAGACGCTGATGGTAAGCCCGTCGTGGGGACTGCTGCTTGTGTTCCGACCGAGATAACTCAATGGTTCCGCACTCAAGACCTTGCTGGATCTACTAACGCTACTTGTTATGATCTTGAGATTACCTATGATGATCAAGGGGTCTGGGTAGCGGATTTCACGAACTTTTTCCCTTTAGATGGTTTTCTTTTTTTAGATCCTGCTCAGACAATCGCTAACCCATGGAATAAAATAACCAGTAATAATGCCTCACATAATTACAGCTTCACTATGGAAGTGGATGCTGAGTTTGTTTATCAACCGGGTCAAACTTTTGACTTTCGCGGTGATGATGATGTATTTGTATTTATTGATAATAGGTTGGTTGTAGACATTGGTGGCGTTCACGGGCCTGCTTCTGCAGCGGTCAAGCTTGATACCCTGGGGCTAGTTGCGGATGAAACCTATTCTTTTAAAATTTTCTTTGCTGAGAGGCAATGTTGTGGTTCAAACTTTAAAATGTCAACGAGTATTGATTTGAAAACCAATCGAAATTTATACATGGATACTACAGAAGTTGGAAGCACTATAAATTACGATATTTATGAACGTCAAGCTTGGTCTAATGGAAGTTGTAACCAAGTCAATGCTGGGGCAGCGGTGAACCCAGTTCCAAGTACTTTTACACTTACCGGCTTTGGGATTGAGCCGACCCTGCTTGAATTAGGAGAGAGCTTTGGTGGTATCACTATCGGCGCAAATGAAGCTCAATTGACACTAGATGTTGATGCCATTGCGACTTCCAAATCACTAGAGAGTGGTCACTATGATGTCTTAATCCAACATAAAAATGACCCAACTCAAAATGACACAATAGGGTTTGACATAGAATATATAAGTGCACCTTATCTTAGGTTTGTTGATGATCAAGGTGAGCCGATTCTAGACGACGGAGAATTACTTGGGCCATGGAGTAAAATTAATTACGCAGTCAAGGTAGCTGTGTTTCTAGAGGGAGTTCATTGCCCTACCTGTCATGTTCAAATATCATTAGAAAGTGCAAGATCAGTAAGTACCTTAAATAGTACAGGCGAGCCATTAAATGAGATGACTTTGGTTAATGGAATAGGGACTTTTTGGATTGCGGGCGAAGGTGCGATGGAAAATGGCTGGCTCGAAATTGAAAGCGCTGCAACCAATAACTCATTAGAAATTCGTCCAATCAAATTCAAAGATATTCTTGTCAGCCTTCCAAGTTTTGCTGCGATCTATGATGAAGACGGCAATGGAATCGCCGACAGTTTAAGACTTAAGTTTACACATATTAATGGCCAAAAAATTTATCCTGATTCTATATCCGTGAGTTGGGGTGAAGAAGTCACTTTGATATCTTGGAAAAGCATTCTCACTCGAGGTGAGGCTTTTACACTGAGTGAAGTTGATTTTACCTCAGAAATATATACTGGTAATCAGTCAGCCGTGGATGCATTTGCGTTGGGTGAATTCATTTATTATTTGGCGGGTGAGCGTATTGTAATAGAGCAACCTATCATTGATAAAGTCGGACCGGTTGTTCTTTATGGTGAGATACTTTCTAGTGGTAGCAGTAGTAAAAACCTAATTATATATCTATCTGAATACATAGAAGTATCTGGTGAAAGTTTACCGTTGAACCTCTATGAGTTCAAAACACTCAATGATCAAGTTGTTGAGCCTACTCTTCATAAATGGCTGCAGCAAGGCGCCATAGGTCGCATGCAATTTACTTCAGAGGCTGAAGTTGAAGTGGGTGACTCACTTCGCATCGATGAACAATTCATGGTGTTTACTGGGTTGGGTCAGGTCGCTGTGAGAGATTTAGCAGGTAATTTGGTACACCCGGATAACCCATTTCAAAGAATTATTGGGAAAGAAAAAATTAATATCAAGGCGTTGGACTTGATTGATCAAGTTGATGAGTTAAGTCAATGGAGTAAAGGGAAAGGCCCCTGGCAATTATTCTTGATGGACCCTGAAGCTACACTTCAAAATAATTTTAAAAATACTCAGTATGCAGGCGCTACAATTGATTTAAATATGGGGCGAATCCTATTAGCTGATACTAATCTTGATAAAAAAGAGATGTACTTTAAATGGAGCGCAGAAGTATTTAGTAATCTAGGTGGGTTTATTGCATCTAGTGATGGTAAAATAAATTGTACTGATGAAGTATACCTTGGAGATTGTACCCAAATGCAGGAGACTCCTTATATTGGCTGGAACCAATTATCTCAGAATGATAGGAAAGTAGGCAGTGGAGTTTACATTATTCGTATAAATATACAGGTCTTTCACGGGAAAGAAAAGATTCAGAAGCTCACCCATATGTGGAAAATGGGCGTGAAGCGTTAGAGTTCAATTTGTAGAAATTAGTGGTCTTACAACAAAAGTGATATGGAGTTTGCAGTGATCAAAACAAATCTGTGGGTACCTTTCTACAAAGAAGTGTTTTTAATTCTTTTTATTTTTCTTCATTCTGGCGAGGCAGCAAATAACAACGTGGTTTTTCCGGCGGTGATACAAGAATCATTGATTCTTCCAGATACAATCTACCTTGAACCTGGAAATGACACCACAATTACGGCACAGGGAATTACAGTGCCTAGATGGTCCGGTACCGATGCCTACACCGTGATGACAGACAATGTAATTACCATTAGTCCCAAGGCCAGTGCAGTCTATCGGGTGAGCAATTTGGTAGAAACCAGTATTGAAAATGGAAATATGGACTTTGAGCTTCCAATTCTTCCTCTTGGGGGGGGGGGGCAAAAACCACAAGATCAAGTACCAGGTTGGCGAACCACTGCTCCTGATGGGTTAATTGAACTGTGGTCAACGGGTCATCTAGGGAAGTTTTCATACTCTGGCAACCAATTTGTCGAGCTCAATGCCAAAAGTGTGGGCCACCTCTATCAAGATATTCCAACTCCCGCTGGATCTAGAGTAAAAATTTCTTTCGCTCACCAAGGGCGCAATGGGCCCGATGAAATGGGGCTAGAGGCAGGACCTGCGGCCGGTCCCTATCAACATTTAGGATCCTTTGTGGGAATACAGAATGTTTGGTCACCTCACACCTTATATTACGATGTACCTGCTGGTCAGACAACTACCCGCATCTTCTTTGTTTCAGAGAAATTTAGCAACATCAGTGTCGGGAATTTTCTTGATGCAGTAAAATACTCGGTGCTTGCGGAGGATACAAAAGACTCTGTGGTGGTGATTGTTTCTGAGAAGCTGGCTCCGACTGTGACCACTACTGATGCAGCATCCATTCT
>CAWVXU010000022.1:0-32957 GCA_963934255.1 uncultured Fibrobacterales bacterium
ATACTAACTTGAATGCCGCAGTTTATGACACACTACCAAATATTTCGATGGACTTAATTACTGAAGGAACACAATTTACTAACATGGTAGGTGGAGAGACTTTAGGCCCTCATATTGGTCTTACAATTAATAACCCAGAGATAATTAGTTCTCAAGATTTCAAATTGCGAATAGTTCATCAAGGTGGAAGTGCAGATTCAAAAGCGCCTTATAATTTATCACTTGCTTCTAGCTTAACTGGAATTGGAACGCAGACGTTTGCTCTGAATGCAAATAATTTAGGGAATTCACCGGCAGTAGAATCAATTAGCCACGCAGGGCTTTCAGGTGACAATGCATTAATTGATGGAGCCATCTACGACTTCATAATCCAGTCTCGTGATACTAACTTGAATGCCGCAGTTTATGACACACTACCAAATATTTCGATGGACTTCATTACTGAGTCGCCTGTGATTTCATATCCGGTGGCTTCAAGTATTATGAAAGTAAATGATTCAATTTTATTTAATATGCCTGAAAATGCGAAACTCAATGGTTTAAGAATTCAATTTATTCAAACTGCGGGTCCGTCAGACCCTGGATCTCCTCATACTCTGACCATGGGTAATTCATGGAATGTGGCTGGCAATAAATCAATTCCATTAAACTTGAGTGATTTGAATTCAATAACTGATGTCGCATCTCTAACTGGTGGTGTTAATCTGATTGATTCTGCGGTTTATAAAATCAAAGTAGCCTATCGTGACGCAATTGGAAATGCATTTGGGGTCGATAGTGTGTTGAACGTAACTATGAGAAAAAGCTATACTGGTCCATCTTTTGATAATTATTTAAATCCAATGACCATGACATCCTCTGGGAGCTTAATCAAGTTCACAACAAGTAGTAAAGCCAAGCCTGGTTCAGTCAATTTGACATTTGAACACCTGAGTGGTGAACCTGATATCAATGCCCCGCATATCTTGACTCTTGATAATTTAACAGAGCTTGTTGGGCAGCATGATGTGCTCATTAATGTAAAGGATTTGAGTTTTGGATCTAACATAGTGAGTGTGAGCTCTGGGGTAAATGATCGCTTAGTCAATGGTGCAAACTACCAGGTCATTGTTGCAATGGATGAACTGAATGGCTTCGGTATCAAGCGCGATACTACAGCTATCATTATAATGGATATGGCTACAACTCCAATTGCACTTCAATCACCATTAACAGATGTGAGTTTAACTTCTTCTAATTTAGACTTGAGTTTTAGTCTTCCAGAAGTAGCTTCAGCTGAAGGTGTTAAAATAAGGATATTGAAATCTGAAAATGAACTTGATGCTTCCTTAGCTTCAGAGATAACGTTAAGTTACAATTTTATCAATCCTCAAAATTATAATGTTAAGCTTAACCTAGCCAATCTTTCAAGTAGCCAAGCGGTTCAATCAGTCATATCTACTATGCCGGGTGATTTTAAACTGAAAGAAAAATTCATTTATACATTTGAACTCATTTATCAAGATTTATCAATGAATGCTATTGATACCGCTCAGGGTATTCACTTTAGTTATGAACTACCGAGTATCGTAAACCCTCACTTTATGAATTCTTATCCTCAAGTTACAGTTCTTCCTGGCAACAAAGTAGAGTTGAAAGCGAAAACAGATCAAGCTTCCTGGGTGAGTTATATGGTTATGGACGCAAAAGCTTCTCCAGCCAATGCTCAAGATGTTAAAAATGGAACGCTCCCTTCGGGTGACTCAATTTATTATAAAGGAAGCCTAGATGTCGATGCTGCTAGCACGATATTCAGTGCAACCTCTCCTTTTGCTTTTGATGAAGGGAATTATTCAGTTTACTTCTCAATACAGACTCAAAATCGTCTTGCATTAAGTCCCCAAGTTGAGCGATTGAACTTTACTGTATTACCTGATCTAGTGATTGACCCTGTGATAGATTTGTCTGATTTAATTAATATTACATTTGATTTTGAGAATGAGACGACTAATGAGATTATCCCCGATACACTTGAGTTTAGAATTTCTAGTAGTGCAGGCTTTAATTCGGGAAGCAATCAGGTAATTGATGTTATTCCTGGGCAAACTTTGGTTATCCGCTCCAAAATTGATTCTAACAATCAACAAATATTCGAAGTACCTCAACGCAATCCATTGTCCGAACTCAATGTTAATCTGAGTGAAGTTGCATTATACGAATTTGATAGTGAGTATGAATATCTAAAAGAGGGGGTATGGGTGACCTATGATGCACCAGTAGATTTCCTTCTTTCTAAGGGTTCAAATTTGATAGTAAGAAAAGTCTCTACGGAAATCGGGTTTGCTTCAGAGACATTTCAGTTGTATTCATCTGATGTAAATAATGTTTTTGATCCTGAAGTGATTCATAATTCTAGTGCTATCCAAGTGCGTTGGCTTTTGAATTCTGATATATCGGTCTTTAGTGAGGTATCAACTTCTTGGATATTACTTGATAGTCTCAATCAAACTGTTTTCTCTGAAATAGATAATCAAAAAATTAAAACATCTATTTATCCATTGGCTCCCGGCCTGTATTCTTTTGAATATCAATTGAAAAACACCTTGAATGAAGTTTTGAAAGAAGATACAATGGACATCAATATTGAAAATTATTTGAAATTCACTATCCCTAACCTGAGTGAAGATGATTCAAAATGGGTATTGCGTGGCTTAGGTAATAAAGATGTATCTACCACTGATATTGAATTATTCCGATGGAATGAAAGCAATAGTTATGATGCTTTATTTGCTAAGTATGATAATTCCGAAGCCATTGATACTATTCGAGCAGGTGAAGGCTTCTGGTTCTTTACCGAAACTGAATTACTACCCAGTTTAAATATTGATTATTCATTAAGTGATGTCAGCCTTGTTATGAATATGGATGAGTCAAAATGGAACCAAGTGGCAAATCCATTCCCTTATAAATTGAAGGTATCTAACTATCCTGATTATGTATTCTATCGATGGGATAACAAGACGAGTGATTATCAAGTCATTAGTGAAGCGATTGAACCATTTGAAGGTGCATGGGTACAAGCGAAGTCTGAAGAATTCACATGGGTAAATATCCCTTACTTTAATGACCTTGGAGTGACGGCTGAAATAATACAGAACCCTTTAAATAAAATTCAAGGGAGTACATCAAGCGAGTGGGAGCTTGGATTGAATGTTCGGGCTGGGTCCAAATCTGATTTAGTCAATAAAATTGGAATGCAACTTAAAACGGACGAAAAATCTCATATTATAGAACATCCTGAAAAATTGGGCGAGTTTGTCGAGCTCAGTATTTTAGATGGCCAGCAAAGCTACTCACAATATATTCATTCTACAATTCAATCTAGCTACGAATACAAAGTGAGTTTAAAGTCCACTGTTGAGGGACGCAGTTCAGTTTTATTAGATCTTGATGGTTTCGATCAATTAAAATCTCAAGGGTATTCAGTTTATTTAAAAGAAGTCGCTAGCTCATCATTTCGGGAATTAGAAAAATCAAATGCAGTCGTGGTTAATTTAAAAGGCAATGAGTTTGACCTAATAGTTACTAGAGACTTGCTAGCTTATCAAGCATTAAACACCTTAAGTGCTAAATTAGAAGTAAGTCAAAATAGTTCTCAAGCGACACTGAGTGTTGTGGTTCCAGATCAGAATTCCTCAGAAATATACATGAGTGTCTATGATATGGATGGGACTGAATTATCAATGCAATCATTAGGATATTTCTCTGGTGGTCAATATGAGTTGAATATCGAGTTATCAGATTATACTCAAAATACTGGTAAGTTCATTTATGAGGTTCATACAGAGGGATTAAGTTCAAAAGGAAGCTTCCTTTATATCAATAAATAAAGTATTCATCTCAAATCTATTTAACCTCATACGTCTAACGACTATGAGGTTTTTTCATTTAAATTCAAAATGTTTTTTCTGTGAACGATTTGAAAATAAATTCTTTGGAATTTGTGTTGTTTGTCTATCCAATTTTGAAGTCAGAAGGTTAAGTGATTTGTTTTCAATAGATGACAGCACTGGGATTGCCATCATGGAGATGAATACACTGGGTGGCCTGGCATTGAAAAGTTGTAAATATCAACAGTCACCGACACTTTTTAAGGAGTTGATTATATATGGACTCAATAAAGAATTACAAATACTCCAAACTCAAGGCAATGAATTTGTTGAGTTATTTAATTGTTTGAGTGATGTTAATTGGGTCCCCATTCCTTTGCATTGGACCAGGTTGAGGGATAGAGGGATGAACCAAGCTGAACTTGTTGCACTTGAACTGAGTAAAGTATTTGGGGGTTCAGTGTGTCATGCTTTAAAACGACCCAAGGAAAATCAATCATTAACATCTATGGGGAAAGGGGATAGAGAAAAAGTTTCTGAAGGTATTTTCATACGTGTAAAGGGTTTTGAAAACTTGAGGAACGTCGTAATCGTTGATGATTTGGTAACTACGGGAAGTACTTTGTTCTCGGCTATTCATTCTTTTAAAGTCGATGAACGATTTGAACGATTTCAATTTGCCACAGCCTTAAAGGGATATCAAAATATGAAAACAGATTGGGAATTCGATTTAAGCAAAAGACATGATATTGACGACTACACCTTATAAATAAAAAAAGCCGCCTCAATAAAGAGACGGCTTTAAGTCGGAATGATTGGATTCGAACCAACGACCACTTGGACCCCATCCAAGTACTCTACCAGACTGAGCCACATTCCGAATGTCAACATAATTTAGATAAATGAGTCAAGATTTCTAGAGATTTAAAATGATTTTTTTTGCGGAGTAATTTTTTATTTAATCAGGTGCAAATGATTGAAAACTTATGTATGAAATCGCAAGATGGTTGACTGATTAAAAACATAAATTAAAGCCTCTTCGAAATGAAGAGGCTTTAATTTATTGATTACATATGTAGCGCTCGGTTATCAGTTGCAGCGAGTGCTGCTTCTTTAAGCGCTTCACTAAATGTGGGGTGAGCGTGTATGATTCTACCGATGTCCTCAGCTGAAGCCCTATACTCCATAGCTACAACAGCTTCACCAATCATGTCAGCGACACGTGGCCCAACCATGTGAACTCCAAGTATTTCATCTGTTTCTTTATCGGCGAGTACTTTGACAAAACCATCTGATTCTTCCGCAGCACGAGCGCGGCCCGAAGCTTTAAATGGAAAACTGCCTGATTTGAACTGACGACCACGAGCTTTGAGCTCCTGTTCTGTAGAACCAACCGCAGCGACTTCTGGCCAAGTGTATACAACACCTGGAATTAAGTCACGATTGAGGTGGAAAGGTTGTCCTGCGAGCATTTCAACAACGGCTACGCCTTCTTCTTCAGCTTTGTGGGCCAACATAGGGCCTTCGATGACATCGCCAATTGCGTAGACTCCTGGGGCACTAGTCTCTAGTTGAGGTCCTACTGAGACTTTACCTCGCGCATCAAGAGTGACGCCGATGTTTTCAAGACCGAGACCATCTGTAAAGGCTTTGCGTCCGGTTGCTACGAGAACATAATCACCTTCAATACTGGCTTCTATGTCTTTCTTGAGGTCGGTAGCTGTGATTGTGACTTTGTTTTTGACAACTTTAGCCGCAGATACAGCGTGTTTCATTTTAAATTCAATGCCGATTTTTTTCAAAGAACGAGTTAATGCTTTAGAGCAATCTTTATCCATAGTTGGGATAATTGTATCCATGTATTCTACCACGGTCACTTTGGAGCCAAGGCGCGCATAAACAGACCCCATTTCAAGTCCAATAGCTCCACCACCAATAACGATCAGGTGCTTAGGAACTTCTTTTAAAGCGAGGGCTTCAGTAGAAGTGATGATGCGTTTTCTATCGATATCAATGTTGGGCAAACTTGATGGTTTTGAGCCGGTTGCGATGATAAACTTAGAAGCTTTGACTTCTTGTGTCCCATCTTCACCTTTGACTTCAATAGTGTTTGCATCTTTGAAGCTTGCAAGACCGTGAATGACATCTATTTTGTTTTTGGCACAAAGCCCCACAATTCCTTGTGTCGTTTGAGCAATAACATTGTTCTTGCGTTCCATCATCTTGGCCCAATCAAGTTGAACTTTGCCAACTTTGATCCCATGAACATCGAAATTCTGAGTTGCATTATGATAATGCTCAGAAGAATCAAGAAGTGCTTTTGATGGAATACAACCGACATTTAAGCAGGTTCCACCAAGTTCAGAACATTTTTCAACAAGTGCAGTTTTGAGGCCTAATTGCCCAGCTCTGAGAGCCGCTACATATCCACCAGGTCCTGACCCGATAACAACTAAATCATATTGACTCATAATATTTTCTACCTATAATCCTAAGAAGTAACGATAAGGGTCTTCTAAGATATCTTTCATCATTTTGAGGAATGATACAGACTCTTTGCCATCAATGATTCTGTGGTCATAGCTGAGTGCTAAGTACATAATTGGACGAATGACAACTTCGCCGTTGACGGCAACTGGCCGCTGCACGATATTGTGCATTCCAAGTATTGCTGATTGAGGTGGATTAATGATGGGAGTTGAAAGCATTGAGCCAAATACTCCACCATTTGTGATTGTGAAAGTTCCATCTTGCATATCATCAATAGAAATTTTGTTTGCTCTTGCTTTAAGTGCAAAGTCCATGATCGTGCCTTCGATATCAGCAAAACCCATGTTTTCAACTTGACGAAGTACTGGAACAACTAGACCCTTAGGCGTTGATACGGCAATTCCGATATTGTTGTGATGATTTATCACGATTTCATTGCCATCAACCATCGCATTGACCATTGGGAATTCTTGTAAACCAAGAGATGCGGCTTTGGTAAAGAATGACATGAAGCCCAAACCGACTTCGTGTTTGGCTTTAAAGGCATCTTTGTATTTTTTGCGAATATCCATGATAGCTGACATGTCTACTTCATTAAATGTTGTCAGCATTGCCGTTTCGTTTTTGACAGATACCAAGCGTTTAGCGAGGTTACGACGTAGCATAGACATTTTTTGTCTTGTTTGAGTCGCTGAAGGATCAACCGTGTCAGATGCCTTTATAGATTTTGCAGGAGCGATAGCTGCAGGCGTTGAAGCTGCAGTTGCGGCTTGAGCGTCCGCTTTTGTAATGCGACCATCTTTGCCCGACCCTTGTACATCAGAAGTCGGAACTCCTTTTGAGTCTAAGATGACTGATGCAGCGGGGCTTGGGTGTCCTGCGGCATAATTTGAATTACCTGCAGTTGGAGCTGCCATTGTTTTAGCTGAGTCTTCACTTGCTGCGCTAGATTTTGATGTAGCCGCGGCAGCTGGTTGAGTCGCAGACTCATCTAGTGAGCCAATAACACCACCGACTTGAATGACTTCGTCTTCAGCAGCCGAGATGTGTAAAACTCCGCTAACTTCCGCAGCGATGTCCATACTTGCTTTGTCTGTTTCAATGGTACATATAGGAGTATCCATCTCAACGTATTCACCATCTTCAATAAGCCATTCTGCAATCATTACTTCAGTAATAGATTCAGCGACAGAGGGTATGATAATATCTTTTGCCATGATAAATTCTCTCTTTAGTTAAAACACTTTTCAATGAGTTCACGTTGGTAGGTTCTATGTCCCTTTGCAGAGCCTTCTGCAGGCGAGGCAGAAGCTTTACGTGAAACACATTTGAGGCGTGGGCCTTTAAAATTACGACTGAGGAAATCCCATGCACCCATGTTTTGTGGCTCTTCTTGTGCCCAAATCCATGTTTTACATTCAGAATATTTCTCAGCGAGTTCTTTAATTTGTTTGTTAGGAAGTGGATGGAGCTGCTCGAGTCTAACGATAGCGACATCCTTTTCTTTTCGTTCATCACGTTCTTTTTTGAGCTCGTAATAAAGTTTACCAGTACACAAAATTACTTTCTTAATTGCAGCATTATTGGTAACAGTAGGGTCGTCAATGACTTCAAGGAAAGTAGTTCCAGGTCCCATATCTTCAACACGAGAAACACATTCAGGATGCCTAAGAAGTGACTTAGGTGTAAACACAATCAGAGGCTTACGGAATTCCCATTTTATCTGTCTTCTCATGATGTGGAAGAAGTTAGCTGGTGTGGTACAGTTTGCTACGATGATGTTGTCTTCAGCACAAAGCTGCAAAAAACGTTCCATACGACCTGAGCTATGCTCAGGTCCTTGACCTTCGTAACCGTGAGGAAGAAGCATGACAAGACCAGAAGAAAGTTGCCATTTTGATTCAGCTGAACTTAAAAATTGGTCAATAATAATCTGTGCACCATTTGAGAAATCCCCAAACTGAGCTTCCCAAATAGTGAGGCGTCTTGGAGTAGCTAATGAATAACCATATTCAAAACCAAGAACCGCATACTCAGATAATAATGAGTTGTAGATATAGAGTTTTGATTGGTTATCAGAAATGTTGTTGAGATTTATGAAGTGTTCTTCAGTGTTTTCGTCTTTAACTACAGCGTGGCGATGTGAGAAGGTTCCACGTTGAACATCTTGACCGGAAACACGAACTGGGTGGTTTTCTAATAGTAAAGAACCATATGCATAGAGCTCTCCCATCGCCCAGTCGAGTTGACCAGATTCCACCATCTTTTGACGTGCTTTCATTTGACGCAAAATATTTTTAATTGGTTTGAAACCTTCGGGGATAGAATGAAGAGCCCCACCTACTTGTTTGAGGCGCATGAGGTCAACGCCAGTCTCAGGTGATTCTGCGAAGTCACGATTATTTGAAAATCTAAATCCACCCCATTTTGATTGTAATGAGGATACAGCAGAAGCCTTTTGGCTTTCTTTGGCACGCTCCAAGCGTTCTTGCAACATCGTTTTAAATTCTTTTTGCATTTCAGCTGCAAGTTTAGAATCAAGCATACCAGAATTGTGCAGATGTTCAGAATATTGCTCACGCGGAGATTTGATTTTATCAAGCATCTTGTACATAAGTGGTTGAGTAAATCGTGGTTCATCAGTTTCATTGTGGCCATGTTTGCGGTAAACAACAAGTTCAATAAATACATCTCGTTGATACTTTTGACGGAATTCAATGGCTAGTTCTACGGCATAAACAACAGCTTCGGGGTCATTACCATTGACGTGAATCACGGGACAAAATGTTGATTTGGCGACATCAGTACAGTAAATTGTTGAGCGACCATCTTTAAAGTGTGTAGTGAATCCAACTTGGTTGTTCACAACAATGTGGATTGAACCACCTACTTCGTACCCTGGAAGGTGAGACATTTGTAGTTGTTCATAGACTACGCCTTGTCCAGAAATTGCAGCATCACCATGTATGATAATGGGACAAATGTTGGTGTAGTCATTGTCAAACCATTGTTCAGCCTTGGCTCTTGCCATACCTTGTACAACAGGATTGACCGCTTCTAAATGAGATGGATTAAAAGCCAAAGTGAGCTTGACATCTTCTCCACCGATATTACGGATTGTAGAATAGCCTTTGTGGTATTTAACATCACCCGAGCCTTGTACCTGAAGATCTGCAAAGTCTTCGAATTCTGAGAAAACATCTTCATAAGTTTTGCCAAGAATATTTGCAAGAACATTCAGGCGGCCACGGTGAGCCATACCGATAATAAAGTGTTTACAATTAAGTTCTGCCCCCTTTTCAATTATCGCATCTAGTGCAGGGATAAGAACCTCTCCACCCTCAAGTGAGAAACGCTTTTGTCCTAGGTATTTTGTGTGGATAAAAGTTTCAAAAACTTCAGCTTCATTGAGCTTGTGAAGGATTTTCTTCTTTTTTTCAAGGTCAAAATTAGGGTAGTTTTTACACGATTCCATTTTGCCACGAAGCCAGAGCATGACTTCCGTTTTGCGAAGATGCATGAATTCTACACCAATCGTTCGGCAATATGTCTCTTTAAGAAAACCTAATATGTCAGATAGAGTTGCATCAAGCCCAAGCCCGAGTTCACGACCTGCAGCAAACTTAGTATTCATGTCGGCTTCAGATAAATTGAAGTATTCAAGAGAAAGGCGTGGTTTGTGGTCTGAGCGCGGGCGAATGGGGTTGTTTTCAGCAACCAAATGACCGCGTGAACGGTACGCATTGATTAACTTCATGATTCCAATTTGTTTTTGAATCGCAATCTCGGGTAAGCTATGGGTTGAATTTTCAACTTGAGTTGATTCATCATTTGGAAGTAGAGGGTTTTTTGCCATGGCAAAATCCATACCTTCGAAAAATTTACGCCATTGCGGCTCAACTTCCTCAGGGTTGGATTTGTAGGTTTCGTACATACTATCCAAATATTCGCTAGATGTATAATCCAGGTAGTCTAAATTATCTGACATAAGTCCCTCATGAGCTGGGGTGAAATATTTACAGACTAATGTAACTTATTATTTGATAAAACAAAATATATCTAATAGCTATGTATAATAGAAGATATGTTGTTGGGTTAGGGTTGAGTGTCTTTTGTATACAAATTTGTTCTTTTTGTCTAGTCTGAGGTATTGTATCGAGCTGGGAAATGAGATGTGAATGAGTAAGGTTGCCAGAGTTTGATTTTATTGAAGTCCTTTTTATTAAAATGAATATATGACTGACTTGATGTACTTTATTAACTTGTTGTAAAACTTAACCTACGAGAAATTTATGAAATTATTAATCAAAACAATGCTTATCAGCGCTATTTGCACAGGATTCATTGCATGTTATGAAGAGAAAAAGACAGTTTCAGCACCTAAGCCGAAAGAAGAAGTTATCCAAAAGGTGATGGCTAAAAAAGTAGAGCCTTCCCTGACCCAAGCTGAAGCAAGAGTCTTCTTTAAAAATCTAAAAGACGGTGATGTGGTTACCTCACCATTAACAGTTGAATTTGGTGTTGAAGGGATGGAAGTAGCTAAAGCTGGTAATGTGGTTGAATTATCTGGTCATCATCATTTATTAATTAATGTAGATACGATTGATTTTAAATCACCTGTACCTAGTGATGAGACACATATTCATTATGGTGGCGGGCAAAAAACAGCGACAGTTGAGCTCAAGCCGGGGAAGCATAAATTGACCATGCTTTTTGCAAATGGTTCTCATGTTCCTCACGCCAAGCCATTGACGACGAGTATCACGGTTGAAGTGAAATAGTATTAGATCAGATTTGGTTAAAAAAGGACTTCTTTTGAAGTCCTTTTTTTTCTTCATGATTATTCACTCGTTAGTTTTGACTTAGTTTGTTTTTAAATAGTCCCAGTGATTTGTCCTTAATGCAGTCCTTTGGATTAAATATTTGGCCTTGAAAGCACATATATACTCCAGATTCTAAGCTATTTAAGCTCAACATTGATGCACCTAGATTAAACTCAGCATCAGAGCCAACAACTCTAGCCGGCACCATTGCTCCTGTGAGTATAATTGTTTTTTTGCTGAGATTATCGGCACTATCATTGAAATTTTCTAAAACCTGCGCTGTTTCAATGATAGTATCTGTTCCATGGGTGATGAGAATTTTGGTTTGAGAACTATTCTTGATACATCGGATCAACTGGTTACGATGTAATTCAGTCATCTCCAAACTATCAATTAAAAACGGAGTCTCAATTTGAATTTTGTTTTGAAATCGAGCATGTTGAATTAATTCTGGTACTATAGAATTTTCAAAGGCTAATTCACCAGTGATTTGATTATAACTCTTATCCAGCGTACCACCAGTGATAATTATTTTAATTTCAGCTAAAGATTTCACTATTTGTCTCATTTTGAGTGTCTTGAATGTAATATAAAATAAAATTTTGATATAATACAAGCAATCAAAATTGAGGTTATGGCTAAGGAAAATCGAATATATAGCCGCGTCACAGTAACTCAAAGTCTACAGCTACTTTTTTTTAAATATCGAAGCCCTCGTGGAGATTATCGAGATATACTTGGTTTGTGATTAAATGAGAGATTTTAGGGTAAAGCGGTCTTGATATCAATGACGGGGTAAACTGAAGAAAGTGGGTTTTTTAATTGGACTGTACATGAAAATATTCAATCACTTTGGGAAATCGGCCTATGTATTGTTGAATAGCTTGCAACAGCTCAAATCATCGCACAGGTATCAGATGTTTGGCCATAAAAAAAGAGATGTTTGGCCATAAAAAAAGCACTTAATATAAATATTAAGTGCTTTAGCTATAAGCGAAATACGAGACTCGAACCCGTGACCTCCACCTTGGCAAGGTGATGCTCTACCAACTGAGCTAATTTCGCGTATCACACCCTTACGAATGTGACCCAAATATATTAAGAACGAAATGAACGTCAAGCTAAAAGGTGAAAAAGTTTTAGCTATTTAACATTTCTTTCAAATCATCTTCATTTAGAATTTTAACTCCGAGAGTTTCGGCCTTCTTCAGTTTTGAGCCAGCTTTCTCACCAGCTAACAAAAAGTCCGTTTTGGCACTAATAGACGAACTGACCTTACCACCTGCATTCTCAATGAGTTTTTTGGCACTCGAGCGATCCATTTGATTGAGAGTTCCTGTAATTACAAAAGTTTTAGAACTAAAAGCTTTAATTTCTATTTCACTTGAGTTGAAGCTCATATTCAAACCTAGATGAGTTAATTGATTGATTTCCTTAAGAGCACTTGGTGTTTGGAAATAGTCATAAACACTCTGAGCAATTTTACCACCGATCTCAGGGGTGTCAATTAACTCATCAATTGTTAGCTCCATGATTGCTTGAATCGATTTATAAGACTTTGCAATGTTCTTTGAGGCAGTTCGACCTACGTGGCGAATCCCTAAGCCATGAAGGAGTTGATCTAAATTATTGGATTTGGAATTTTCAATCGAAGCCAAAATATTTGATGCACTTTTAAGAGCCATACGTTCAAGTGACAGCAGCCCATCTAATTCAAGTTTAAACAGGTCTGAAGGTGATTGAATGTGCAGTTGCTCAATGAGTTGCTCAATAAGTGCAGGACCAATATGGTCAATATTCATAGCCTCGCGACTGACAAAATGCTCAAATGCTCTTTGTACTTGATCTGGACAATGAAGGTTTTCACAGCGTAGTATGACTTCTCCTTCGATCTGAATTAGCTTTGAGTCACAAGTGGGGCAGTGTGTGGGTACAGAGATTGGGCTGGCATCGGGGGCTCTATTATCTAATTCAACCTCAATAACTTTGGGGATGATCTCGCCACCCTTTTCAATCCAAACAAAATCATCAAAGTGAATACCTAGGCGTTGAATCTCTTCAAAATTATGAAGTGTTGCGCGTTTGACTGTGGTTCCGGCTAAGGAGACTGGAGTCAGATTAGCAACTGGAGTGATAGCACCTGTTCTTCCTACCTGAAGGTCAATACTCAGGATTTGAGCCAAGGCTTTTTCTGCCAGAAACTTATAAGAAACTAACCAACGAGGACTTTTAGATGTGTTACCTAATAATCGCTGTTGGGCGGTGGAATTAAGTTTAATCACAACACCGTCAATCTCATAAGCCAGTGTAGGTCTGGATTTGTCAATTTCTTGAATATGCTCAAATATTGCGTTTGGACTAGAGGTTAAAAGATTGGGAGCCGTTGGAAAACCCCAAATGGATAATTGCTTTATATTATCAGAGTGAAGGTCCATCGTTGTTTGATGAGGGATAGAAAACGCAAAAAATCGTAGCTTTCTTTTGGCTACGGCTTTGGATGATTTCATTTTAATGGTCCCGGCTGTGGTATTACGCGGGTTTTGCATTTCCTTAGCCCCTTGAGACTTTAGGATGTGGTTTAATTGTTCAAAATCTGATTTGAGCATATAAACTTCACCTCGGACTTCAAGTCGACCAGGGGGCGCATGCGGGATAAGCAGCGGTATATCTAAGATGGTTTTGACATTTTCAGAAACCACATCTCCTTTTGAGCCATCTCCACGTGTAATCGCTTTTGAAAAGACGCCATCTTCATAGATGATACTTAAGCTGACTCCATCTATTTTTTGCTCCACAAGAAATTCTGCATTTGAAAATTTCTCCAAAATACTTGAGGTGAATTCGAAAAGTTCATCACTATTATAGGTATTAGAAATTGATAACATCGGGAATTCATGAGCGTGTTTGGCAAAATGAGATGATAGGTCAGAGCCCACTCTTTGTGAGGGAGAATTTAAGCTTTTAAGTTCTGGATATTTTGATTCTAATTCAATCAAATGTGACATAAGGTGATCAAATTCTTGGTCAGTTAAGTTGGTGGGTAGCCCTTGGTAATATGCTGCATTGGCTTGAGTCAGTTTTTCAACCAATGATGGGATTTGATCTATAGACATCATGTTTCCTTTAAATCTCTAGTAAGTATTTGGTCGTTGAGATTGACGCGAACGGAGGTGGTTTTGAAAAATTGAATGAATTAAAAAAACTACAAGTGTTTAATTATTTCCCTAAAGAAGTCTTCTTTCTTAAGTGGTTTGGATATGTATCCGTCAAAGCCTTGCTTTTTAAGATGTTCCATTTCATCTTTGCTTATTAATTTAGCACTGAGCCCAATGATAGGGAGACTTGTTAAATTGAGATCATCTCTAATGGCTTTTGTTGCTTCATGCCCAGTCATTCGAGGCATTTGAAAATCCATCAATACCAGATCGGGGTGGTTGTTTTGAATAGAGCTAATCGCCTGATGCCCATCATTTACTTCAAATATTTGGAAACCTGCCTTTGAAAGTAAGTTTCTCATAATCATTCGGGTGAGGGCATTATCATCAGCAATGAGAATTTTTTTTAAAGAATTGACTTTGACTTGTTCAGGAGTTAATAAGGATTCAATAATTCTTCTACTCTCGTGATCAATACTTTTAAAAATATTTAAATATGTCATATTACTAATAGGTGTATATACCATATTCAGCTGATATTCAGATTTAAGAGCATGGTTTTCTGGGTGGACAATAAGAGTAACAGGAGTTGACTGTATTTGCATATATTGTAAGGCAGTTTTCATCTTTTCACTTTGGATTTCAGAGAAACTTAAACTTAGTATAACTTTAAATGGTTTGACTGATTTGTAACTTTTGAGTAAGGAATCTACGCAAGATGAAGGGAATGGAGTATGGCCTGCTTCAAATGTGAATTTTTGTAATTTTGATAATTCAAAAGTATATGAGCTATGAACTAAAACAGTCTGATTGCTGTTTTGAGTTGGAGCTATTTTAAATGGTAATTTGCCTATGTTGACCGGCTTGAGGGGGAGAGTTAAAGAAAATATTGAACCTTTTTTTTCCGTACTTATTACAGATAATTTACCATGAAATAAATCAGTAATTTTTTGAACGATTGAGAGCCCGAGGCCGGTGCCACCGTATTGTCTTGTAGTCGAACTATCAACTTGTTCAAAACTTTTAAATATCTTGTCTATTGCGTTTAATGGTATACCAATCCCCGTGTCTTCGACCTCAATCGCAAGCTCTGATTTGTCAAGAGTTGATGGGCTTACCCGTATCTCAATATGACCTTTCTGAGTGAACTTAATGGCATTCCCAACAAGGTTGTTGATAATTTGTTTTATTCGAGTAGGGTCACCCATGAAATGAGTAGATAGTTGAGGAGAATAATCAAATAATATTCGAATATCCGAGGCTGCTAATTTGAAATTTAGAAGTTTCAAAGTATCTAAAATCGTATCATGTAAATTAAACTCAACGATTTCAAGATGAAGCTTGGTTGAGTCAATTTTTGAGAAATCAAGTAAATCATTAATGATGCCAAGAAGACCTTGGCCTGCAGTTTCAATTACCATTGCATAATCCATTTGTTCTTCATCTAACTCAGTGTCTCTCATGAGATCTATAGCTCCTATAACTCCACTAAGTGGTGTTCTGAGTTCATGGGAAATGTTGGAAACAAAGTCGCTCCTTGATTTAATCATTTCCTTTTCTTTTAAGAATGCTTTTTGTTGGATTATCTGGGTTCGTCTAAATCTAAAATGTAGAATGATCGCTAAAAACAACCCTAAAAAAATCGCTATAAGAACCAACCATTCAAGGCGATATCTTTGGAGTTCATTTTTTAATAATTTCATTTCAGCGATTTCATTGGAAGTGGATTTTTTGAATTGGATATATGAAGTTAAATCAGTAAATATCATTGTTAGACTGTTAATTAAGTGGGTAACCTTATGATGTTTGAACTTACCAATATAGTCCACATTGTTTATGGTTTGATGTTGATCAGTATCAAGTTGTTCATTGTACAATTCATGTACTTCACGATTGATTAGCTGTAAATATTTTTGGAGTTTGACTTTGTCTTCTGCTGGTATTTGGATTTGATCCACTTGGTTTAGACCTAAATCAAAATGAGTATCAAATGTCTTCTTGGTTTGATGTAGGTTTTCACGATTAGGTAAACTAATCATTTGAGCGACATAAGTCAGCTTGACAGAAGAAGCCTCAATAGTCATGACACGGCTGAGGAGTGTGTCATAATTGTCTTGAATTATGCGATTATTGGTTAAATCATTCGCACTCTTTTGATTGATAATATGACTCAAACCAAGGCTCACTAAAATGAGAAGTGCAATGGCTGCGTAGAGTAATTGCCAAAATTTTTCAAAAAAGTGCAAAGATAATCACCCGGGCTAATTGTTCGAAATCAAGACTAATTTATAATCCTCTCAAGTGGCATAAAAGTAGTTAAATATGATCACCATCTTCTTTGAAATTGACATCGATAGGGCTAGGTTTAGGTATTTCTAAGGTTTTATTGATACTTGGATGATATATTAAGTCGTTCCTCTGCCTTGTGTGATTCCAATTCATTGAATGATCAAAAAATTAATAAAACTATCAAGTATATTATTTAAAATCACTATAGATTGAGCTAAATTTGACGGCTACCAAAATTGTGGGGAAACTATGATAAACTGGAGCTCGGAACGAGCTGAAGAACTCTATAATGTTAAAAAGTGGGGCGAAGGTCATTTTGGAGTCCAATCTGACGGTTTGGTTCATATTAATACTAGTCTCACTGAAAAACCTTCTTCAGTTTCAATCCATCAAGTGATTGAAAATCTGGTTTCTAGTGGGCATGAGATGCCTGTTTTGTTGCGTATTGCTAATACTTTAGATGAAAGAATTAGGTACTTACACAAATCATTTCAAGAAGCAATTGAGAGACGTGGATATTTAAACCAGTATAAAGGCGTCTTCCCAATTAAAGTGAATCAACAGCAGCATGTTGTCGCTCATATTGCAGGTTTTGGGAAACAATTCCATCATGGCCTTGAAGTGGGCTCTAAAGCCGAGCTTATTGCTGCAATGTCATTTTTAGATGATCCAATGGCCCTTCTTATTCTCAACGGTTATAAGGATCGCGAGTTTGTTGATTTGGGGCTTTATGCCCAACAAATAGGAATGAATGTGGTTTTTGTTTTGGAAATGCAATCCGAACTAGATTTAATCCTTAAACAAGCTCAGCTAATTGATGTAGAACCCTCCTTTGGCGTGAGAATGAGGTTGTCAACTCAAACTTCAGGTACGTGGGCTCAATCATCTGGGGATAGGAGTGTTTTTGGATTAACCGCTTCTCAAGTGATTGAAGTAGTGGATCAATTAAAATCTCAGAATAAACTTCATCTTTTAAATATGCTTCACTATCACTTGGGTTCACAAATTCCGGATATCAATCAAATTCGGTCTGGCGTCCAAGAGGCTACTCTCATATATCGTGACTTAGCTAGAGAAGGTGCTGATATGAAAATTCTAGACCTTGGTGGAGGATTGGGAGTAGATTATGATGGTTCTCTCTCTAATAATCCAAATTCAAGGAATTATACCCTCGAAGAGTATTGTGATGTGATTGTCTACGAAATTAAAAGTGGGCTCGATAATACAGGGGTTGCCGAACCAATCATCGTGACAGAATCAGGAAGAGCTACTGTTGCTTATTCGTCTGTATTAATCTTCAATATACTCGATCAACACAATCATTCTGAATTGCCGAAAATACCTGATTTACCTTCAAATAAAGAGACTATAGTTAGGCTTCGAAATATCAATGAAGCCCTAAACACAGATAATTTTCATGAATTATATAATGAGGCTTCTTTTTTAAAAGCTCAAATAGAGGATTCCTTTAAACATCATACGATGAATTTAAGGGAACGCGGCGAGGGCGAATCAATTTATTGGCATTTTATGTCAAGACTAGCTAAAATTTTACAAGCGATAGATATTGATAAGATCCCTGAAGTACTTCACGAGCATCGACGTGTCCCGATGGATGTCTACTATGGGAATTTTAGTCTTTTCCAAAGTTTACCGGATGTATGGGCAATTGATCAAGTACTGCCTGTTGTCCCAATTCATCGCTTGGATGAGCGACCGATGGAACGAGCAATCCTCAGTGACATTACTTGTGATTGTGATGGTAAGTTAGATACTTTTTTAAATCAATCTGAATTGGGATTCCCGGTCCACAAATTGAAAAAAGATGAAGAGTATTATTTAGGAGTTTTTCTCGTGGGTGCCTATCAAGAGACTTTGGGGGATTTGCATAATTTACTCGGCGATACACATGTCGTTACTATTGAGATTACTGATCAAGATGAATATAATATCGTAGGTCAAATTGAAGGCGATAGTGTGCAAGATGTTCTTAGTTACGTTGAATATGATTCAATTAAATTGAGTGAAAGATTTAATCATTTTGTTGATAAATCAGTTCAATCTGGCGCCGTGAGTATTGATGAATCACGTATCATAAAAAAAGCTTATCAAGTTGGACTTGAAGGCTATACTTATTTCGAGAGGAATTAAAATGTCAAAAATAGTCATTATAGGAGCTGGTGGAGTGGGTTCAGTGGTTACTCATAAATGTGCATTGAATAAAAATATTTTTAGCGAAATTATCCTGGCATCTAGAACCGAATCTAAATGCGATGCCATTGCTTTATCGGTGAAAAATAATACTGGAATGGATATTCAAACGGCGCAAGTTGATGCCGACAAGGTCTCTGAACTTGTAGATTTATTTAACAAACACAAGCCTAAGCTTGTCATTAATGTAGCTCTTCCATATCAAGATCTGACCATCATGGATGCCTGTCTTGAATGTGGTGTTCACTATCTAGATACAGCAAACTATGAACCTATCGATAATGCTAAGTTTGAGTACCATTGGCAGTGGGCGTATCAAGAACGGTTTAAAGAACGTGGATTGATGGCCTTGTTGGGGTCAGGGTTTGATCCTGGTGTCACTAATGTTTTTACTGCATATGGTTTGAAACATTATTTTGATGAAATTCAATATCTTGACATTATCGATGTCAATGGAGGCCATAATGCTGAACATTTTGCCACTAACTTTAATCCTGAAATTAACATCCGTGAAGTGACTGCAGAATGTCGTCATTGGGAAAATGGTCAGTTTGTCACAAGTGATACAATGTCTTTACATCAGAGCTTTGAATGCCCAGAGAAGGTGGGGAACTATGAAGTTTATCGAATGTATCATGAAGAGTTAGAATCTCTGACTAAACATATTCCTACGATTAAAAAAGCTCAGTTTTGGATGAGTTTTTCGCCTAATTATTTAAAACACATAGAGGTTATTCAAAATATTGGAATGTCTAGTATTGACCCGATTGTTTATAATGGAGAAGAAATTGTTCCATTGCAGTTTTTAAAAGCAGTCCTACCTAATCCTGGTGATCTAGGTAAATCAACGAAGGGGCGCACTTGTATTGGGAATATCATTCGCGGTAAAAAAGATGGATTGGATAAGTCAATTTATATATATAACATCTGTGACCATGAAAGTTGTTTTGCAGAAGTCGGATCTCAAGCGATTTCGTATACAACAGGAGTACCTGCGATGATAGGTGCCATGATGATGCTTCAAGGTAAATGGAAAGATGAGGGTGTTTTTAATATGGAACAAATGGACCCCGACCCATTTATGGAACAATTGAAATTAAATGGACTTCCTTGGCATATCATGGAAAATGATTTACCATGGAGCTAGATAATAGACATTCAAGTGTTGGCACCTTTTTGACAAAAGAACACATTGAAAAGATGCCTTCTCCAAGCTTTGTCGTTTCTGAATTATTGTTACGAAAAAATTTGGAAATATTAAAATCTATTGCGGATACTTCTGGGGCAAAAATCTTACTAGCATTGAAGGCTTTTTCTATGCACTCTTTGGGTTCAATTGTGAGTGAATACTTAAATGGAGTTTGTGCAAGTGGTATTTGGGAAGCTAAGTTAGGGCAAGAGTTTTTCCAGGGTGAAATACATTCATACTCTCCAGCTTACAAAGTCGACGAATTTATTGAACTCAGTGAAATATCTGATCACTTAAGTTTGAATTCTATTTCACAATGGGATAGTTTGTCACCTTTCTTTGTGGAGAATTGTTCATATGGTCTCAGAATAAATCCCGAAATTTCACAGGCTGATGTTGAGCTCTATGACCCTTGTTCGCCTAAAAGTCGTTTAGGTGTCTTAAGGTCAGACTTTGATGATTTACTAGAGGGCCAAGCTTTTGATGAATCTGATCAATTTAAAAAGTTAGAAGGTCTACATTTTCATGCACTTTGCGAACAAGGTGCTAATGAATTGAAAAAAATTTTAGACAAAGTGTCTCATGAATGGGCAGACGTATTGAGTAAAGTTCAATATGTGAATTTTGGTGGTGGTCATCATATTACACATGATAATTATGATAGAGACTTGTTAATTCAAGTGATTCAGGACTTTTCTAAACTACATCAAGTAGAAGTCTATCTAGAGCCTGGTGAGGCTATCGCCGTCCATTCTGGTTGGCTTGTCAGTGAAGTGTTAGATGTGATTGAAAACGAGCGAGGTAATGTTATTGTCGATGTGTCGGCGACTTGTCATATGCCAGATATCTTAGAGATGCCTTATCGTCCTGGAATAATAGGTGGATACTTACCCGGTGAAAAGGAGTATTCATACCGTATTGGTGGTGTTAGCTGTCTAGCAGGTGATGTCATGGGTGAATGGTCGTTTGATCATCCATTAAATGTGGGTGATATAATTATTTTTGATGATATGCTACACTATACGATGGTAAAAAGCACAACATTTAATGGGGTGAAACATCCAGCAATTGTTTTATTAAATAAGGATGACTCCATTGAAGTCCTTCGTGAATTTACTTATACCGACTTCAAAAACAAACTTTCCTAAGCAAAAATCTTTATTGGAGCCTTTATTGGTTTTTGGTCATACAATGTAAAGAGCCACCTTCTGAAATTAATAGCTCAGAGGGGACTCCTATGATTTCTCTATTTGGAAGGTGTTTTTCGAGTATTGATCTAAAAGTAAGCTCGGATATTGGGTCATGATAGCTTGGGTAAATTAGTGCTCCATTAACAAAGATGAAATTTGCATAAGACCTTGGGATAATTGTATCATCTGTATTTTGAGGAGGGACTGGTGGGATTATTTGAATTTCAATTTCAGGAAGTTGCTTTCTTAAAATAAGATAATTCAGCATCATACCTTCAAAATTTGGATCATGTGGGTCTGAAGGGACGACAAGTAAAAGGATTGTTGGTGATATAAATCTGGCGAAGTTGTCAATGTGGCCATCGGTGTGATCTCCCTTGAGACCGTCGGGTAGAATAATCAAATGGTGAATGCCAAATTCAGTTTGAAGCTTTGATTTTAACTGTGAAATTTTAAAACGAGAATTTCGATTTAAATCGTCAAGGCAAGTCGCAGTTGTCAACCCAATACCTTGTCCATTCACTTCTAATGCACCACCTTCAAAAATTAAATTGGTTTGTGAATGGCTTGTGGATTGAAATCCTGCCAAATTTCGGTTTGAAACGAGTTGTAAAATTTGTTGAGCGACTTGAGAGTCAAGATTCCAAGGTTGGAATTTCTTACCCCAAGAATTAAATCCAGTGATAAAGATTGAATTATTCGCTCTAAAAAACGGACCAAAATCTCGTATCCAAATCGTGTTTGTAAGAATATTGTGAAAATGTATTTTTGTGGAAGTTCTATTTAAATTTTGATAAGCCTGGCCGCTAAAAAATATTTGTTGCTGTTCGTCAGATATTAGAAGATGAACATCTTGGTGTTTTAAGAGAATAGAAATCAAACGAAAATAATAGTCGCGAATATTGGATAGCTTATGTCCCCAATTAAAGACATTGTGAGGCCAGACCAGCCATGTCGCTTTTTGCTCTTCCCATTCAGCCGGAAGCCTCAGCTGAGGCCGAATCAATTGTACCAGCGCTCGAGAAGCCCATCATAATTTTCAATTCGGCGGTCTCTAAAAAATGGCCATGCCCGTCTTTGGTTTTCAATATCTTGAGTTTCAATTTCTGAGATTTGCGTGCCTTCTTCTAAACCCGAAATATTGAGTACTCGTCCAGTTGGGTGAGTCAGAAGGCTATTGCCCCAAAATTTCAGATGCGATTCTTGACCCACTCGGTTCACCGCAAGAGTATAGACTCCGTTGGCTATTGCATGAGACCGAATAATGGTCCGCCAGGAATCAACTTGATCTTCATAACAATCTTCAGGCTCTTCATCATCCCAACCAATAGCTGTTGGGTAATAAATGATGTCGGCACCTTTCATTGCAGTGAGTCTAGCGGCTTCTGGGAACCACTGATCCCAACAAATGAGCACACCAATATTTAGTTTGGGAGTTTGAATAACTCGAAAGCCTAGGTCACCGGGAGCGAAATAATATTTTTCATAAAAAGATGGGTCATCAGGGATGTGCATTTTGCGATAGATATCAAGTACTTCACCCTGGGTGCCAATAGTCAGGTTAGTATTATGAAATATTCCAGGTGCTCTTTTTTCAAAAATTGGAAGGTGAATGATGCACTTAAATTGAGCTGCAATATCTTTAAAGGCTTTTAGGCTTGGGTGATCAAGCTCAATTGCAAGGTCAAAGTTCTCAATTTTTTCACTGATAGGGAAGTAGTCCCACAGAAATAATTCAGGAAGAAAGATAACATCGGCACCAAGCTTTGCAGACTCGGTCACTTTTTGAAGATAAAAAGATCGATTTGCCTCAAAGCTACCTTGAGAAGGGTATTGAAGCCAAGCAATTTTCGCTTTAGTCATTTGTCTAACCTATCTGATTGTCGTATTTTAATCCTATTTGAATAAGGCAGAACTTAATGCAAAGCACTTTTTGTCTGTGTGTACCTCAACGCGGATATAATCGCAATCATTCATGTCAAAAGGTTGTTCCCATTGAAAACTAGTGCTTTTAATCAATTCACTCGTTTCTTTTTGTGAGTCTAAATGTCCTTTAAATATAATGACCTTTGTTAACTGCCCCCAATCACTGTTACTTAAAGCTTGGATTGAGTTATTTTCAATTTTGACAAAGGGTCCATCAGTAATACAAGAGATATCACCTCGCATTGCTTCAAGTAAATCATCTTGTGAGGATGATTGAGCCGGGAATAGAGTCCTGACTCGACCAAAACTATGAATATGACTAGTCCAAAGGCTAAAAAGTGGGATTTTGACACCACTAGAGCGGTTGAGGTCACCATGAGCGTCATTTCCTGCGATCGGTAAAAGTTGGTTCCCTTTAAGAAGTTGTTTGACCCAAAAGGCTCGACCTTCTTTAAAGTTTAAACCACGCCCACCATTCCAAAATTGTAATCCATCCAGACCATCATGAATGTCTTCTTCATGCCATCTGCCTCGATTTAAAATCTTGACTTCTGGCACGCTGACTCGGACTCGAGGATGGGCAGCAAAACAGACGCCACTTTTGCGAGTGGCTTGAACTTGTGGGATACTCAAATCTGGCTTGTTATTAAACCAGCGTCTACCGCCATCACCATGCCCTGGGATGTAATCTTCATTACCAATAACTAAAAAATGGACATTTTCATTCAGATGATTTCCTGCGGAAACTTCTTCGCTACGTATAACAGTGGGGAGTCCAGGGGGCAAGTTTTCAATATCTTTGGCTAATTGATTCCACTTAATTTGCGGGTCAATAGGGACCATGTAATCTTTGCTGTCGTAGTTGAAGTCATAACTATGATCTGTCGGGGCCCAGAAATCTAGCCCGACACACTGACCTGCTTGGGTCATTGTTTTAAGATCGCCACCAAACTCAACTTGATCTGATGAAATATTTGTGTGGCAATGTAGGTCGCCGGCAAACCAACCTTGAGGGTAGGGGAAAGCTTCTTTTAACCTTGTGACAACAAGGCTATTAGGGGGGAGTCCATGATAATTCCAGTTAAGGATGTCTCTTTTTTTGCCACGCGTGTTTTCAACTTCCACTTTAACATCAATGATATAATCACCCTCATCCTGACCTACAGTTATCTCAATAGGGAAAGAAGTAAACCACTCATTGAAGTTTTGATTGACATCAATAGTGCCTTGAGTTCTTACTTTAGAGTTTTGATGTAATACGGTCCAAGTCACTTGGTGAACTTGAATTGGGTACAGATGTGCATCTTTGATGACTATCCAAAACGGAACTTGAGCGCCTTGAATGGCAAGACAGGGAGCATCTACGATGATCTCTGGCCAAGGACATGAGAGAGGGGACCAAGGGAAACGAAACTTATAATGTGTCTCGGCATATCCATCTTGGTTGCCCAAAAGCGATTTAATTAAGTTTAGATAATTTTTAATCATGTGTGAAATGTAGCAATTTTGCCATTTTGAAATGGGAAATGATACTTTTAAAGTGGGGATTTAAATGGTTTTAAGTTGAGCTTTTGGCGGTGAGTTTGGATCCATTGCCAAAGCGATGAATCTCTAGCGCATTGACGTAATATTGCACTTGAAGACCAATGTGATTGACTTTTAAGACCTTTGAGTTCAAATTCACCCTCTGTCCAAAGCGATACAACGCACATCAGCCAAATGGGGTATTTGGAGTTCTGAGTGCTAATCCGTGATTGAGGAAGTTTGCGCCAATGTACTTGGAGTTCATCGAAAGTAAATGGGTGTTTGTAGGCTATGGCCAAGCGCAGGAGACGAAGTGCTTCTCTTCTATTTCTTTTACCTTCGCGGTGTTGAGAACATTCACAAGTGAACTTTAAGACTTTATGGGTCAGTCTGATGCCGGTCCTAACGCGATTCTTGTGCTGGCCACCAGGGCCTGTACCTGAGAAAGACTGCTCTTGACAAAGTTTGAAAGCTTCTTGCTCATCAAGTAAAAAAAACTCTAAGTAAGCCTGAAAGTCTGCAGTCATTTGAATCTCACTTAGGTATATTACGCTAATGAACAAAATAAGAAAAATATGTCATGGTTTGGCTGGTTTAAGTTTGATTACTTTTATTGTGGCTTGTGCTAGTGATCTTCCGGTGAATGATGAGAAATTAGTGGGTATTTCAAATGGTTTTAAACCAAAAGAATTAACTGACTCAACTCAATTAAATCATCTTGCATTGATGATTGGGGGGTTTAAGGCCAACGTGAGAAAATTTCATGGCAGAAAGATTTTTAATACAATGTCCTATGACTCTCAAATATGGCTGAGTCAAATGATCGAAGCTGTGAAGAATGATGACCGTATTGATCTCGAGGGTCGAGAATATTATGAGCAATTGACTATCCTTGGCTTGCGTCACTCAATACTCTCAGGTACACTCAAAAGTTCAGAATTTAAAGATGTCACAAGGTTCATATTCTCTCAAGGACCTTTGAGGATTGCTTTTAGAATGAAAGAGTCAGAACTTGGGCCTTTGACTTTGTCAACTGAAGGAGGTGAGGGCCGTCAGGGGTTAAGTAAATCACCCCGAGTACCAGTTTATTTTTACATCTACGAAGATGATAGGTGGAAGCTGGATTTACTTAGAATGCTCCCGATTATCTCTCGTGCCCAAGAAACTATTGCCTTGAAGAAAAAGATGACCAAAGTCAATAGTATTATCTACTTATTAAACGTCGTCACCTCTAAAAATTATGGTAAAGCCATATTTGAACCATTGGACTTTTAATGATCAAACCGTGGAAACTTTTATCTTCAAAAACATTGATTAAAAACAAATGGTTGAACCTGATTGAAGAAAAACTAGAGACCGAGAGTGGTGGAGATATATATCCATTTTATAAATTTGAAACTGGATCATGGGGAATGGTGATTGCCAAAACCAATGAGAATCAGTTTGTCTTGGTAAAACAATACAGGCGTGGTACTGATGAAATTTGCTTAGAATTCCCCGCTGGTTCAATTGAAACAAATGAAGACTTTGCAGATGGACTCAAAAGAGAGCTTCTCGAGGAAACAGGCTACAGCTCTGAAAAATCAATCATTTTATTAGGTCAATTCCCAGTAAACCCATCTAATCAAACGGGTGAAGTGGTTATCTATTTTTGGGATAAAGTCATCTTGACTCAAGAGCCAAACTTGGATCCCACTGAGGAAATTGAAGTCGTATTGATGTCTGAGGCTGAGGTCCAAGAGTCATTCAAATCAATGGTGATTAAACACCCAATTCATCACCTCGCTTGGTATAGATATTTAGAAATGCAAAATAAATCTTGAATCTAGAGTCCAATATCCGTAATATCATAGCAACTACAATGAACATTGGAGACTCTTATGCCTTTTAGTGCTGACAAAATGAATATAACGACCTTTATTTCCGGCCTTGAAAGAAGAAATCCGGGTGAAAAGGAATTTCATCAGGCAGTTAAAGAAGTGGCAGAGAGTGTCATACCTTTCATCAATGAAAATCATCAGTATATTGAGCATAGAATCCTAGAACGATTAACTGAGCCTGATAGAATCATTACATTCAGAGTTTGTTGGGAAGATGACGAGGGTCATGTTCGCATTAACCGGGGGTATCGTGTGCAAATGAGTAATGCGATTGGTCCCTACAAAGGTGGATTAAGATTTCATCCGAGTGTTTCACTGAGTGTATTGAAATTTCTTGCCTTTGAACAAGTTTTCAAAAATAGCCTCACGACACTTCCTATGGGTGCAGCCAAAGGTGGTTCTGACTTTAACCCTAAAGGGAAATCAGATCGAGAAGTGATGCGTTTTTGCCAGGCATTTATGACTGAGCTTACCAATTACATTGGACCTGATCGTGATGTTCCCGCTGGAGATATTGGAGTTGGTGCACGAGAAATCTCATATATGTTTGCTCAACACAAGCGTTTGACAACTCGTTTCCAAGGTGTATTGACAGGTAAAGGCCTGGCATTTGGAGGTTCATTAATCCGTGCAGAAGCCACAGGATATGGGACTGTTTATTTTGCCCAAGAAATGTTAAAAACTAAAAACGATAACCTTAAAGGTAAAGTAGCGCTTGTTTCTGGTTCAGGTAATGTAGCACAATATGCAGCTGAAAAACTCATTGATCTAGGGGCCAAAGTGGTTTCATTGTCGGATTCTGGTGGAGCGATCTATGATGCAGAAGGTATCACTCAGGAGAAATTAGAATGGGTGATTAATCTCAAAACTGTGCAGCGTGGGCGTATTTCAGAATATGTTAAAGAGTTTGGTGGAGAGTACTTTGAAGGTAAAACGCCTTGGCATATAAAAGCTGATATGGCTTTTCCTTGTGCGACTCAAAATGAACTCTTAGAGGATGATGCTGAGACATTACTGTCCAACGGTTGTATGCTAATCGCAGAAGGTGCAAATATGCCTTGTGATCTTCCTGCGATTCATAGATTCCAAAAAGCAAAGATACTCTATAGTCCGGGGAAAGCTTCTAATGCCGGTGGTGTTGCTGTTTCTGGACTTGAAATGACTCAAAACTCAATGAGATTGAGCTGGGATCGTGAAGAATTAGATAATAAATTGAAAGATATCATAGCTAAGATACACAAACAGTGTGTAGATCACGGAACCCAAGATGGACACATAGACTACGTTCGTGGCGCTAATGTTGCGGGATTCAAGAAAGTGGCAGATGCTATGGTAGCCTATGGATTTGTATAAAGCTCCCTTGGTAGGGAAATATTTCGCTTGGCTCCAACAGGGTAATCCTGTGGGGCTAGTGGAAAAATACCCTGTACTCTCCAGTACAGGCGAGACGACCTTAAAAGGGGTTTATGTAGCTGGAGACCTGACTGGTATCCCACTGTTAAAGTTAGCTGTAGACTCAGGGGCAAAGAGGATTCGTGAATGGGTTGGTGACCCCCTATTTAAAGTGTTACCTCAATCAACCTATAATGATTCAAATTTATTTGATGTAGTGATTGTAGGGGCCGGGCCTTCTGGTCTGGCCGCAGCACTTGAATGTGAAAAAAACTCCCTAAATTATATCGTCATTGAAAGTCATCAGATCTTTAATACGATTGAAAATTTCCCAAAAGCCAAGCCAATATTAACTCACCCTAGTCAGCTTGATGTCAATAGTGAAATTCCACTACACGACGGAGTCAAAGAGGATTTACTTCAAGAGTGGCGTCATTTTTTTGAACAACATCCCCTCAAAATAAAAACGGGTGTGAAAATAAATAAAATGAAGGCGATTGTGGACTCATCACTAGGTCGCTTAATAGAGCTTGATACTGGAATAGAAACATTTAAAGCAAGTAGAGTCCTATTAGCCATAGGCAAAAGTGGGAATTCTCGAAAATTAGGCTGCCTTGGTGAAAACCTTCCCAAAGTATTAAATCGTTTGTTTGATCCTGCAGTTTATGAGGGTCAAAATGTGGCTGTCATAGGTGGCGGCGATAGTGCTATAGAGGGGGTGATAGCCTTGGCACAAGCAGGTGCTCTTGTCACTCATTCTTATCGTAAAGATGAATTTGCTCGACCTAAAGAAGAAAACTTAAATATTTGGAAAAAGCTGGTCGCTGAAGACAAAATAAAACCTTTACTTGGGAGTCAGCCTACAGAAGTGAGTGAATCTAAGATTCATTTTAAAATGAATAAAAATATGCTCGTCAATGGGAAAGAAACGGATCAAATATCTGTTGAAAATGAGGTCGTATTTTCAATGATTGGTCGTGAATTACCTGTACAGTTTTTTAAAAACTCCCAAATTCAAATGGAAGGTGAGAAGCGGTTCTCTTGGTGGGTTCACCTTGTGAGTATGCTTAGTTTCTTCACAATGCTCTATTTTGGTAAAAAAGGTGTGGGTGTTGATTTGTGGGATGGAAAGCTCACCGGTTTGGCGGGTCTTTTCCAAAACCTTAAATCAATTTTAACCTTTCCTGCGAAGATATTTGGGCAAAACTCTAGTGTGAATTTTGAACAATCTTTAGCAATTATTGGGTGGCTTGGCCTCATAGTATTTGGTATTAGCGGGACAATGTCTCTAGTGAATATGGTCAAACTTCGCTCCAAATATTTTAATAGTGAAAATGGTCTGTTTGAAAAAGCCTGGCTTCTCGAGTTAGGGTCATTAATTGGGCTGAGTATGTGGATTTTCTTGGGGAATACTCAAAAGATTCATTGGGCAAATCAAGGTGTTGCTCAGGTCGGAATGTGGTTGACTATTGTCTCAATTATTGGGTTTGTGGTTGTGGTGGTTAAAAACCCTGCACAAGTCTTTGAGAAAATGTGGAACCGGATTAAATACACTTACCTTATCTGGTCAGCTTTGTTTTTTACTGGGCTTTATGGAGTAGAGTTTTTAGCTCAAAACACATCATGGTCTGAGCCTTCTACCTATTGGTACAGCTTCTTGTATTGCACCACGATGATGCTTTTTGGCGCTCGTCGAGCTCATGTGAAGCCTACCAAATATATTCGATTTCAGATGTTAACTGTCAACCTTGTTCAAGTTATTTTCCTTTTCCTATTACCATTTCACATATATGATTGGGTCCTCAAGGGGTTTGAGGGAACTGCGTTTATGAATCAAGTTTTTCCTCAAGGAAAATGGACTTCATTTGGTTTTATCCTTTTGTGGCCTTTAAATATGGGACAATTTGGTGCTTCCACTTTCTGGAGTATATTTCCATTTATTCAAACATTTGGTATCCTCTGGTATATCGTTCATCGTTTCGGTAAGGGGGGGTATTGTGGTTGGATCTGTAGTTGTGGTGGTATGGCTGAAAGTTTAGGCGATGAGTATCGTAGTCTTGCTCCGCATGGACCCACAGCCAAGAAATGGGAAAACCTCGGTCAATTTGTTCTACTTGTAGCGATGATTTTAAGTGTCTTTAAATTAATGCCTATCACGCATGGTTCAGATATGTATTTGATCCTAGATAGAGCATATAGTGTGATTGTGGATGTATTCTTTGCCGGAGTTTTAGGCTTGGGAGTCTATTTCTTTATGGGTGGGCGTATTTGGTGTCGATTTGGGTGTCCACTTGCAGCATTGATGCATATTCAGACTAGATTTAGTCGATACAGAATTGTAGCTGATAAGAAGGCCTGCATCAGTTGTAACATCTGCACTAAAGTTTGTCATATGGGTATTGATGTGATGAACTTTGCTAACAAAGGTATCCCTATGAATGATGCGGAATGTGTTCGCTGTAGTTCATGTGTGGAAAGTTGTCCGATGGATGTACTTGCCTTTGACGAACTAGAAACATTTGATCCAGAGAATACAACGAGGAAATCTAAGCCGACTCAACCTAAAGAGTGGTGGGGGAGTGGGGTTAAGTGACTGTCTTTTTTGATATAAAGCTCGAGTAGGATAAATTAATTTAGGAGCAAATTGCGTCTTGAGTCCAAAACCATCCTTCAGCAGGTGTTTCCCAAGGACCAGGAGTGTTTTTAGCTTCCCACAATTTTCCTTCAAAGGTATACTTGGACCCTGTTGCTGCGGTTGTAGAGCCAGCACTGAATGCTGTAAATCCGTCACAAGGATTGGCGGTTGCAACAGAGCTTGAAGATGAAACCTTTGCTACTGATGAAACCTCGGCTACTGATGAAACCTCTACTAATGATGAAACTTCGGCAACAGATGAAATTTTTACTTCAGACGATGTAGATATAACTGAAGAAATTTCTGCTACTGAAGAAACCTCTCCACTGGACGATACTTCTTCGACTGACGAAAGCGCTCTGCCTGAAGAGACGGTAGTCACTGATGAGATTGAAGCTACAGAAGATATTTCTTCGACTGAAGAAAGTCCAGCCCCTGCATAGGGTTGATCTTCGCGAAGGTCTTCCATGCCTATGTCTTCTAGTTCAATTTTAATTTTATCAGGTTCAAGTACAGTGCCATCCGAACAAGCCATTAAAACGACGACAGATAATACCGAAAAACCCAAAAGTGTCGTATAGATATGCTTCATAGATGAGTCCTAAGGAATTAGTTCTAGTGTTAATTTACTTAAAAATAAGCATTAGGGCTAAAAGCGATTTAAATGTGTTCAAATTATGTACACAAATTGTGGTCAAATTCATGGTGTTTCAATTGAGAAAACTATTTCCTCGCGGTATTGTTAGCAAACCTTTAAAACCCATAACAGTCCCTCTACAGGTTCCTCACTTGAAGGAGAGTCGCCTATGAAAATCCATGCTTTTCCACCAAAAGTGTAATCGTCACCAAAATTTGGAACAGTGGTGTCTACCTCAAATACCGGGTATTGTGTGCATGGATTAATAATCGCACTAGATGAAGAGTCTTCAATTCTCGAAGAGATTTCAACATTAGAAGAGCCGGTTCCAATTTCAGATGATGAGACTTCAATGCCAGATGAGTAGGAATCAACTTCAGATGAAGCAGCTTTGCCATCGCTTGATAATTCTTTACTGGATGACCCTTCAAACTCAGAGGAATTATCTTCAATTGAGGAGCGGGTTGAGTTATTTAAGGCTTTATCCCTGCGAAGGCTATCAACTCCTAATTTGTCCAGTTTAGCTTCTATAGCAACAGGATCAAGGATGTCTCCATCTGAACATGATGTAAAAGCTGTAATTATAGAGAAAGAAATTAGAATGAAGATATTGTTTTTCATAGACACATCATGTGGAAATAGCTTTTGATAAATTTACTATAAATTGAGTGTTAAAGCTGTAGTCAAGAGATTTAGATTGCAATTGTCTTGCTAATCCAATTAAAAAAAAGCTACCCAATCAATTAGGTAGCTTCAAAGTTAGATGAAAAGATTACTAATTACAAACAACTGTAAAGGCGTATGTAATTGGGGTGTGTCCATTCGGTACATTACAGAATCCAGCACATGAATATTTGACGCCTTGGTATAGAACAACATCAGTTGTTTTATACTTGCCAGCAACAAAAGGGATAGGATTTTCACAAGTACCAGTGAGAACTGCTGCGCTTGATGAAGAAGGGGCGACTGAGCTCACCGCTACTGAACTAACAGCCACTGAGCTGACAGCCACTGAGCTGACAGCTACTGAACTTGCAGCAACAGAGGAAGTTGCGCTTGTGCCGCCATCAGAAGATACTGTAACATTATCCGAAGATACTGTAACATCTTCCGAAGATATTGTGTCATCATCTGAAGAAGTTACTTCCTCTGACGAGATTTCTTCTACAGAAGAAGGAGTAACGCCCACAAGAACTTTATCCTCGCGAAGGATATCAATAGGAGTGCCGGCAATATCATCTGATACAAAATTAGGGTCAAGTAACTCCCCTTCTGAGCATGCAGAAAGTGACAAGATTGCAAATGCTGAAATTCCAAAAAGAATTGATGATGTTTTTTTCATAAATTGACCCTTATATATCAGTTCAACGCCTAATTTAATTAAAAAGTTGGTCCAGAGCTAATAAATGGATTAAAAACGTTCAAAAAGTGTGTATAAATGAAGATTACCTACCCCTATTTCTGAGTATTTGAATCATTTTTACTTGATCTATAAGCTATTTTTGGTTTCTTAATCCTAACAGTCTGAATTTAGTTTTTTGTGCTTGATTGTGAACACAATGTGAACACTTATCTTGCTGTTGTAAATATTTATTAACCTTGTAAATAAAGAATGAATTAAGTTTGTTCTTGCGAAAAAAGTTGTTTCCAAGGGAAATCACATGAAGTCCATTCAAAATTTAATTTTATCTAGTTTTTTGTTCTTACTAGTGGGTGTAGGTCAAATATTTGGTCATGCGGCTGATCC
>CAWVXU010000023.1:0-32002 GCA_963934255.1 uncultured Fibrobacterales bacterium
AAAAAGTCGGATGTGCGATTGAGGTAGGCCAAGGTAGGGTCTTGAAGTTGAAGTAATTCTTTATGGGATATCGCCCAACTTTCAATTTCTCTAGAACGACTTCTTATTTGATGAGCTAAGGCATTAGCAATATGACCACCAGGAAGGACAAATGATTTGAGAGGCGGGAGTGTGGGAATCCAATCTGCCATCCACATTTCAAGTTGAAGAGTTCTTTCTGGTCCAAATTGGCTTTGATAGGACGATTTTTGTTCAAATGAATAATAAGCCCCTAAATCAAAAATATCATTTTGGATTTGGATAAGAACTTGTGGATGCTTTAAGATTTCTTGATTGGATTTGGAGCATTCGTCTAAATAAGTACGAAGTGTACCTAACAAACAATTTAGTGAGTCAAGTTGACCCATAAACAACACCCGTGGATGGTCTTTAGGTACACGAGTGCCACATGAGAGTGAAGTCTGTCCATGATCACCACCTTTGGTGGTCACTTTTGAAATATCAATACTCATAACAACTCCAGGAGAATATAATGAAACAAATTACAAAAATATGTCAGATGATAGGCATCAGTATAGCACTTATTAGTACTTCAGCGATAGCTCGTGAAGTCGGCCCCTTTGAAGTCAGTATCAAGAAGCTTAGAATTGATAACAATAGCGGTAAACTCTTTGTAAATGAAGTTCCATACACTGATTGTAAATACGGCATGCTTAAGGTTGACTTTAATGAACCAGGTGGGAGAGTCCAATGGCAAACCTTGTTATCATATCAACTTTCTCATGACTTAAAAAATCTGAGAGTCTGGGCAGAATGGGCAGGCGAGTTTTGCAAACTTAAATCTCTGGAGGTTTTTCCAAAGTAAAGTTGACTAAAGAACAATTAAGACAATAAAAGAAAACACCCCATTCATCATCAGAAGGGGTGTTTTTAATTAAATGCACAAATTTATTTTGACATTAAAGAATCAATTTCTATTCGCCTACAATGAGAATGTCATAAGGAGGGAGCATATCTTCATCAACAATTTTTTTCTTATCATCTACTAAGAGTATAGCTTCACTGCCACCAACTCTTTGACCAACTATCCATTGAGAAGATAAATTAGACCAGGCAATACCGCCACCTTGAGCTTTAACACTGACAAGTTGAGATGTTTGGGCGTCGGTATCAAGCTCTACTAGTTTGATGATAGAATTCCAAGAATCATCATACCCTTGTTTTACTTGGACAAATAATTTGTTGTCTACAGATTTCAAATTATGCGGGGTGCCTTCAAGATCAATATCTGTAAATAGGGTTTCTGAAATGCCTGTAGTGATGTCTAGGCTAAGAATCCCTCTTGATTTATCCGCGGCACTAAGATCTCCTAAATACTCTCCTTCCATACTAATAATAAGCTTCTGACCTTGCTTGATGATAGAGGTTGGGTTTTTTAAGGGTAGTTCATATTCTTTTGTGATAGTACCTGTCTTTGCATCAATGAGTAAGACAATGCCCTTGTTGCCAGTGGAGTAGCCATTCATGCCCTGGACTAGAACAAAAAGAGAATCATTGGAAAGTGTCATTTGAGCAGTATTCGCAAACTGAGTTTTGTCATACGCATAATCTGATACATCAATAACTTTTTTAGTACTACCGTCTTTAGGATTAATTTGTAATAGTTTGTTTGCATTTTGAAGAGAGACGTAAGCAATATTTTGATTATAAAACTTGATGTCCACGGGGTTAGAATTATCTGGAAGACTTTTCTGAAAAACAATATCCTTTGCGCTAGAGAAATCAAGTGGAAGCTTTACTAGATTGTCAGCACCAAGACGCTCTAGAACCCATAAGTGTTCTCCGTCTGTACGTAATTTTGAATCTTGATGAAATGAAATCCCGGCTGATACGTCTTTTGTTTCAAGATTGAGCGAATGAAGCTCTCCCGAATTATAATCAGACGTAAACATGAAGACTTTTTCAGTACCATTTAATTGAGTACTGTCGGCATCATTTTCTTCGAAGACATCTTCAGTCTCATTTAATTGAGTACTGTCGGCATCATTTTCTTCGATGACTTCTTCAGTAACATTTAATTGAGTAGTTTCAGCATCATCTTCTTCGCCTAGCAAACAAGCTGAAATAAGAAGTGAAGAAAAAGTGACAAATAGTGCTTTGGATAGCGCAGATTTTTTTGTCCGAATATTTTGTGATTTAACTAGTGGATTCATTTGTTTTCCTTGTTTGATTTTGTGTTTAAAAAGTGATGTGTGTATCTTAAAAACCAGGTTCGTCCCGGGGATGGGGTCGCTTGATAAATTTTGTACTCACGAGTATTGAGCCAATTTTTTACTCCGAACTCCAATTTATCGTTCATAGTGATAACTTGTAGCCATGTGTTGAGGTAATGCTTTTCGTCAAGTTTTTGTGTATTGCCAATATCAGCCCATTGTTCGGAATGATAAATGTATTGAACAAAAACTCTCATTCTTTGAGTGAAAATATTTTCCCAAGTAGAGCTCATTGTATAGGGTGAAACCTCTTGTGGCAAATTCTGTTGATAATTTGCAATGTCGGATTGAATCCTAGGAAATTGAATATTTTGTTGAAATCTTAAATTGGCTTTATAGATATGATTGTGATGCAAGGGGATAAGTATCTTTGTTTCAAGACCGATATTTTGTAGGTCGCCACTGTTTTTGGCGATAGGCATAGAGCGCGATGAGGTAGAATAAGCGATGCGATCTTCCAGATAGTAGGCATAGAGCTGGTTATCAATATTTTTATAATAGCGATGACCCAATGTTACTTTATAAATATTTTCAGGCTTGAGATCTGGGTTAGGGAGTAGGCCAGGGCTTAAACCAAATCGATCATGAATACTGACTTCTTGATAGAGTTTAGATAATTCAAAGAATAAAAAATGAGGATCAGTGGGATGGAATTGAAGTTTGAGTTGACCACCAAAATAGTTCGACTTGTTGATTTTGTGTTGGGGCGCGCTTTCAATATTCATCAAATAGTTATGTGCATGACTTATGCTCCAAATTGAATTGAATGGATAAACAAAGGATTGACCTAATTGTAATCCATATCCAGTTTGTTCAAAGTCTGTGCGTTTGAGATGAGTACGACTAGGAAACAAAAGAGGTTGACTCCTAGATAGCTTTAACGAAACGCCTTTATCCCATTTTAATTTTGTTAGAGCTTTCATTTTGTGTTGAAGGGCAACTTTAGTATTAGTGAATTCGTTTTTCCAACTTTGTGAGAGTTTGGGACTATACCAAATATTATCTGCGCGAGTCCAATACATTTCATCTTGACGATATTGATGAGATAGCAGTGCGGACCATTTTTTTTGCAAGAATTTCAATTGATATGAAAGTATGTTTTCTTCAAAAAAACTATCTCGTGTTTGGTTCTCTTCAAGACCAGCAAGGCCTCGTTTCTCAGTCAGAGCTTGAAATTTTTGATGAATTGAAAAATCTTTGAACTCATGCTGACTCAGCAATGTCCCATCGTATCTTGTGACTTCATTATTGGTTTGTTTAGTGACATAATCATCATTAGCTTCATAGATTGTATTGTTATGGTTGAGATACTCAAAATCATTTTTCACATAAAAAGCGTTGAGATAGAAACTCAAGTGAGTATCTAAGACATCCATATTCGTAGCACTCTGGATTTGGCTTTGGCTATAGGACCCTATCAGCCCAGTAAGTGAAGTTTTATCAATAGTTTTGGTGGTTAATACAAGACTACCACCAACAGGAGACTGTGCTGTAGTAGAATTTTGACCCATAGGATGAAAGCTCAGACTAACTAAGCTAGAAGTATTGATTTGATGCAGCACATCTTGTCGGTGATTTACATCATTAACTACTACTCCGTCGATAATTATTTGTATTCGACTTAAATCCAGGCCTTGAGCTATGAAGCTTTGAGGGCTTCCAATCCCTGCCGTTTCCTTAAGTTGAAAAACTCCTTGTTCTGCTAGAAAGTCTGCGACGCTATTGGCGCTAGAGAAATTTAAGTCTTTAATACCCCAAGTATGACCACTGCCTTGTAGAGCGAAGGTAGATTGAGATGTAGAGTCGGCATAACGAATAGTCTTGGGTAAAGACTTGATTGTAGAGTCGCGCCTGTCACTCAGGGCGTAGGTAATTGTGGTAAAATGAGGGGTGATCAATGCCAATAGCGTAGCTATTAAAACCCTTTGTTGGATTTTATTCTCAAATCGAGATAGCGTTTTATAGAGACAATTTAAAAATTGTCGTACTAGAGTCTGGCCTATCATCCGTAGGTTTCCTTTTTACTCGAGGTAGGTCTTCTGACTCAACTTCATCCTACTCTTAGCCCTTCCCGACTCTATGGGAGTCAGTGGTGATACTAATTTCGTCAGTCTTACAGCGGCGGGACCGTTTCCGATTTACACGGAATTCCCTTTTAATCTCTCGCTATGAGAGAACCTAGAGTTATGATCGAACAAACTTAGTTTGACTCTTAAAAAATGTCAAACAAGATCTCTGCTCTATTTTGCTTTTGTTAAGTTTAGCTCAATATGGCTGAATGCATTTGAATTTAGCTGGTTGAAGTTTAAAAGGAGAAATAATGAGAGTAGAGATGAGTGCACTTTGTGATGCAGCGACAGAAGCTGGGGGCAAACTCAATATATTAGGTGCTTTTGATGCTATTCAAATCCCTCAATACCCCTTTGTCATCCCTCATTGTGCACTCGTATTTCGTCTACGTTTTAATAGAGTTGAGGGTGGTGAGCACAAGATTCGAGTCAACTTTGTTGATCAAGATGGCAAAGATATTATGCCAGCACTTGAGGCCAATGCGCAGGTATTGATTCCAGAAGGCCAAGATTCTCGCGTGACTAACCTGATTATGAATATGTCTGGATTAAAAATCCCCTTAAAGGGAAAATATTCAATTGATTTGGCAGTGGATGGACGTCATGAAATCAGCTTACCTTTGACTGCATTAGAAATTAATTTACCAGAAAATTAAAACAGTAAGGTCGGCGGTTAAATAAAACCGATAAGTAAATAAACCCTACAAATAAATAAAAAAGGCTATCCAAAAAATGGATAGCCTTTTCAATTCATTAGCCTTTTAAAAAAGGCGAAAGCTAATTATGCTTTTGTTTTTGCTTTTGCAGCAACTTCTTTAAGAGCTGTAGAAGGTTTGAACCCTACAGATTTAGAAGCTTTGATTTTGATCTCTTCGCCAGTAGCAGGATTGCGACCTTTGCGAGCGGAACGTTTTTTAACAGTGAAAGTACCGAAACCGATAAGTTGTACAACAGACTCTTTTTTGATACCAGTTGTGATAGCTTCTAGAACTGTTTTAAGAGCACGCTCCGCATCAGCTTTAGTTTCGATGTTGTTATTTTTGTCATCAAGGATGATTTCGATTAGGTCTTGTTTATTCATTGGTCACTCCTTAAAAGTGTTATATAAAGTTTGTTGCTAAAGAATAAGTATTTAAGCCAAGGTGGCAATAGGAAAATGAAAATAAATGAAAATAAAGAGCAAAAAACCCTTTATTCATATGGTTTCAGGCACTTTTAGCTGTCGAAGTAAGTGAAAAGCAAAGGATTAAAATAAATTAAAAAACAGCCATTTTTTTCTTGACTATTTCTTGAATTTTTGCACTTAGGGTCTAATTTGCTTTCAGATTCTTTTCATTGAGGAACTTAAGCTGCCTATAGAGGGTATGGATACGGGGGAGATGCAGCCCTTTAATAGCAGCAAACTTCAAGGGTTGCTCAAATATAACACCGAGTTCAAGAGGTCTTTTGTTTCTTCGATCCAGAAGCATCGAGGGTTCGTAAGGCTTCATTTCAAAGGTATCTTGAATCATTTTTTTGATAAATGCGTCACTGAGTTCCTTATCCCACTTACCCACGGCCCCTTGTAGCTCATGCATCATTTCAGTTGCTAGACTTACCATGTCAGGGTCATCGACAAGTTCCTTGGTGTCAACATCAAGCAATGCAGAAAGCCCATTGAAGGGAATATTCCAACAGAGCTTTTGCCATCGCGCTAAGAAAAGGTCGTTGACTATATCTGTGGGAATCTTGGCTGTACGAAGGTCCTTGGCAATATCAATAAGTACCTCAGATTCAACTATTGGTAATCTATCCTTAGTGTGAATCCCCAAGCGAATCGCACCATAATCAAGATGCTTAATATGACCAGGTCCAGCTTTGTTCGAACAAAGGAAACAAAGTCCGCCAAGAATGGTAGCCTCAGGCATCCATTCACTGATCGCTTCTTCAACACCAATTCCATTTTGCCATAGTATAATAATACCATCAGGTCGAACAAGTTTAGGTAGAAGTTCTGGGAGTAGATAATTGTGAAAGCCTTTGAGTCCTATGCACAAAACATCAACGGGTATCCAATCGTCTACAGAATTAAAAACATTCGGTTCTTTAATTTGGAAATCACCCCAAACACTTTCAATCTTCCAGCCGTGTTCCTTGAGATGCTTATAGTCTGAATTGACAAAATAAGAAACATCAAATTGAGCTTTATCGAGAAGTGAACCATAAAGACCACCAAGTGCACCAGCTCCCAAAATTCCATATCGTTTTGACATAATACCTCAACCTTTTAATTGTTGGTGAAAAGCTCTAAACTCTTGCCATTTGGCATAGGCTTCACCGTGGATAATTAATGATTTTAAAGTCCTAGCTATCGCTGCTGGATGCACTTGGGGGTCTAATGCACTCATCACCACAGTAGCATAGTAATGTAGTTGCTGGGACTCGATTGAGTCTGGCTCTCTCATTGCTTTGATATTCATCGCTAAGTGCTCGCCTGGAGTACGCTCTTTGTCGAGTTCAATTTGAAAAGGGTCTATTTCAAATTGTTCAACTTGAAACACTCCGTCACTCATGCCTTGGAACTCTCCTTGATTCATATAGCGTGCAAAGTTTGTCGCTCTATTTCCAGGAGTCATTGGGCTGCCCTCAAGTCCTTTGAGGTTGACAAATGATGTTATCTGACCCGGACGAACTGAATTATTTTTCTCAGATTTTTCTACTTGACTGTCAGCCATTTTTTGAGCGAGATGAGGGAGTAGATCTTTGTATCCTTTGTGAGTATAACCACAAATTAACTCTTGAGAATTCTTAGCTTTTAATGGGCTGAGTAATTTTTCAAAAGTAGCTAAACAAGGGCGCTTGACCATTTCAATTCTGGTATTTAGTAGGGCATATAATTCAGGAAAAGACACGCTTTGATCTGTATAAGAAAACCCCACAGTTTCCAAACATTTAGCAGAATTTTTTAAAGATATACAAGGCTCAATTTCTGCTGCTTGTAATATCTTATTGACGCTCACTCCAAATTTAGGTGGGGCTTCAAATGTACCATGCAGACTAACATGCATATCAGCTGAGGCAAGTAAACACGCAAGGGCAGGGCTGAGAAGTGGAAATCTATTTTGGCCATTATAAATATCAGCTATATCAACAATTTCGCTGACTTGGGTATTATGAGAAGTTGATTTATTTAAAAGAGATGACCATATTTCAAGATTCTCACCAAAGGTCTCTCTTTTGAGTCGTAGACCTTCTAGTGTAGATGCAATAACAGTTGTGTCACTGGTTTTGTTTAACCAGAACTTGACTAATTTTTTCACTTCTTGAGGGTTGAGTTCTTTTGTTTGCAAAATTTTATGATGCATTGAAAGTCCAAAGGTCATTTTTTTGTCAGAAGTGAGTTTCTTAAACGAGCTTGGCAAAAGTTGCCAAAGAGGTTCTGGTAAATCCTCTTTTCGACTCAACTCCTTTAACCAATTTGCCTCTTCGACGGTATTTTCTAGAAGTAAAAATGCAGTTAAAAGAGTGGCACGAGTGATGATGGACTCTTCATTACTGACCATTAAGTCACTTAAGTTTAGGAGGTCATCTTTGCATAGGCTTTTGGAGCCAAGAGGGCCCACACCTTTTGATTTGAGTATATCAGCTAATTTTTTCATTGTATAAATTTACTATTTCCCAAGAAGGTAAAGTAAAGAAAGTGTAAAACGTTCTTTGAGGCGATTTCCATGGCCGCCGGGATAGACTTCAAATTGATGTGGAATCTTTAAAAGAGAGAGAGTCTCGGATAAATTTTGATTGGGGATGAGCATTTGGAGATGATCTTGGACTCCAACGTCGATCCAGATCTTATGAGGTAAATGCGAGTGTGAACTAAATCCTTTGAGGATTTCAATGGGATTGTGTTTTTGCCATCGCTCAAGAACATCAGGATTTTGAGTGCCGTCCAGTTTAAAGGGAAGCTCCACACTATAGAGTTTATGTTTGTTGGGGCTAAAAGCACCAGCCATACAGTAGAGCATAAAAGAATACTTACCTCGGGTGGGGTCAAAAACACTAGAATCTGGTGCGTTTGAGTTGGGGTAGGGGATTTTGTGGGGTTTCTGGTGCTCTTGGATAACGCGATATTGGAGTCTTTGAATTTCTAATAAATCAACAGGCCCACTGTGCATGGCAACTCCTCCCCAAGAGAGGGAAGATTTGAGGGCAAGTTGTAGAGCTCCAAATGCACCCATACTGTGTCCCATAATGAAATTCTGATCACGTTCTTGACAGGCTTTGTGATATTTTTGAGCAAATTTAGGGAAGTAATTGTCTATTAAATTGAAGTAGGAGCCAAAGAGTTTTGAATTGGTGTAGAAGCTAGCCGTGGCCCGCCCAACATTGCCATTGATTTGTAAAACTTGAATAGGGGCTATGGCGCCTGCTTGATCTAATGAGTCAATGACTTTGAGTAAAAAGGGGTAGCTCTGATGTGAGCCTCCAACTCCATGATAAAAATAAAGTGTGGGCCAGCAATCTTCGGGTTTTGAGGGGGCTGCTGCAGTGCGATAATGTCGGTAAGATCTATTGGGATTGCCTTTGGTTTTAGTGAGGTAATCTTTAAATTTTAAGTCCTGTACTTTACCGTGTAGGCCGATGAGTGCACTTTGATCCGGCGGCGCAATGGAGAAGGCATTGGAGGGGCCAAGCAGGCTTATAGACAAGATGACAAGAAGAGTTGAGAGGTTGCGACCAGTTTGAAGCGAAGAGTGCCGTGTTGGAATTCTAAAAATTGAATTTGTAATCGATATTAACACTTGGTATTGTTTAGATTTTATAATGGACCGATGAAAAACTGACCCAAAAGGACTTGAAATGGATAAAAATTGGGTCATTTTAAGTCAATCCTCTCTGATTTGATCAATTTTTGAATTGCGTCTTTCTATGATACATGTTTTCCATTCAATAGTCCATCTTTTACTATTTTTGGCCTAACGACAGTATTCAGATCAATCGAGGACCTCATGGCGAAAAAGAAAAAAAGCAAATCAGGAGTGATTCGTCACCATATGACCGCAGGACAAAAGCTCCGCGCAGGTGATTTTCGTGGTGCAGTGGCAGAATACCGTGAGATTTTAAAACAAGACCCTAAAGATACTCAGGCCTTACAGATGATCGCTCAGTGTATGATACGGTTGAACAACCCAAAAGAGGCTGTAAAATTTGGCGAACGTGCTTTGGCTGTGGACCCTACTGACTTTAATACTCTTCGTTTATTGTCTGAAATGCATCTTGCAATGCGCGATAAGAAAAAGGCGATGAACTACGCTAAAGTAGCCGCTGCAAATCCTCCGACAGATATGAAGCTTCCGAAGATTTTAAAATTCGCACTTGCAGTATTTGGATGGATTCCACCAGTGGGTCGTTATAAAGTGGCCAAACGAGAAGAGCTTGAAACTTTTAACACTTATAATCAAGAGTGGTTAGAAAAAGCCAAAACGGGTAAATTGCAAGCTCCAGGCTTAAGTGGTCAGAGCAAAAAACAACGCATGCGTCGTCAGTAATAAAGCCATCGGTCAATAATGAAGTCTGGTTCCAAAGCCGCACATAGAACTTTAACTCGAGCTGAAGATGTAATTTTGACTCGTGGCCAAAAGCTCATTTCTGCTGTGAGTGCTGTGAGTCTTTCACTTGATGAAGAAACTGTGTCTGCTGTGGTCTTAGGATCAAAACACTATGATGTGAGTATGGGTCCCCAAACGCAGTCTTGTAACTGCCCATACTTTGAACGTCATCAGAAAATATGTAAACACCTCACGGCCCTCGCTTTTTATATAACTGGTACAACCGCTCTAGATGAAAACCTAGGTTATACAGAGCCTGCTGATTTTGACTCAGCTGATTTTTCTCAGCGAAAATCATCAAATTCAAAGTTAAATGACAAGAATAAAAATAAAAGTAAACCTAACTCAAAAAGTATTTCGGCAAAGCCCTCTTCGATTGATGATTTAAAAAAACAATTGAATGCTAAGGGAGTTTTTCTTGAACAGTTTGGCACAGCGCAAGAACTTTTAGATGAGCTACCGCTGCTCAACTTTCGTCTTGAAATTCGAAATCATGATGAGGAGAAACAAAAACTTATTGATCAAGACCCTACTTGGTCTGTGAAAATATATTCTGATAATAACTACGAAGACGAGATATCGGCAACAGATCTTTTACAAGATTATCCGTGGCCGATTGACTTGCAAGGTGCACTCAGGTTTATCCAAAAGTCTTGGGAAGTGAAGCATTGGAGCTCTCATGTAAGCGACAAAGTAACAGAACTTTTTTACCGCTTTAAAGACAGTCAATATTTACAGCAAGGAACGTTTGTTAATCCAAATAACATCCCTCTTATTTTTGATGAAAAGTCCTTCATGTTTCGACTTAATATACATGAAGTAGGACAAAGTATTTGTGTGACGCCTTATCTTAAAAGGGGAAATAAAAAAGTGGATATCCCCATAGATGCTGTATTTATATCTGACACGACGAGTGCAATTTTAATTGACCAAACGTTAACTCAACTTGATTCACCATTTATTATTCCAGGACAACTCCAAAGCTATGTTAAAGAGTTTCAGGTTGATGAAATGGATCGCGAAAGGTTTTTATGGGAGATTCAGGATCTAGATACTTCATATATTGATTTACCCAAAAAGTTTCAAGTTGAATTAGTTGCAGCAGTACCTCGGTTTGCTGGGCTGATTAAAGAACATTCTTATGGCATTGATCTAACACTCGGCTATGTATATGACGAAGAAAATTTCCGAGTACTCCATCGGACCTCAACTCAAGATGTTGTCTTTTATCAAGATGGCCAATTCCATCAGATATTTCGAGATAAAGAACTTGAAGCGACTGTCAAATCAGATTTTGAAGGAATATTAAAATTCTGTTTTAACACAAGAGAATATAAATCAATTACTCGAGAGGCCTGGTATGGGGAGTATACCATTGCCAAAAATTTATTAGAACGCTTTGCTACAGAAGTTTTACCACAAATCAATAAAGATTACTTTGAAAATATTGAGATACTTGACCTCTATAGAACGACCGAAGCTGAGATTGAAATTCAATTAGGCTCAGGACTTGATTGGTTTGAATTACATGGGAAGGTGAGTTTCGGTAACGAAACAATGACCTTACTTGAACTGTATAAGAAGATGTATCTCAAGGGTAAAGACTCCTTCGTTCAATTGAGTGATGGATCAAAGGGGATTATACCTGATGAATTAATTGCTCTAATTGAACGTGTGAAGTCACTAAGTGAGATAAACACTGATGAGTCTAATAAACAAGAACCCCCTGATGAATCAGTGCTTCGTATATCTAAACACCAAGGCTCTTTAGTTCAAGAGCTTTATGAACTTGAATGTGTGAAGGTCAAAGATAGAACATCATGGAAGTCTCAACTTAAACGACTTGCTCTTAAATCTCCAGCTAAGAAAAAGGTCCCCAAAGGGATTAATGCGACTCTGCGGCCTTATCAAGAAGAGGGTGTTCATTGGCTTAGAACGATGCATGATTGGGAAACGGGTGGCATTTTAGCTGATGATATGGGGCTAGGAAAAACACTTCAGGTGATTACCCTTATTGAACATATCAAATCAGTGAGAGAAGACCCCATATTAATTGTGCTCCCGACATCTCTTTTGTTTAATTGGCAACGTGAGTTTGAAAAATTCTCACCTAAGCAGAGTGTCTTCATCTATTATGGTAAGAACCGTAAGCAGGAGTTACCGGGGTTCTTAGAAGTAAAAAATTCTGTTATCTTAACGAGTTATCAATTGATGCAGCGAGATATCAACGAGCTTATCCCGGTGCAATTTGATTATGTGATACTAGATGAATCTCAAGCTATCAAAAACCCGAGTACCAAAACACATCGGGCTGCAAGACTACTTAAGTCAAGACGTCGTTTAGCGATGACAGGCACTCCTGTTGAAAATAATTTACTAGATCTTTGGTCGCAATTTGATTTCCTAAACCCTGGGTTTTTGGGCAAAAAATCATTCTTTATTGAGCACTTTATGAAGCCGATTCAGGATAAAAAAATGAAGAGCCGAATCGAGAGTCTTAAAAGTCTAGTAGAACCTTTTTATATGAGACGCACCAAAGAAGTTGTTCTTAAAGAGCTGCCTCCTCTACAGGACTTAGTTATTTGGGTTCAGCTTGAGTCCGAGCAACAAAAACTTTACGATAAATTAAAGAAAAAATATCGAGATGAGCTCTTAGAAAAGTTAGCTGAAGATGGACCGAATAAAACACGCGTCAAGGTTTTAGAAGGTCTTTTGAGATTACGACAAATCGCTTGTGATCCACGCTTGGTTGACCCTGAGTCTCGAGTCAAGTCAGCTAAAATGATGCTTTTGATAGAAAAGCTAAAAGTAGATGTGATAGAGAACCACAAGGCTTTAGTATTCTCTCAATTTACATCGCTACTTAAATTGGTGGCCCAGGAACTTGAAGCCGAAGGATATGAATACACTTACCTTGATGGTTCAACAAGAGACCGTCAAAAAGTAATTGAGTCTTTTACGGAAGATGAGGATAAGAAAATTTTCTTAATTTCATTAAAGGCTGGCGGTGTGGGGCTCAACCTCACTCAGGCAGACTATGTGTTTCATTTGGATCCATGGTGGAACCCTGCAGCTCAAGAACAAGCCACAGCAAGAGCTCATCGAATGGGGCAAAAAAACACAGTGATGAATTTCAAACTTATTGCAACGGGTACTGTCGAAGAGAAAATTTTGGAACTTCAAGAGCAGAAGAAAAATCTATCCAATGAAATATTAAGTTCTGATTCGGGTATGATATCTCAACTAGATGCTGGAACAATTGAAAAGTTATTTGGTTAAAACATCCGAGGCATGGTATTCAAGTAAGCTATTATTTAGTCATCGGTTTGAAATAGACTGTGCGCTCATCGTGTGAAGAAGTAAAAGTACTTTCAGGCCATACTTCTATGTTGACATCACCGGCGATGGGGTGATTAATATGAATATTCAATAAATACTTTTGATGTTGATTCATGACATTAATAGCTTCTTTTTTCCCTTCATCTATCATAAAGTCAAAAAGATTCATACCAATCAAATCAGCAGTTTCTAGACCAAGGAGTTGTTCGGCCCTAGTGTTGACTGATAGTATGACACCATGTTTATGAGTTAAAGATCCAAATGCTTTCATGTGAAGCCTCAGCTATGATTTATATGTTAATTTATATTATCATTTCTAAAACGAAAAATCAAGAGTTTTAATTATGCTAATCATATCAAGGTGTAACTTGCTAAGATTCGTGTAGCTTTGTACTAAAAGAAATCATCTAGAATGTGTTCATATGTAGTTCCTGAAATAGTCAGAGCGCCAGAATAACCATAAGACTCAAAAATAAATATCACGTTAAACGGACTCTAGATCACTATCCCAAACAAAGTTTGATTCCATGCAAAGGGCTGGGATATCACCACTAGGCTTCCCCACCATTTTGGCTGGAACCCCTGCATAAGTGGTATGATTAGGAACATCAACTAAAACGACAGCACCTGCTCCAATTTTGGCATTGTTTCCGACTTTGATATTACCCAAAAGTTGAGCGTGGGCACTTAAAAGTACACCATGGCCAATTTTTGGGTGTCTATCTCCAGATTCTTTACCCGTTCCACCAAGAGTCACTCCATGTAGTATGGAGACATTGTCGCCAACTTTAGCCGTTTCACCGATGACTAAATTAGTTGCATGATCAATTAAGATACCAGTACCAATTCTTGCAGCCGGGTGTATATCAACTGAAAAACTTTGAGCTGCTAATGATTGAAGTAATTTAGCGGTCATTTTTTTGCCTCGACGCCAGTAGACATGAGAGGCTCGATAAACTTGTAGTGCTTGAAAGCCTTTAAAGAAAAGAAGTGGTTCCAGATAATATTTACATGCCGGATCACGGTCCACATAGGCCTTCATATCTTCACAAGCGGCCCAAAGTAAATTGTCTGAGCGTTGGAAGGCGTCAAGGAGTAGAATCTCTACCTCACAAGAATCGAGACTATGATGATCAAGCTTAAGTGAGAGTTGGTGAGCGAGCGCTTGACAGAGAGAGTCGTGTTCGTGGACTTGGTGAATAAAGAACTTATTGAGAAAAGGTTCAGCTTTGACCACAGTACGTGCCTGAGATTTGATTTCTTTCCAAAAATCTTGATGCATCTTACGTTTGTCTGTAGATGTAGTGACTTTGTTTTTTTGACTCACGATGACTCCTCAGATTTGACTAAAATATAGGATTTTAGACTCAATATCAGTTGAATTTGGGTCTAAGGAGCCCGTTTGGGGTGAAAATCACGAGTTTAGGAGTCATTGACAGCTGTTATTCTGGCTCTGCTGCTGACTCGGAGCTGGCTAGAGCTTGGTCAAGGTCAATTATCTTGGTCGCATTTGTCACTTCAGTGCTATGACCATTTTTGACATAACGAATAAACTTTCTATGAGTCCAGATAATCCGATTAATACTTTTGCGAAGATCCACTAGCTCTTCACTTGTGAGCTCTTGTTGCTTGAGCAAGTTTTCATAAGTATCAAATTTATCTTCACAGTCCTTCATATCAAATGATGTCTTTAAATGTCAGATTCAAATCACTGACTTCAGAGATGATAGTCGTCATTGAATCACCACCTGAGATTTTATTCATATTACGATATGAACCTTGCAGTTTGAAAGGCGGCTCGATACGATATTCATCAGCTTGACCAGCAGACTTGATGCACTGAATATTGACTTTAAGTATCACATCTTGAGCACGTAGCATCTTTTTTAAGACATTTACAATTTCGTTAGTTTCTTCCGCAGCGTAATTAGCTTCAAACTCGATTCCTTCACGTGATCCAAATTCACTGAAGCTTTTGTGAAAACTCTTGAGTGAGCTGAGATTTCTGTTCATGGAAACTTTGAAAGAGAGGGGTGGTCTGTTTTTGGAAATGTTCGAGACGACGAGCAAATTCAATATAGTCTAGAGAATATTTACCTTCAGTGATTTGAGAATGATCACCCATCATCGCAGGTATCTCACTCGAAGAACTCGCAGGAGAAGGCTTGTTTGAAGCAGATCTTTTGGCTAGGATCAGTCATACAACTTGACGCATTCCCCCAATCAGAGAGCGGCGTGAAGACATCCCAAACCTTACCCTTCATTTCATTCAAGAAATGCATCAAGATATTCCGAATTGAGAAGAACGAAAATTTGCCCCCAAAGTATTTAAAACTCTTCAAGAGTATCATTGGCCAGGAAATATTCGTGAGCTCAAAAACACTATCGAGTGCTTATACTTATATAGCATCAATAGTGTGATTTAAATGGATGAATTACCTGTAGCTCTTAACGGGCAAAAAGTGGAGTCCTTTCAGCGAAGCTTGTTGATGGAAGCTATGGAGGCAAGTGGACATAACCCAAAGACTGCTGCGGATAAGCTGAGTATGAGTTATGATCAGTTCAGACATTATTTTAAAAAATTAAAAAATACTCTGTAAGGCTTTAGTGAATCCAAGTTATTATGATCGAAATCAGCTAAATAAAAAGGCTCCCCTATCTAACATGGGGAGCCTTTTTATTTTTCAGGAGAATAAGAATGAGCCAGCGAAAATGAATATTACAAAATGCGAATGATGTGGTTTTTCAAAAATTGAGTGGCTCAAACGAGCGAAATTAAAGTTTGCTATGACACATTGATTCTAGAAAAAGGAGAGAGAAGTTTTAAAAATCAATGTGCCATAAAATGAGCTTGAAAAAAGGCCCTCCCTCCAAATTCGGATACCTGAATTTGGAGGGAGAACTTTTCGGGGTTGTAAATTTTTGTTATGCTGCAGGGCGAAGTTCGCGTCCAACACCTAGCCCGCGTAGTTGAGCTAAAGCCTTTTCTTTGACTTGTCTTACGCGTTCTTTAGAGAGTCCAATCATTTTACCAATCTCTTGTAAATTCATGGTAAATGATGATCCGATACCATAATAGTATTTAATCACTTCCTGTTGTTGAGAGTCAAGTTGATTCATTGAAGCTGTGATGTAATCTTTCATTGATTTGGCTTCACAGTATTCATCAGCACGAACTCCATCAGAAGGAGTAAGCTCAAGTAAATTAGATTCACCCTCTTCACCAACTGGTGCATCAAGTGAGGCATGACGTTGACCCATTTTTAAAATATTGGCCACTTGCTTTTCATCATAATCGGTACTAGCTGCGATTTCTTCGTGGTCAAGAGTATAGTGGCCACCAATCGTTTGAACTAAGCGACTTGATTTTTTGTTTAAACGACGTAGTACGAGCTCTTTCTCAGCAGAGATACGGACGACGCGAGCTTTCTCAGCAATCGCTCGTGTGATTGATTGACGTATCCACCAAACAGCATACGAGATAAATTTGATTGGTTGGTTGTGATCGAAACGACGTGCGGCTTCCATCAGTCCCAAGTTGCCTTCGTTAATGAGTTCGTTGACTGCAATACCTTGGTTCTTATACATGAATGCGATATTAATCACAAATTTCAAATTTGAAACAACCAGTTTATCCATTGCACGGCGATTACCGCGGCTTGCAAGTTCAAGAAGAGTCTTCTCTTCAGCTCTTTCAAGAAGCGGGTATTTGTTTACTTCTTTAATATACTGGTTATAAATTGAGTTCTCATCCCAGTCTTTGCGAGTAGCAGTTGCAGCCATCTTAAGTTCCTTTGTTCGCACTGAATCATTACTTGTGCGTTTTCTTATATATCTAACTTATCTCTTTATGAGCACTTGATTGTCACAAGTTTGTCACACTTAGGCAAAAGACCTGTCGCGGTTTTGTGGCATTTCTGACCAAAGGTTGTTTATAGCCGATAAAGGGTAAAATGGGTTAAAATAAGTTTTTGAGAGTAGGGAAGTTTTGAAAGAATTACTGGATTGTACTGTGATAAATAAATCTCGGTAGATGACTACCTGTCTGAGTTGAATGACACTAAGGCGTGGCCTTCATTTTTCCTTTTTGTTTTTCATCAATCCCTGTATCTTAAGTACTTTTAGTTCTTGTATAAACTGACTACCTTTCTTTCTAGGAAGAATTGAAATGGGCGAATCATGAAAAGTGACATAAAAATACACATCATTGGCGCCGGAATGAGTGGTCTTATCGCTGCGAAGGTACTTGAAGAGAATGGTTATGCTCCCATCATTCTCGAGGCAAGTGATCGAGTCGGTGGTCGCGTGAAGACATCCATCATTGATGGTTATCATCTCGACCATGGATTTCAAGTTCTTCTCACTGGTTACCCTGCGGCTCAGAAGCATCTCGATTACACAGCTCTTGACCTTCAGACGATTGCACCTGGGTCTGTTATATTTAAACTCAAGCAACAGAAGATAATGGGTGACCCGATTCGTGATTTATCCCTCTTGCTTCCTACGCTTCTCTCAGGCATTGGAACTCTCCAAGATAAGCTTAAGATACTGAAGCTCAATTCCGAATTAAAGTCGAGCCGGATATCTGATATCTTTAATAAAAGTGAGAAATCAACACTGATCTATCTAAGAAATTATGGGTTTTCTGAAGGGATCATCCAAGAATTTTTTAGACCCTTTTTTAGTGGTATTTTTCTTGAGTCACAGCTCAAAACTTCTAGTAGGATGTTTGAGTTTGTTTACAAGATGTTCGGAGAGGGTTATGCTGCCATCCCCAGAGAGGGGATGGAGGCGATACCCCGACAGGTTTATGATGGGCTTGCTCAATCCACTTTCCTGTTTCAATCACCCGTAGAATCTATCCGCGAAGGGAGCATTCATCTTGAGGGTGGAAGGAGACTCACCACAGATTATACTATTATCGCCACTGACCCCTCTATGTTCATACCCGATCGAAAACCGACGAATTGGAAATCATGCGACACTCTCTATTTTAAATCTAAGAAGAGAGCCATAAGGCAAAAATTAATCGGACTCATTGCAGAAGAAGGTTCATTGATTAATAACCTATTTTACCCGAGTTGCCTAGGACAAAGGCAGCTCCATCAAGAAGAGCTTCTCTGCGTCACAGCCCTCGATAGTCAGGGCCTCCATGAAGATGATTTGATTCAGAAAATAAAGCATGAACTCGAGGAGTATTGCGACATTCGGGACATCACACTGGTGAAGGTAATGAGAATTCCCCAATCTCTGCCTGATAGAGCAGACCTACAATATCATTCAGACCAAAGTCAGACGCTCCACAATCAAACTGTATTTATAGCAGGGGACCAAGAACTCAATAGCTCTCTAAATGCTGCTATCTTATCAGGAGAAACTGCAGCTAATAACTTGATAGAACTAATCACGAACTCGGGTGATTCTTCGAATTAACTTACCCACCAAAATAATCAAGAGTAGAGTAGAGACAGCGCCAAGAACGAGAAGCCACCTACTAGAGCCTTGTGATAAATCTAACTTGGACAAACCGGCCCCCGCCACGGCCACCATGACAATTCTAGGGGCTAGCCCGATGCTACTTCCGATTAAGAAGTGAGGCATCTTCGCCTGGGCTGCTGATAAAAGAACATTAGTCGCCGCAAAGGGCATGGCCGGAGAGAGTCTGATGAGAGAGATAAAAAAAATAGACTTCAGAGCACTCTTTTCCAAAAGCTCCTCTCGGACTTGACTGACAGCCGGGCGCCTCAGGAGGATTTGAGTATTCTTTTTTTTGATCACCAAATTGGCCAAAACCATAGAAAGCATGGCTGACACAACAACAACAAACAGCGCAATGGGGGGGCCAAGCCAGAGGCCAAAAGTCATTCCGGCAATTAACGAGGCAGCATGAGTAGGGACCAATGATATCCCGACTAGGACAATGCTAGAGCCTAGGAAGAGATAGAGCTGCTGATCGGCAGCCATCGCAAGAAAGAGAGGGAACCATTCTTTGGAAGTAGTGATTAAGGCTAAAGCCCCTAGGGCAGGCCCTGCCAAGGTAAAGACCATTAGTGGGGTCAGGATACCTAAGCCTTTAAAAGTTTCCCATAGTATTTTTAACTTTTTCATCTCCACTCCTCACCCTTCATCTTCGTCTCTGAGTCTTGATTAACATATAAACTAATAAACAACTCAGTCCTTTACTCTCGCGAAGAGCTGATGCGACACGAGGAAGCTATCAAACCCCTCTTTTCGGGTATGAAAAAGAAGAAACTCTTTATCATGACACCCTGCTTGGGGTTATTTGTGGTTTGGTTATTAAGGTTGTTTGAGTTTTTAAGCCTGATATCGGGCCTGAAGGTGAATTATTAGGGGTTTTATTACGTTTTTTGTTTTTGTTATTCAGAAAAAGAGTATAAATTCTTGGCTCAAGCAGTTTAAAAAGTAACTGTTAAATCCCATAATATTACTCACAATCCTACTTCTCATTATGTAAGAAGCAGGAAGATTGAATGGGCTGTGTTTTATTAAATAATACGGCTTCATTTTTAGGTTATCACTTTTTCAAAGGCCATCAATGTTAAGATATCTTTTACTCGTTTTCTCTAGTCTCCTTTTCTTTAGCGGTTGTTACGACTCAATCATTCCTGATGAGGAATCGAAAAGTCATGAATCAGAACTTTTTGATAAGGGTACCTTATCCTTTCTTCAAGATGATAATGGCGTCCGCAATGTTTATGGTTTTAAAAGTGCACGTTTGACAGATACACTCAAAATGACGTGGAATGATGAATTTAATGGTAAGACTCTCGATGGCAATAAATGGTCCGCTGCACCAGAATGGCCCAGACAGGGCGGAAGTTACTGGTCTGACAAAAATTATGAGATGACTGGTAATGGCCAAGTAAAATTAAAAGTGAATGAAATCAATGGCGTTGTTTATGCCGGCGCAATCCGCACTCACAAAAAGTTTGATCAGAAGTATGGATATTTTGAAACAAGAACTAAGCTTCCAGAGATCCGCGGTGGATGGGCTGCTTTTTGGCTCATGCCTTATGGTAACAACCCGGGAGGGTGGGGACACGATGGCACGGAGATTGATGTTTTTGAGTCTATTAATGGTTGGAATGGCAAGATCAATCACGCACTTCATTGGGATGGTTATGGCGCTGAACATCAAAAGTCATCCATTAGTCAAAACAGACCCGATCTCTACGATGGGAAATACCACACTTTCGGTATGCTATGGACACCGGACGAATATGTGTTCTATATCGATAACGTTGAATCTTGGCGCTCTGACGCTGGTGGCGTTGCCGATGTGAGTCAATACTTAAAGCTCACACTTGAGGTGTCCTCAGGGACATGGGCGGGAAATTGGAATCACCAGAAGGAAAGGTCAATTGATTGGTTAGTCGATTACGTTCGTGTGTATGACTACAAAGCAGCTAAACCTGAACCTAAGCCTGAACCTAAACCTGAACCTAAACCTGAGCCTAAACCTGAGCCTAAACCTGAGCCTAAACCTGAGCCTAAACCTGAGCCTAAACCTGAACCTAAGCCTGAACCCCGAGACCCTTTGAGTGTCTCCTATGCTAAACTCACATCTGGAACAAGTGTTTCAGTGGGAGCTCAAATCCCTATGGATGTTGAACTGGCTGGACAACTCAGTGATGCTGATGAGCTTCAATTCCTTGTGAGAAAAGGAAATGGGTCATTTGAAATTCAGAAAAAAACAGATATCGGATCAAAAACCAAGTATGCTTACACATGGACTCCTCGTGAACCGGGTGAATACGCACTGAGAGTGACTGCCAACAAGAATGGTAAATACCACACACATGTTATCTCGAATATAACCGTGCAAGGCTCCATCACCCCATTTGCAGTAAAATTTGAAAACCTCAGCTCTGGTCTTAGCTTCCAAGCCAATGAATCAATCCCGATGAATGTTCTTCTTACTGGAGATCTCACCGATGTCGATGAACTTCAATTTCTTACCAGTTTGGGCGATGGTGACTTTATCGAAGTTTTCACCACTCAGGTCAATCAATCAGACAGGTATAACTACTCTTGGGTCCCAACCCAAGCTGGAGAGTACAATCTCAGGGTGACAGCCAAGAAGAAGGGTGCTTATGTCAAACACACCGTAGTCAACGATATCACCATCATAAAGGTGGCTGAACCTCTTAAACTAGCCTATACTATCCTGAAGAACAATGATGTTTACGGGGTGAAAGATCAGATCCACATGCACGTTGAACTTTCTGGTGATACGGAATCAGCTGATGAGTTGAGGTACACTCTTCAAAGAAAAGGCGATCCTTCTTCAGTCCTTCAGTCCTCTTCTATTCACCTTGACCAGAATCTCTATTGGAACACCTGGGTCCCCACTGAGGCAGGAAGATATAAACTTAAGGTAATTGCCTATAAAGATGGTCATCAATTGACCCACACTGCGTCATGGGTGACTATCAAGGAGCCTTTGAAGATAAAATACCGAGTACTGAAGAATAACTCCAAGTTCAAACTCGGCGCCAAAATAAATATGCAAGCTGAAGTCTCAGGTGATTTAAGCCAAGCCAATAGAATGAGTTTTGTAGTTCAAAAAAATGGCGGACCTGACAAGGTGATTAAGTCTAATGTGATCCGCTCCTCCAAAACGATCTATAACAAGAAGTGGACTCCCTCTGAGCCAGGAAGGTACAGACTCAAAGTTCAACTTTACCGAGACAATGACTTTCTTAGTCACCGAGTCGCTAATGTAGTCGTTAGATAACCTAGCTAAAATAGCTAACCTAGCTAACCTCTCCCTGACCACTGAATATTTCATTCACTAGTCAGGGAGAGGTTTTTTTGCTTTCTATCACTTTACCTATTCCGATCCCTCATCACCGTTCCAGTCATGACACCTAGGTTGTCTTCTTATTGGTTGTATTTTCTGACTTCTACGTCGTTTAAATCAGCCAAAAACAGAGTGGATAGCGTGAGGATCAAGGTTTTTTGCGCCGATAATAGGATCAACAAACTACTCAACATCACTGCCATTAGTTATTGAGCTAGCCTGTCCAAAGCATTTGAAAAAAGACAATAACGAATCCTTATCTAGCTGGAAAGGTTCATTTACTAATTTATCCCTATTCTTAAATTATGCTCAAGGCTGAACGAGCTCTCTGCCCTGCTCCTACTCGTGATGATTTATGCTTGTACATGAATCATTGCCGATGAGACTCAGTGGGGAGAGGTGCCTCAGAAACTCGCCTATGCTTGGGCGGATACAAGGGTATTCTTAAGAACAGTCCCAGGTGGCCATCACTCTCAAAGTCAAATGACGATCTTCCAAAAGAGCCCGCCATCCTTGGTGCTCGCGGAGATAATGCATATTCATTTTTCTCAATAGATACCATTGAGGAAAAAATTCATTGAGCGATACTCACAAGTAAGTCATCCCGATCAAGTTTTGCTTAAAGAAGTGACTGGGTGGAGCGACTATTACCGAGAGTGAGTAAAACTTATCTAGGAGGCCCTCTTCCACTCATAACCCAGTGGTTGAAGATGTCTGCGTCTGTTTATACATTACTGAATCAATAAACGCCTAAATAGAAATGCGATTCATGCGTCCTATCCTCTTTTTAATAGCCATCTATAGCCTCATAGGGGCAGAACCCATCACTAAAAAACAAAGTAAGCAATCCGGTATCACACTCTCTGAGAAGAATACAATTAAAATAGCCAAAGCGATGGGCTTCGGGGAATTCATCCCTCAAGAGGGCGATCACACTCAAGATAGTATCCCTACTCAACATATTATGAAAATGGATACGAGCCAGTGGTCGCATCAAGTTCACCAGCAATTTGACAATATGTGGAAGTCTATCATTGAGAATGACATGATATTGTGGTCAGCTTCTACAGGGATTGACTCGACCCAAAGCCTCTATAACAAGTACAAAAATCTTATTCCACAACTTTCTAAAAAATTAAAAACCATGGAAATTCAACCTCCAAAAATCTTGGCCCTCTATTCAAGAAATCAGGTTTTTCTTTTGGTGGTGGAAGAGTCTTTTCGAAAGAAAAAATCAAGAAAAGAAAACTTTGCATTTCAAGTTGGAAAGGAAGTTTTCATTTCTGATGACCTCTCGGTCAGAAGCCCTACTTATCAAGCAGGAAGCAATACTCAAGATAGGGATTGGCTTTTTAAATATTGGCGTAAACACCGTCAGGAGATCATCAAAGAAGTGGAATCAAAACAAGAAGCCCCCCTTCCCTTTTAAAATGTGATTTATGAGTGTTTAATACACTTAAACACTCATTTATCGATAAAACAAATTTAGAACAGATAATACCAATTGAACTGAATAAGACCATGAATGACCAAGGACAGGCTGACTTGGCTAAGGCGAACCCATTGGAAATACCTAGCCTAGATCATCTTTAAATTCAGTGCTGCCGCCCTCCTCGGTAGACAACACTTTCATGAGAAGTCACTTGCCGCTTATTTGGGCTTATACTGTGTTTTACAGTGAAATCGAGACATTTCAGACGATCGTTTTGATAAGTGCTTCATACTCACTTTCGAGTTGACTCGTTTGCGCCAATTTCGAAAGGAACGAGACTTGAGATGGGAACGCATGCAATCGATCACCTGTTTCTCACTCATTCCAAATTGATATTCGATCGCTTCAAAGGGTGTGCGGTCTTCCCACGCCATCTCGATGACTCGCGTGAGGTCTTCTGCTTTGAGACTTTGTTCCACAGGGCGTTTATTTTTTTTATCCATGAGCCTAACTTAACTTGATTTGTTCTATCAATCTATCATTTCAGACCAAAGGTGATTTTAAGATTATTGCAGTGATAATGATGACTATCACCAAGAAGCTCCATCTCATTGGTAAAGTCGCTGCAAATAATCCTCTGCGATTTTCAGATGCTTCTGCTGTTTTTCCGGGGCTTGCCGCTGCCAATTGGCATAAATCATCTTCGTTCTAAAATTCTTGGAAAAGAAATCAGCATGTTTAGATATAAATCTCCAATAGAGTGCATTCCAAATCTCTGTCCATTCACCCTTAGGGTAGTTAGACATCTTGAGGATATAGTTTGATCCGGCTATGTAGGGCTTAGTAGCGAAGATACCCCCATCTGAGAATTGACTCATACCATAAATATTGGGGACCATCACCCAGTCATAAGCATCGATATACATCTCCATAAACCATTGGTAGACATCGTCTGGTTTGATCTCACAAAGCAACATAAAATTCCCCAGTACCATGAGTCTTTCTATGTGATGGTTATAAGCTGTTCCCAAGAGCTTCTTGATCGTTTGATCAATGGGAGGAATACCGGTCGTTCCTGAATAAAAAGCTTCCGGCATACTACGATCAAAACCCCAATAATTCCTCGTTCTCATCTCAGAGCCAACTGTCAGATAAAGGCCCATCATAAATTCTCGCCAGCCAAGTATCTGCCTGATGAAACCTTCTAAAGAATTAATAGGAATATTCTGTTGAGCCGCGTATTCGATAGAAGTACTGATGACCTCTTTCGGTTCTATTAAGCCTGTATTTAACATCGGACTGATCACAGAGTGATTTATCCATGACTCCTCACTGAGGATCGCATCCTCGTAATCACCAAATTCAATAAAGCGATGCTTCAGAAAGTCTTTGAGCCACTTATGAGCGCTCTCATGGTCAATTGGGTAGGTAGAATGGGTCGTCAGGCTACCTGGATTATCAGGAAAATGTGCCTCGACGTAGAGGATGGCCTCATTCCATTCGACTCGCTCCCCCAGGGTTGTCATGTCAGGGGGGGTCTTATTTTTAGGATATTTTTTTCGGTTGTCATGATCAAAGGACCATTGACCACCTATGGGCTCACCTTGACCATCGACTAAGACCTTCCATTTTTTACGCTGAGCCTTATAAAAGTGGTGGTGTAGTATGGTCTTATTTTTTTTAAACTGATTGTCAAAATAGGAGTGTTCAGAATTTATCATCATAGGTGAAGTTAAGTAATTGATCTCAACACGATCACTCCATTGATCCAAAGCTTTCTGCACCCAATTATCATAGGGTGAGAAGAAGGAAACCTGCGTCCAATCCTGTTGGATGAGATAAGGATCCCAATGAGTCAGAGAGGCTTCCATTTGGTGGTGCTCAATATAGAGTGTTTTCAGCCCCTGCTTCTCTAACTTTTTCTGGAAGGATTTCATAGTCGCTCGATGATAAGCTAGCTTCGCTTTATGAAACGAGTAAAGGCTAAAGAAATGATACTCTTCAATAAAGACAATCAGATCAAATTCAAGCTCCTTGACAGAATGAAAAAGTTGGTTGGGCAGTAGTACAAGTACTTTATCTTTTGACATATTTATCTACAATCGCTAAGTGATATTCTCTTGCTGAGTATGATTTTTTCAGTCCCCAAAGTTTGTCTTTGGCACGCTTTCCAGAGAGGCCCACATCAGCTATGGGTGCTGGATAATCCTTGGTAATTTCAAAAAGTAGCTTCTCCATCTCATTGAGTTTCCAGGGCTCATGGATGGTATGTTCTGGGTGACCCCTCAACTCGGGAATCCAATGTTTGATGAATTTGCCTTGAGGATCTTTCTGTTGAGATTGACGGATCGGATTATAAATCCGAATGGTATTGATACCCGTGGTTCCGGCTTGCATTTGAAACTGAGGATAATGAATACCTGGCTCGTAGTCTAGGAACAATCTAGCCAAATGATAACTGCCCTCTCTCCAATCAATATCAAGATGATGGCAAAGGAAAGAAACCAACATAGCTCTCATCCGGAAATTGACCCATCCTGTTTCAATGAGGGCTTTCATGCAGGCATCTATAATGGGTATTCCTGTGGCCCCTTCCTTCCAAGCATTCAGATGTTGACTTGAGGAGTTCTGGTAAACGTCTTCGTAAAGGGGGTGAATGCATTGATTTTCGTAATGAACATTTATCTCTAATTTCTGTGTAAAATGACAACGCCACCTTAAACGGTCCTTGAATGCCTTCACTTGCCTCTTTTGACCTTTCTCGAACTCATAATTATCTATCACTGTATAGATTTGTTGCGCACTGAGATTACCCCATGCAAGATAAGGCGATAACCGACTGCATGACTTGCGACTTTCGTAGGGTTGAGAGATATGGTAGGTGTAGGATTTTATCCTTTCTTGAATGAATCCATTGAGATACCTCCATGCGTAGGACTCACCTGCTGGTTGATAGAGTGGAGGATAGGATTGAAGCTTATTTCTCAAATCATCGGGTAAATTGAACAGTGCCAAGCTACTTTGACTGAGAGGTCTGATGAGGCGAGAACCCAAATGCTGCACTAGATATTTCGGCATGGCCGACTTCATTTTTTGGTACCACTTTTTCCTCCAATCGCCCCTCTTTTCTGATCCGCGGATAACTCCGTCCTTCTGAAACTCCACCCACGTGATTCCTTGAGCATCGAGATGACGCTTGACCTGCTTATCTCGATTCCAGGAATTGAGAATCCCTGTCTCTTGATAAGAGTAAACACTTTTGATGGTGAAATGCTGCCGCAGGTGTTCTATCACGTCAAGAGACTTTCCATAGAAAATCTCCACCCGACTTTGCAGGCTCTTCAGTTCCTCATTCATAGAGGCAATGGAATGGTAGATAAATTGCAGGTGCCTCAAAGAAGTGTCATGGTGTTGAATGAGTTCGGGATCCATGATATAAAGGAGGATAAAATCTTGATCGGCATTGAGAGCTGCCTCGATTGCATGGTGTGCTCTCAACCTGAGGTCTCTCTTCAGCCACACTACATTGATGGGCTTCAAAATATTTCACCCTTTTCATCCAAGGCAATTCGGTATTGTGTGCACTTCTTCCAGTACTTAAAAAAAGAGGGGTAGTAGCCCTGAATTGGATGAAGAGTTTCTTTCGGATAGGAATGCCCCTGATAATGAGTGCATGTGGGATGCTCTTGATAGTGCACCACAGAGGCTCCTACTTGAGCCTTGAATTCACTGTACTCACCGACAAAAATCTTGATGCCAGGGATATTCTGAGAGAGGTCTAACATGAACTGAGCACACTGAGATGATATGGGGAAGCGTTGAAAGTGGCTTGGCTCCAAAAGAAGGACACGCTGTGCATCCTGCTTGTCTTGATGCCACAGAGGATCTAAATGGTAATAATTCGAGAGGATCGTCTCCCTGATTTCGAGGGTGTCTGACTTCAGCTTTCCTAACCAGTCAATGGAGAGGCAGAGATCAAGTTCCTGTGGACTGATAACATCTTGAAGTTTGGCTGGTCTCTTTGATAAAGGGAAATTCTCGTATTCTGTATCGAGGAAAGTGCCCTGCTGGTCACCTTCAAAGAAGTGGTTCATGTTGGATTGATTCATCCAATACTTCTTGTTGGAAAAAGTCCCTGCAACCCATTGCCAACTCAGAGTATTAGAAGCGATGTCTCCGTCTAATAGATGATAGTAGAACCACTTAGCACCCATTCTCCAGTCACAATCCGCAAAATTGGTGTGGACTGAAGCGAGATACATTCTCAAGTGGTTATGAATGAAACCACTCTGATTTAGTTCATCTATGGCGCGATTTATGATGTCAACACCTAAAGAGCCATCAAAAAAACATCGAGGAATGCCTTTCCTGATCTCGTCACCTTGTGAGTGTTTTAAATCATCAAATAATTTGTCACCAAGGGCTTCCCAACAACCCTGGTAGTATTCTCTCCAAGTGAGCTCCTGTAGGAACTTGAAGCATTCCTTGGCGCTGTAGCCCTGGGTTCGAATTCTATGATAGATCCAACGCGGAGTGATGACACCCCGAGAGATATAGGGTCCAAGTTGGCTGATGTGACCTGAAGAATAATTTCTTGTCTTGGCGTAATCTACCGGATTGATTTTATCAACAAGGGAGATAATCTCATGCATTTGTGTCGGAAAATTGTTCATCCTATAAAACTACATTAGGATAGTGATATGAGGAATCCATTCATCCCAATAGATCAACCTCTAGTCTAAGAGTCTACCAAAATCAGTCAAATAACTCTGAATATCTTCGTCAAAGGCATTAGCAGTTCGATTATAATGAAAATTGTTTCAGCCTGATTATCTTGAAGATAGGCAATAAGGTCAATAACAGTTAGGAACTCAATACACCATGCGCCGACATTTTTCAAAATTCCCAATCTAAAACTGGGAGCCTTAATTGTGTGTCTATGAGGAGAATGAAATTGAGCCTACTCAAATGAATATGACAAACTGTGAAGGATGTGGATTTTTAAATTCTTGAGCGGATCAAAGTCATGATAATATCTAGAGGTTGGGTCTTTATTAACTATGCTGCAGGGCGAAACTCGCGTCCAACACCTAAGTCACGTAATTGTGCAAGGGCCTTTTCTTTGACCTGACGCACACGCTCTTTAGAAAGTCCAATCATTTTACCAATCTCTTGCAAGTTCATGGTGAATGAAGATCCTATGCCATAGTAGTATTTGATTACTTCTTGTTGTTGAGCGTCTAGTTGATCCATAGAAGCTTTGATATAATCTTTCATTGATTTGGCTTCTGTGTATTGGTCAGTAGAAGCGTCATCAGCTGGAGTCAGTTCAAGTAAAGTTGACTGGCCTTCTTCACCGACCGGTGCATCTAGTGACGCATGACGTTGACCCATTTTAAGGATATTAGCGACTTGCTTTTCATTGAAATCAGTGTTCTGAGCAATCTCTTCGTGGTCAAGAGTATATTGCCCACCGATGGTTTGAACCAAACGAGTAGACTTTTTATTTAAGCGACGAAGTACAAGTTCTTTTTCAGCCGAGATACGAACACAGCGAGCTTTCTCAGCGATAGCACGAGTGATTGACTGACGGACCCACCAAACGGCATACGAGATAAACTTGACCGGTTGCTTGTGGTCAAAACGACGAGCAGCTTCTATGAGCCCCAAGTTACCCTCGTTAATCAATTCATTAACTACAAGTCCTTGGTTTTTATACATAAAGGCGATGTTGATCACAAATTTCAAATTCGAGACCACCAATTTATCCATGGCATGTTTATTACCTTGACTTGCTAGTTCAAGAAGGGACTTCTCTTCTGCATGTTCTAATAGTGGGTGCTTGTTCACTTCTTTAATGTACTGGTTATAAATTGTGTTCTCATCCCAGTCTATACGAGTAGTTGCTGTAGCCATCTTAAGTTCCTTTGTTTGCAAAGATTATTGCTTGTGCGTTTTCTTATAGATATAAGTTATCTCTTTATGGGATAGCCATTGTCATAGGTTTGTCACAGCGAGGCAAAAGAGATGTCGCGGTTTTGTGGCATTTTGGACTAGGAGTTGTTTAAGAACGATAAAGGGTGAAATACATTGTCCAAAGCAACATACTCATAGCTTTAGTTTATCAAAGAAGTTTTGCATTTTAAATAATATACCCTTGACTCCATCCCTCAAAAGTGATTAAATTCAATAAAAATTGAGAGGGAGACTCCAATGCAGTTTTATAAAAAGATGAGTTTAGTCGGCATTGCCAGTTTAGCGATGACACTTGGGGCTTGTGGTATAATAGAAGACACTCAAGATTCACTTGAGCAAAAAGTAAGTGAGCTAGAGGGGGCAATCAACTCTACCCTAGCAGATGCTAAAAGGGACGCCAATGGTTTATTAGAAGACGCATCACTTCGAGACAGTGCCCTGTCTCGTCTAAAAGATATTCTCCCCGATAGTTTGGCGGTCTCTTCAGTGCTGGAAGGCGGTGACTCAGAAGATGGATACTTGACCAAAATTTCTCGACTGGATTCGGTACTCAGTCGTGCCTCAAGGGAGACCGATCCCATTAAAGGCATACAAGGTTGTATGAGAGCATTGCCTCGAAATCTCAATCAGATGAATTCACCTAGCTGTTATGGCCCATCACTTGATTACAATCCAGACAATCACCCCGACAATAATGGTGGAGGTGGAACAAGTCCTGGTAACCAAAATATGTTACCGGGTGGAGACCTAGGTATTTGGGATGCCAATGCTCAAAATGGACAAGCTTGCGCGGCTGCTAAATTAAATCAACTCAGTCGCAATGCTTCTAAGTATTCAGATCTAGCTACCGGCTCGATGGCCATGATGGTCTGTGTCGCGGCTTTTGCCGGGGATACTTTACCGGGCCCAGGTGAGACTTTAGATATATCCAATTTACTAGCTCAACTAGAAAGCAAAGCTCAGTTTAGCCTGCAAGGGATGAACCTAAGCCAAGCCAAGGTGACCAACTTAGAGGGTAGCTTCAAAATATCTCTTGAGGGGACTTATAGAGAGCAAAAATTTAGTGTCAACGCCACTCATAGTCCTACTGACAAAAAGGGTGTGATCTCAGTGGTGAGTGGTTCTGATCAGATCGACCAACCTCTGCAACCTCTGCAACCCAATAATGATTGTATGGGTGGATTTAGCGGAAGCAGCTGGAGAGTGGCAAGTTTAAAATATCAAAGATCCACTGACGGAATTGCTTATAGGATGATAAGCTCAGCTCAATCAAGTCAGAGCGAAGCCTTGGACGCTATTACAGCAAGTGGTGAAGTCTCTACAGATTGCAAAACCTTTGCAGGAGATTTAAATGTGGTACAGTCTGAGGCTGGAGTGAACGGTGGCTCCATGGGATTTGGTTGGCAAGCGGGTTCGGGTGATGGATTCTTGAGAGTATTTAACGCCACAACGAGGAGTGACGTGGGTACTGCATGGTTTGGTTATTCACCACACACAAGTGAATCCATTAAGGACATGCTGACTATTGATAGGATGATTTGTAATTGGGCAGGTACCGGTAATGATAAAAATGGTCAGTCCGATTTACTTCAAATGCAAAAAATGGAACGACTCAATGATCGTGAATGGACTGCAACAGAATCCAAAATAAACTATGCTCCGACTAATAGCTGTTCGATGGGTGGCGTGGCTCAAGCCGATGTTTTCCCAAGTATCACCTGGGACGTCTCTACTCACGGCCTTGCAACAAAAAGCGAGTATGACTTTGTGATGCCAACGGGGCCATAACGCAAAAGACGCAAGTCAAGTTGAATAAAGATTTTTCAATTTAATATTACTGAAAGGGCCGCTTGTATAAGCGGCCCTTGATGGTTTATTGTCTTATAAAATAGTTGTCGTCAAAACTACCTAGGTTAGAGTTTATCGCAGTTGAAATTTTTGAAATGTTTTTACCAAGAAGTAATTTATCATCATCTCTTATTTTAAGAGGAGTATTCAAAGTTTCAGTAATTTTATTTGGGCATATTGATTCATTGAAGAGGAAAACTTGAGTATTTAGTTGCCATTCATCATTGCCACAAAATACTTCATTGTTATAGCTTTCAACTGCTTCTTCAGCGTTTAAAGTAACATCGATGTCGTAATTAGAAAGTTCGGTTTCGTACTGGCTTGTCGTTGCATTATAAACGATGCCGTAGTTACCCTGGGCTTGTGTAGTCGATTCTTTAGTTTGGCAGTCTGCTGAATATCTGGTATTGATGAGTGTAAAGGTCGAGTCTTTAAATTCAATACGACTTTTAAGTTGAGTTTCAATGGAACAATCACGAACCCAGTTCCCTTTTACATTTATTCCAAAGGCTTCGCCAAGTTCTCCAAACTCATCTTCAAGTAATTTTTCAAGTGGATTACTACAGCCCATCAAAAGTCCTGCAACTAAAATTATTTTGCCTAAAATTTTCTTTTTCATTATTATACCCTTTCAAGATATCAGTTAATTCAGTTAA
>CAWVXU010000024.1:0-31290 GCA_963934255.1 uncultured Fibrobacterales bacterium
TCTTCGCGAGTTTTATTGGGTTGTTCAGTATCAATATTGTTCAAAGCAGTATTAAAGGCTTTTAAAACTTTTAGCTGTATTTTACGAGATAAGCGACGTCCACGACGGGCTTTCATCACAATTTTATGAGTCAATTGCTCATCACAAGCTGTCACTACATCGTTATTAGCCATTTCAAGGTTGGTCATCAAAGCATCAATAGGTTGAACCCCATTTTCAATAGGAATTTCTGGGTATTTGTTTTCTTCACTCATTTTTGCTTTTCCAATAAAAGTATTTGATCTACCCAAAGATAACCACTTTGTCCTGAACTAAACACTACTTTCACTCGGCTACGCTCACTTGCTTTGACTTCTTGAAGAATCTTACCCGGATAATACATCGGGATTTGTGCAAAATCTGCTGAATTCACCAATTTCCCCAATTGCCCACCCTGGACCTGAGCAACGGCTTCAACTCCGATCGATTTCTCATACAAGGGATTAGTAGACCTAATCATAAAAGCAGGATTCTTTTGATTCTGATAATCATCCCAATAATTGACACCACTAATGAAGCTACTTATGAGTATAGCAATGATCAATATACCGACTAGACTATTTTCCAACCAAGCTAATGATGCTCTAAGAGATAACGCCTTTTCTAAAATGATTGATTTTAATGGAGACACTTTCCATAATAACACTAAGGTGATCAAACACAAAACGATCATACTGATGAATGCAAATTGCGCTGGATGGTGATTTAAAAAAGCCAAAGGACTGAGGCTTCCAGGTAAATCTCGCGCTTCGATAAGCGATGCTTTGAGTAATTCTAATTTGGGATGGTAAACATGGTGCCTAGTCGCCATCTCAATTAAATGAAGAGCTTGAACACTTGAGCCTTGTTGGTCCAATGTTTGTGCTGCAACGTGAACCATTTTGGGGTGGAAAATACCCTGTTCAAAACAATAACTCATTTGAGTCAGCGCTTCAGTTTCGTAAGATTGAGATAAAAGACTTTGTGCCTTAAGCCAGGTGTTTTCACAATTAAACATTCTTAGCCTCCTGAATCCAAACCAATAGTTTCTTAATTGATTTGAGCCACTCAGTCATCTCATCTGAATCAAGTGTGATTTCAGAATTCTCACCATAATGATGTTGATTCCATAATGTTTCAATCTTAAAAATTGTTTGAATCATTTCTGTAGATACACCTTTTTCAACAAGCTCGTTTCTTAATTTTTCATGATCTTCTGAACTCCAAGAGATAGACCACAGTATCTCGAAATATTGATTCCATGCTGATTCAAATTCTAATTTAATCTTATTATCAAACTCTAATAGGGATAAGTTTGTTAATACTTTTCTCAATTTCTGAATCTCGCGCCGACCTGGTTTTTTCCAACTTGGTGATACTATTGGGAAAAACAATCCAATGATCACAAAAAGGGCCCCACCAACAAAAACAAGCTGAGACGTAGAAAGAAATTGAAGTGGATGTTCAGCTAGTACTAAATCATTCCATCTAGGTATTTCTTTCATCACAGTATTTGGAGAATTCACTTGGTTTGCTTTTTTTGAAACAAAATCAGCCACCACGCCCTCAACTTTTACTGGCTCAAATTTCTTCACTAAAACTTGATACTCTTTGCTCTTGGGATTAAAGTAAGCAAATTTAATTTCGCCTAAATCAAGACTACCCGACCTAGTGGGATATAAATACCATATCCATGTTTTTGAGGTTTTGAGCTTGCCATTTGAAACCCATGATTTCTTTTGAATCTCAGGCTCTCCTTTATTCCAAATTGCCGGAAGACTCCATTCTGGCTTTGTGATGTATTCAGGTTTGCCATTCCCTTCAATATTCATCACCACTTTTAAGGGGTCACCATTGGCCAGACTATCCGCTTCTTGATTCCCACTCATTTGAAACTCCCCTACCATGTCTTTAAAAAATATCGGCTTATTTTGATCTGGCGTAGGGATCACCTGAATAATGCTCGCTCTCGTTTTGTATGAACTCTCAATGGGTTCATTCACAATTGTAGTTGAACTGAAGTAACTATTACCCATTTTCTTTTCAACCGTTTTTCTTTGGGGGCGCCCTTGTTTTAAATATGAAAACTCCATGGACGGAATTTCTAGCTCCCCGGCTCGAAGTGGGGCAAGGTATGCTTCTTGACTTAACTGCATTCTATATTTTGGGTTCTTACTCTCTTTCCACTTGAGTTCTTTTTGACGGAAGTTTCCAAGAAACTCCAAACCCAAATCAACCTTGCTTATACTCGGCCCACTGAGTAAATTTTCATAAGCATTATAGTGGATCCCCAATCGAAATTGTTCTCCAACATAAAGTGTATCTGGAATGCCACTTAAATAAACATCAAGACCCGATGCATCTAGACTTCTAGCAATGGGTATATTAAACTGCCCCAAGACATTATCTTTTCCTTGAAAATTCCAAACCAATGTCGCAGGGTGACTTCCTGAATCATCAATTTTCATTTTGATAAAGTATTGACGTACAGCAATATTCCCTTGAAAGAATCCTCGTTGAATTCCATCTTTTTGCTCAACCCCAAGTATACTACCCTTAGGAACACCAACGAGTCTTGGCATTTTTGCCTGAGATGGTATTTTTTCCTTTTGAATAGTGAATATGAATGTAAACTCTTGACCAGCATCAGGCTGAGCCGGGTTTAAACTAATAGACCAAGGGTTTCTTTGAGCCCAAATCGTTGATGTAATTAAAAGGATGAATAATAGTTTTTGCATTACCAATCCTTTTGACCAGGTCGTGAACGATATTTACGGTGTTCGCGTTTAGCTTCATTTTCTTGGAATTGCTCAAGTAGTTCTTCGGCAGCACGTTGTTCCATATACTGCATCTTCAGTTTTTCCATTTCCTCTTCGCTTACTTCAGCTTCGCTTGATTCCCCTTCAATTCCACCTTCTGAATCTGCTTCGGAACTAGATTCTGAGTCATTTGACGCAGACGAACTTCCTGCAGCAGAAGACTGACCTTCTGCTTCAGATGTTGACTCATCGGATTCATTTGACGAAGTTCCACCATCTCCTGAGGACTCAGTCCCATCTTGAGAGCTTCCATCTTGAGAGCTTCCATCTTGAGATTGACCATCTTCAGATTCATCAGAATTAGCCGAAGAATTGGCTCCTTGTGATCCGCCAGAAGATTGCCCTCCATCAGACGATTGCCCGCCATCAGACTGCGCTGAAGAATTCCCATCTTCATTTTGAGATTGATTTTCCTGATCATCAGAATCTTGTGGCGGCTTTTCACCCTCTGGTGGCGGTTCTTCTACACTATAGTGCTTTCGTTCTTCCTCTTGAATAACTTTAAGACGATCTAATAATAACTTTAACCTTTGAGACTTAGGATAAAGCTCAAGGCCCACAATACACTGCAGCTCAGCTTGATAAAACTGCCCTTTCAAGTATGAACTACCGGCTTTTTCAAAGTATAAATCTTCAGCCAAGACTTCCCATTTTGACTCATCTTGACAAGCCATCAGGATACAACAAAGCAAAGTGACGATACTATTTAAAAGTTTTGAATTTCTCATTAAGGCCACCTCCACTCACCCAGGCGACCCACCCAAGTCATTTTTCGATCAGGTACAAAACCATTCTGAATGTCTTTTAAATCCAAAGTCCTTAAATGGAAGTCTCTCAACTCAACCGACTTAGAGTCAGTGGAAAGTCTTTTCAACAAAAGATGTTGTAATGAATCAAATTGCGGTGATGTCCACCTCGTAAGTATATCTGCTTTAAGGGCTTTCAAAGAGTCACTGAGTTCAGGTGTTTGGACCTGTGATTGAGAAAGTGAATCCATTATTTTATATATTGGGTTTTTCAATTCAACAGCGAGTCCGTGTAATTCAATTGCTCGTTTTTTGGTTTTTGAATTCAAATTAACTATCGTAAATATTTCATGATTCCATTCCAAAGATTGTCTTAGCAGCCAGAGAGAGTCTAATGAACTTTTGGCTGAGTCTAATTGCCATAGGTTTAACCAAGCCAAATCAAGACAAGAGTTAGGGTTTCTGCCACAGTCTTTCTCCCAAGCTAGTCCGGCTTCTAACCATTTTCCATTATTGATAGCACTTAAACCTGGGTTGATACGAATATCTTTGGCTTTTGATTCATTTTGATCAAAGCAAGAAACTATTAAAAAGCTTAAGAGTATAATTGAAATCAAATTTAAAGCCCTATGACAATTTAACCTTCTCATGATACTTTTCTCCTAAAAGAAAAACTCCCACCAAAGATCCATTCAAGTATTAATAAAACTCCGGCGACGTATAGGAAATAGTGGTACTTTTGTTCATACTCAATGACTTCAGAGTCATCAATCGAGTCTCTCTCTATATTTCTTATTTCATCTAAAATTTTGGTCAATTGAAAACCACCACTCGATGCATGGAAATATTTGCCACCAGTAATACTTGCGATTTCTTGTAATAAGACTTCATTTAAATGTGTTAAAATAGGCTTACCTTTTGAATCTAATTTTGAACGACCAGGACGCCTAGGGTCTGGGATTTCAACTCCATTTGTCGAACCGATACCCACAGTGTATACTTTGACACCACGTTTTTGAGCTTGCTCGGCCAGAGCAAGTGCCTTGGTGTCATGTTCTTCTCCATCGGACAAAATGACCATAATTTGTGATTGTAACTGCTCATCTTTAAACCGTCCTAATGTCGTTTGAATAGCTAAAGCCAAATCAGTTCCTTGCATCACAATTTTCGGATCGAGTTCACGTAAAAAAAGCTTAATTGCATGGTAATCTTGAGTCAAAGGACAAAGAAGGCGAGTCGTCCCGCCAAAGCCTATCAATCCAACACGATCACCTTCTAAATTATCAATGAAATTCGCAATTTCGTGGCGGGACCTCATAAGGCGTGATGGTTTAACATCTTGGGCTAGCATAGATTGAGATATGTCTTGAACGAGGAAAATGTCGAGTGCTTTTGATTGCATCATTCGAGATTTCTCACCCCACTGTGGTTGCATATAAGCCAATGTCATCATCACAAAAGCAATCACAATCATCAGCATGGAGAAGATAGGCCCCCATAATTTAGCAGTAGGCATGAGGTTAGCAAGGACTTTAAATGAGCCAAGACGCTTAAGGAGTAATCGACGACGCCATAAACCCCAAATTAAAAGTAGAGGGAATATAATAGCCAGAGCCAGATAACTTTGATTTTCGTCTTGCCCCCACATCACCTGTAGTTGAACTAAGCTCATAATGTTGACCTCCAATAAGTCCAACGCATGGCAAATTCAAGTATCAGAAGACAAAAACTCAAGTAAACCCAGGGCAAAAATTGTTCGTGATACTGCACCCATTGGTTTTCTTTAAACTCAGTCTTTTCGAGTTTGTCAATTTCACCATAAATTTTGGCTAATTCTTCTTTATTGGTCGCACGATAATAACGGCCACCTGTTTCCTCAGCAATTTTTGTGAGTGTTACTTCATCAACGCCACTTTGTTTGTCAACTTCTTGCTCTTGCCAAACTAAGCCACCAAAAAAGCTACGACCAGGTTGTAAAAATGTTCCCGATTTTTTACCCACACCCACAGTGTAAATTCGAATCCCCAAAGCCTTGGCTACAGAAGCCGCTTTTAGTGGTGCAACTTGTCCCTCATTATTTGCACCATCAGTTAATAGAATGATCAACCGCTCTGGCGAAGGACTTTCTTTTAACCTAGAGACTGCCACCATTAAGGCATCACCAATTGCAGTTCGTGGAACTAGAACAGAATTCTTACTGACTTCTTTCAAAATATCTCTTAAAATTTTCCCATCCGTTGTCAGGGGTACTTGAGTCTGAGCTTCACCAGCAAAAATAACTAAGCCCATCCGATCACCCGGTCGTTGTTCTATAAAACTATCGAGAACTCTTTTAGCAACACCTAATCTCGAATGGACGTCCTGGCGACCTGATTTATAAAAATCATCAGGATCAATCGACTTGATTTTATTGCGAAGAGATTCACTCATCAGATCCAATGTTCCCATACTCCCAGAGACATCTAGGCCCAAAATCATATCAACACCATGTGTCTCAATACTTTGCTTGTCTTGCCCCCAACGCGGCCTAGCCAAAGCCACTACTAATGCACTTAAAACCAAGAGTCTAACAAAATCAGGCAAACGCCTCCACCAAAGACTTTTTGCCCAAAGTCCGCGGCTTAGGTTTTTAAACTTGGCTACATCAGGATATTTTAAACCTTGAAGCTTTGCTTCCGAACGCTTCCATTTCCATACATAAACCACAATTAAAAGTGGGATCAAATAGAACCATTCTGGATAAAGCCAGATCGTATCTGGATGCATACCCATCATTTCGACCACTCCAAATAATCAAGAACAAGACTCAGCCGCACTTGTAAATCAGAAGCTTCAACTAATTTCTTAGTCGAAATATCATTTGTAATTTCAATTTCCAATCGCACTAATTCAGATTTCCTAGCCTGGTAACTTTGTAAAACCTCATAGTCCAACAACTTCACCAAATCAATCAAAGCCTTATAAAATCCTTCTACTGACTGTTCATCAAATGAGACTGAATTAAAATTCAACAACTTCAAACGAGGATCGCTAAAAACAAAACCTTTTACTTGTCGTTTTGACCCAATTCCTTTTTTAAAGGAAACAATTTTCTTGATATTCACACTCTTTTGGTTTTTTAAAAAATCAGAAATTTGACCCATAGTCAACCCAGGAGTCACATGATTAAATAAAGCACCAATCAGGATATTTATATTCTGGGCTAATTCACCTAACGAATACTCTTCCTCTCCCAGTTCTTGATCGCCTTCTATTTCTCCCCTATTTATTTGCTCCAACTCTTGAGCTCGAATCCAATTTTTCAATTGACTCAAAACATGAGACTCTCGGCTCATTCGAATCAAGCGTTTGCTCTTTATAAAAAATCGCAACGCAGCTGCCAATACAAACAGCGCTATCACGGCAATGGGTAAAAACAATGAATTGTCCAACACCTTTTTCTGATAAGGACGAAGTGACAAAAGCTCTGTTTTCCAAATCGAATCAACTTGTAAATCCAGTGTTTCAAATTTCTCAATCGCTAAAACTTGAGGTAAGGAATCACTCACTACATGAATCTTTTGAATCAACTGACCTGAAGAATCACGCATGTCAATAGTATGGACTAAAGAACTTTCAACATCGCCACCTAAAGCGACCCATGAAATATTCCACTTAACCAAGTCTTTGTTTATCGTTGTTTCTAAATTTTGAAGCTTGGCAAAGGATTGAGGTGAGTTCGATATAAATAGTTCCGGAACATAAGCGTTTAAATCTTTCAAAGAAACTTCAAACGATTGATGAACGACACCACCTGTCTCAACAGTTTTTTGACTCCATATTGAGGCAATAGAATCTAAGGACTTTACATTCACCTCACTCATTTACGACCTCGAGATTTTTTATTGAAATATTGAATTAAGGGTGAAATCGTTTCTGAAAACTGTTTTTTTTGGGTGAGTTTTACAAAATCAACACCCATAGTTTTAAATGTCGATTTAAGATCTGCTTGGCGTTTTTCTTCTTTTTTAAATAGTCGCTTCATGAAGCCGAAGCCACCTGTGTTGAGCCATTCAACTTCTCCTGTTTCCAAATCTTGAACAGGAAGCTTCCCCAGATAAGGCAGTTCACCTTCAAATGAGTCCCAAATCTGAAGTGCTATGACTTCATGTTTACGATTAAGATGTTTGAAGTCTTCAAGGTTCGGCATTTGCAAGAAATCGGACAAGAAAATTACAATTGAGTTTTTCTTTAAATTCTTTTCTAAACCATCAATCGCATGGTGGACTTCAGTGCCCAGGCCTTGAGGTTGAAATTCTAATAGGTCTCTCACCATACGAAGTACGTGTTTACGGCCTTTGGCTGGGGGCACCATTTTCTCAAGGTGATCACTAAAAAGCAACAAGCCCACTTGGTCTTGGTTTTTGATAGCTATAAAAGCCAAGAGCGAAGCCACCATCGCCATCGTCTCACGCTTAATTGAATGTTTTGACCCAAAAAGCGTGGACGCGGAGCAATCCACTACTAGCATGAGATTAAGCTCACGCTCTTCATTAAATTGTTTGACATGAGGAGTGTGTGATCTAGCTGTTACATTCCAATCAATGGACCTAACATCATCACCCATCGCATATTCGCGTACCTGAGCAAACTCCATCCCCTTACCTTTAAAACGAGAATGGTATCCACCAGAAAGCGCAGTATTCATGAGTCTTCGACTCGTGAGTTCAATGCGACGAACTTGACTTAAAATTTCTTTTGAAATCATAATTAAAACAATCTTAATTTATCATGCCACTAAGGCACAACAACCGTATTCAGAATTGTTTTTAAAATTGCATCAGATGTCAACTCTTCAGCCTCTGCTTCATAACTCAAAGCAATTCGATGGCGCAAAACAGGAAGCGCGACTGAATGTATGTCTTCTGGGCTGACAAAATCTCGTCCTTCTAGGAATGCGTGTGCCTTGGAGGCTTTAGCTAAATCAATTGAAGCTCGAGGTGATGCACCTACATCAATCAAATTCTCCAAGTTTTGCAAATCATATTCTTTAGGTCGACGAGTTGCATGTACAAGACGCACGATGTACTCTTCTAATTTTTGATCAAGATGAACCTTTTTTATCGTCTCACGAGCTTTTAAAATTTCAGACGCACTTGATACCGAGTTAACAGCTTCAAAACCACCACCTGAGACAGCGCGCATGATTTCAATTTCTTCTTCTAATGTCGGATAGTCCAAAAGAACTTTCAACATAAAACGGTCAACCTGAGCTTCAGGTAAAGTATAGGTGCCATCTTGTTCAATAGGATTCTGCGTAGCTAAAACCAAGAAAGGTGCTTCCAAAGCATATGTCGTCTCACCAATTGTGACTTGTTTTTCTTGCATTGCTTCAAGTAAAGCCGACTGAACCTTAGAAGGGGCGCGATTAATTTCATCAGCTAAAATCAAATTGGCAAATATCGGCCCTTTGCGTGTTTCAAACTCCGCAGTATGAGCGTTGTAAATCATAGTACCAAGGATGTCTGCGGGTAACAAATCCGGTGTAAATTGAATTCTGTGAAATTTCAAGTCGATTGCCTGCGCAAAAGCATTAACTGCTGTTGTTTTTGCAAGCCCTGGGAGACCTTCCAAAAGAACATGGCCATCAGCCAGAATTCCAATAAGAAGGTTTTTAAGCATGGACTCTTGTCCAATTACTGCATGATGTACTTCAGTCAAAATGTGTTTCATTCTAATCCCTATCTAAATTCTTACAGTAGGTAAAATCTGAAATTCTACCTCTGTTCCCTGTCAATCTACAATTATCCAATATAAAGGCACTCTCAACCTACAAAATCGGTAAATTCACTTAATTTTAAGTCAAAATGAGCTAAAATCATTTTCTAGCCATAAAATATTTTTTTTCAAATGAAAATTCAAGTATTCTAGATGAATTGTGAATGCTATCTTTAAAAAATGCAATTACCTGAGCCTATCAATAACCTGATTCACCAATTCTCCCAATTACCCGGGGTTGGTAAAAAGTCAGCTATGCGAATGGTGTTTCATATCTTGTCCGATAATATACAGTATCCAAATGACCTTATTAAGGCATTGAGTGATGTTCAAGAAAAGATACACGCCTGCCATCAATGTTTTGCTTATACAGATCTAGACATCTGTCATATTTGCTCAAATCCAAGACGCAATTCACAACTTTTATGTGTAGTTGAAAAACAATCCGATCTTTTGGCTTTTGAACGAAGCGGTGAGTTTCAGGGTTTATACCACGTTCTTGGCGCTGCAATCAGCCCACTTGATGGCATCGGCCCTTCTGATATACATATACCAGAATTACTTAACCGCATTAGACAAAACGAAGTGATCGAAGTGATACTAGCGACCAGCTCAAGTGCTGAAGGCGAATCCACTGCACACTTTATTGACAAGGCCATTTCACAAGAATCAGTCAAAAGAACTAGGCTTGCACGAGGCATCCCTATGGGTACCGAACTTGAATACCTTGACGACCACACTCTTAGCCGCGCACTTTCCAGTAGAATAGAGCTTTAAAATGAAAATAGTCAGTGCAGAATTTGTGATTGGTGTGGTCAAAATGGACCAACTCCCTGAAGATAATATCCCTCAAGTTGCTTTTGCTGGTCGCTCCAACGTGGGGAAATCAAGCCTACTCAACGCCCTCCTTAACCGTAAGAATTTGGTCAAGGTCAGTGGAACTCCTGGTAAAACGCGCGAAATCAACTTTTTCCTTATCAATAAGCTCTTCCACCTAGTAGATTTACCCGGTATAGGTTACGCCAAAATCTCCAAAGCTTATCGCAAAGCAATATCTAAAACTATTAATAACTACTTAGAACATTCTAAACAGTTAAATGGTATTGTCTATCTTGTAGATATGAAAACAGGTGGGACTCAACTTGATGTTGATACTTTCTCAGAGCTTATCAAATCAGGACTTCCTGTTCTTATGGTTTGTACCAAAATGGATAAACTCAATCAAAAAGAGCGTAAAAAACAGCTAGACCACATCACAAAAAAATTTAACTTAGAATTACCCCCCATTTGTGTGAGTGCGTTTAAAAAAACGAACCTTGATCAAGTTTGGGGACAACTTCTTAGCGCAATCACGCCAGGGTAGGAAACATTGGGAAGACGACCAGATAGATTTAAAGCAACATATTCAGGATCAGCTCATCTTCTAGATGCTGTAGGTGCCAAGTATTACGCTTCTTCTTTTGGTCAAGTATCAGGTCTTTTCATCAAATGTTTACGCCACCTTTTTGACGGCTTACGCGATTCGCATTTCCCGTCTCAGCAAGTCATTTCACAGATTTATTTTACAGGTTTCGAAGCAGTCAAACTTATCTGTATTGTTTCTAGTTTATTTGGAGCCGTGGTAGTCCTAGAAGCACTAATAATGATGCCCAAGGTTGGTTTTGGGGATAGTTTTGGAAATATAACCGTTGTCATTATTGTTCGAGAATTAGGACCTATACTCACCGCATTTTTAGTAGCAGGGCGGACCGGCTCCGGACTTGCTACCTATATTGGAAACATGCAAGTTGAATCAGAGATTGATGCTCTTAAATCAATGGGAGTTGACCCTATTAAATTCCTTGCTCTCCCCGCTCTTCTCGGTGGTATTGTTTCCATGATCGGACTGTCTATTATTTTCGGTTTTGTAGCAATTACAGCAGGTTATATTTGTGGGATGATTGGGATCAAAGTTTTACACTTAAATATTGCCTTAGATCTACAAATTTACCTCAATTCAATATTTAATGCCATGACGGTGACTGATTTATTTATGATAGTGATAAAGCCAGCCTTTTTTGGGATTTTTATCTCTATGATCGCATGCTATAAAGGCTTATCTCTTGGAAATGATAGTCGTTTAGTCCCTAAAGCAGCTTCAGAAACAGTGGTTGCTTGCTTTATTTGTATCGTACTTTCTGACTTAGTGTTTCTCTTATTCTATCTTCCTGAATATATGAAACAAATCAACTCACTAGGTATATAAATTGGCGGCTCTCATTGTAAATGAACTCGTGCTAAGCTACGGTTCTAAGAAAATTCTTGACGATGCTTCGCTTGTCGTCAATAATGGAGAAATTCTCTGTATTTGGGGCCCTTCTGGCGAAGGCAAGTCAACACTCCTCAAAGTAATAGCTGGACTTCAAAAAGCTCAGTCTGGCCGTATTACCATCTTAGGTAGCCCTGCAGAAATGCTTTACCCATCCGCTCTTGATCCCGTAAGGCGTAAAATGGGCTTTGTTTTCCAAAACAATGCACTTACTTCAAATTTAAAAGTCTATGACAATATCGCACTTCCACTCAGGTACCATCAACTTGACGATGAAGAAGGAATCGCCATTCGAGTAAAAAATGTTCTCAATACAATGCTTGTTGAAGAATATGCATCTGCATTCCCTTATGAGCTATCCCTGGGTATCCAGCGTCGCGTTGCTGTGGCACGTGCCTTAGTTTTGGACCCAGACATACTTTTAATGGATGAGCCAACTTCAGGACTTGACTTCCTCAGTCGTCTCAGCTTGCTCTCATTAATTTCAAATATTAATCAGCTCAGAAAAGTCACCGTCGTGATTGTCACTCATGATTTAAACCTTCCGATTGAACTTGATGCCAAAATAAGTATCTTCAACAAAGGCAAACTTTCAGAGCCAAGCCCGGCCATTGAAATGAAAGAAATCAAGAATCCCTTCTTAGATGAACTAAGAATTGAGATGAATATCCACAAAAAGCGTATTGAAAGACTATCAGCTCCATCCGTGGATTGATTATATTTATAGTCTATGCTAAAATTCCTTAAGTCAAAACAGTTTCAAATGAGAGATTTTAATAATCTATTCGTTGGTGCATTCATCATGACAGCTATTGCCATGTTCTTTATCGCAAGTATTTTGACTTTGCAAAAGAAGAATATGTTTGAAGATAAATATGTTCTTTTTGCCAATTTTGAACAAGGCCAGGGCGTGAGTATTGGTACGCAAATCCAAATAAACGGTGTAGCCGTTGGTAAAGTTGACTCTCTTGGTCTGCGAAAAGATGGCTCTGTTCGTATGAAATTAATCATACTAGATCAATATCAACATCACATCACCACACAATCAACCATATTTGCCATTCGTCCCAAAAGTTTGATTTCTGATCGAGCTCTCAACATCACTCATGGTGAAGGTGGATATGTTCTTGAACCCAACGAAACTTTAGCATCTAAAGAAGCGCAAGATATTGAAACATTACTCGCCCACGTTAATGAGCTAATTGGACACATTGAAAAAATTGCTATTTCTGCTGACACCATATTAAATATGGTAAGTGACCCTAAATCAACTATAGGGGCTCTCATTAATGACAGAACCCTCTATGATAAAATAAATACAGAGATGGATGCGCTCGCTGACATCACAGGAGTAACTACCGGGTTATTACGCACTCTTAGCACCAGAGCACCAGGTATATTAGACAAAGTAGACTCCATTGCAGATAACACTCAAGAACTTACTCAGGGAGCGACCAACACATTACATGGTTTAAACAAAGTTATGTTCAAGACAGACTCAATGATGACCAGAGTGGATGGCCTAATAGGAATAGTCAGTGAACTCATGATTGACAGTGAAGACAAACTCGAACGAGTAGATGATTTAGTCAAAGGCGTTTCAAGCTATTGGTTTATTCGGACCAAAATTCCTCAAAAGAATGAGGTTCTCATGAGAACCGAAGAGGCTTGGTAATGAGAATTTTTCAATGTACCTTCTTTATTAGTCTCTTGTGTTTAAGTTTCGTGTCCGCAGAACAAAGCTTCAAAAGTGGCATTTACGCTCATCGCGCAAAGATCCAGTGGAAAGATGGTAATTACTCAGCAGCAGCCAGTCTTTACAATAATGCACTCAATGAAGCCCTAAGAGAAGCTAATTTACCATCTGAAAATAAAATCCGACTTAATCGAGCTCACCTAGAGCTTGACGCAATGAGAGTGAAAGAAACCAAACGCTGGATCTCATCTCTTAGCCCCAATCACAAATCATTGGATGTTTACTTTCACAAACTACTCCTCGAATTACAAATGGCAATTCAAACGGGTGACTGTAAAGAAAAAGTAAGTGAACTTTCCGGATTTATGAAAAAACACAAAGCAAATGAAAGTCTAAACCTAAAAGTTGCTCGCATACCGATGAGCATTTGTTTTGCGCAGTCAGGGCAATTCAAAAAAGCTTCAAATCAAATCAAATGGACTGAAGAAGAGTTTGAAGGCAAAGCACAAGGTCAGCGTGCCTATGCGCAAGCATGGATTGAACTCCATCTTCACAATTGGACTAGAGCAATCAAAAACCTTCATACTGCTTTTGATTTTGCACAAAAAGCAATGAGGCCTTATGAACTCGGTCAAATTTTATTTCACTTAGGCAATTGTTATGAGAAATTAGATGAAAAAAACCTCGCAAAACAATTTTACTATCGGTCATTCACAGTTTTTAACAAAATTCAGATTCTCAACCCAATGGCTCGATCTCTTAATAAATATCTAGAGTATGAAGCAGATGACCAATTAGAAAACGATCTAAAAATAATTTCTAGTAATTTAAGTGAAGCTGAAAAGAACATGATTCACATAAAGCCCACCTATTTCAAATAGCACTCTCTTGAAATACTTTGGGTTTCACATCACCCCACAGCAACCTTTTTTCAATTACCAAATAAACTCAATTTATGTTGAGTCGTTTTATATGACCTCTTCCATGTCTGTCTTGCCTGACTTGCTGCTCTATCAGTGTGTTGTTTAATAAATTTGACTCCTATTCAAACAGTTGAAGCAAATGATTTTTTTGCGATTATCAGATGCTTAGAATTCAAAAATACAGATTAAGAGTAAACTTTAAGTTTTTCCCATTCCCCAGAAACTAGAGTATTTTTTTAATGTTTTCAAAAGAGTGTTTAAGTCAAGTTTCAAAAAAAATCTTATCGTCTAACTTAGACTTCTTGTCAAAGCTTCGATTCAAAATAGAATTATGTGAGATTGATGAAACAGTTCTACCTGCTTTACTCACCTCTATGACTATAAACTTGATATTCCCCTATCATGATCATCTTCTATTTTTGTTTTGTTCTAAGTAAGCCACTAATATTCTCGCTTTTGAATCACCTAATAGTAAACGTAATTCATAAAAATCGACCAACTTTAATTTGGACATCGTTTGATATTTTTCAAGAAGTAGTTTGCGTGATTTCTGACCTAGACCTTTAATGCCATCTAAATCAATCATACCTTCCATACGCGTTTTACGTTTATTTCGTTGGTGCGTGATAGCAAAACGGTGTGATTCATTGCGCACTCTTTGCAATAATTTTAGGGCAGGACTATGTTTGTCGATGAGTACCGGATTAGAATCTCCAGGAAAAAAAACTTCCTCTTCTCGTTTAGCAAGACCGATAAGCTGCTGTGTCTTTTCAAAACCATATTCACAAACAACTTCCCAAGCAGCAGATACCTGACCTTTACCACCATCTATCAAGAATAAATCAGGTAGAGGGTCACCAGATTCAACATGCCTTCTAAGTCTTCGATGCATCACTTCACGCATTGAAGCAAAATCATCAATATAATCAACCGTCTTAATATTATAATTACGGTATTCATTTTTCGATGGTTTACCATCTCTAAATGTAACCAGAGACGCAACAGTTTGTGTTCCACCTAAATGTGAAATATCAAAGCCTTCAATATGACGGGGGGGGGTAGCTATCCCTAATTCTTTTTGAAGTAGTTCAACAGATTGAGCAATATTTCTAGCCTTTGTGATTCTAGCGACCTGTTCAACAAGTAACATCTCTGCATTTTTTTGAGCTAAATTTAAAAGTTTTCTTCGTTCTCCAATTTGAGGAAATAGGAACTTAACCATCTTGTTTCTAAGTTTTGAAAGGTGTTCACTCAAAAGTTCCGAACCTTGAAAATCTTGTTCAAAACAAATTTCCAAAGGAATCATTTCTGGTTCTCGATAATATGATATCAGGAATTCAAGATACAGCTCGCCTTCATCTTGTTCGAGTAAGCACTCAAGATTGAGGTGACGCCTATCTAATAAAGCACCTTCTCTAATTTCCATGAGAACAATGGTAGCCTGATTGCCCTTGCGCGCTAATGCAATAAGATCCATTTCCATTCCTGCATGCCGCATATCGACATGCGAACGCCTATTCAAAGCTTCTATAGCCCTGACTTGATCGCGTAATTCACCAGCCAATTCAAAGTCCAAAGCATCACTTGCTTTTTTCATTTTCGAAGTAATGTCAGCCGTAATCTCTTTGTATTTGCCGGACAGTAAATTTTTAACTCCAACGACGGTATGTTCATTGTAGTGATCAGCAGAACAAAGGTCCGCACATGGGGCTTCACATCGGTTAATGTGAAAATTCAGACATGGTCGAATAAGCTCTTTGCCAGGTAGCCTTAGATCACACTCCCGCATTTGAAATAGCTTTGGTAAAAGTTCCAACACTTGATGGACTTGTTTGCCACTCGTGAAAGGCCCGAAATACTTATTGCCGTCTTGACGCACTCGTCTAACTAGTTTTGCCCTAGGGAATGCTTCAGTAGTTGTTAAAACAATATATGGATAGTGCTTATCATCCTTTAGCCTCACATTAAATTTAGGTTGATGCTTCTGTATGAGATTGGCTTCCAAGATTAATGCATCAAGCTCAGTAGAAGTTATAACCCAATCAATATCTACCACATAAGGTTGTATGAGTTCTGCAGCACGATGGCCATTTTTGTCTCTACTATCGAGAAAATAGGATCGGACTCGATTTTTTAAGTTTTTAGCTTTTCCAATGTATATAATTGTATCTGTTGCATTTTTCATAAAATATACACCAGGGGATTGTGGTAAATCCTCTAATCTATCTGCTACTTTATCTTTAGCGTTATACAAAATTGCTCCGTTAAATGATCAATTAAAGATGAAAAGAATTCTGACTCATAAAATAAGAAAAAGAATTTTCAATATCATCTTATTATTCCTTAGAGCTTTAATACTTGGATCACTTAGTAGCTCATGAAATGAGATATAAGTCATCGATGAATTCCTTAAGAACTCGCGGCTTTCGACAAATGTAGGAAAGCTTTTTACTTTGCACCTAAAGGTCTATATGGAAAAACACTGAAATTCCTTTATATGGTTCGCTCATGTATTTTGTCTAAAATATGTGTTAATTACGACAACAATTTAACTGTAGTTTAAACTTCTAGATGATCTGATGTAATGGGTATTCAAAAAGATGGTTAACTACATTCAAAGGCAGAAATAGTTTCGCACCAAAAAGAGCATGAACTGTTAAACCTGATATCGGCGGAGACTGAGCTTGATGAGTATATTGAAAAAAAACAATGATATGGATTAAAGACGAAAAACTTAAGCACCTCGCCATGGATTTTGGAAGTAGGTATGAATCAAATTATACATGCTTTAGGAGCTTCAAGGTCAACCCTATATTATAAACGGGTCGCCTATCCCAAGCGACTCTCAGTTCTGATAAAAATACTACTGTTAAGATGTGAAGCTTGATTAGAGTTATTTGTATAAACTTTGGAAGCAACCTATCGGCAATAGGCCAATTACAGTTCATTACTTATAAAGGTCAAGAATTAATTACAAAAGAGTGGATTAGAATTCACAAAATATCGAATATCAATAGTTGCTCTCACCCACATACTTAGGACGACCAAGCGCAATGGTTGAGGGATTTAATTGAGCTTCCAAGAGTGAATATATTTATGAGAGCTGACTTGACATTGCAGAGCATATCCAGGGAATAGATACAAACTCAATGGAAGAATACAACAATTATGCGCCTCGTTCATTATTAAACCCAAAAATACTGTCAGAATATTGTAAATTAAAACTAGCCCCTTAATTGTTTCGGTTTCGAAGTAAAAGTAGCACTTATGACTATAATATTTTATTTAAGTCATATGTTATTGTGGTCTGTATTTAAAGTGAGATGTAGGTATCTAAATGGTATTCGTTAAATTTTTATTCCAAATATCAATCATCCTACTTTTAGTAGGTTGTTCTTATAATGGGAATCCTAAAAGTAAAGAAATAATTGCGATTGATGAGCTCACCCCAAAGAAAATTGACCAATTTTATAAAAAAATGAAATCAAATTACTCCATGAAATGCGTTAAGCCAATCATTGAGCAAAATATTGGCGACTCAAATTGCGGCAGCAGGCTCTTTCAATTAGTTGAACGCAGATATGGATTGAGCTATAAACCTGTTGATCTAAATCGAGAAGCTTATACACTTTTTGAGCCTGTCGTCATAAGCAAGCTTAAAAATCTTTTGAAAAAGGAACCCCATTTAAAAAACCAACTTAAGAAAAATTTTGATAACCCTGGTCAACTACTTATTGCCCTTAAGACAATTCACTTAAGTGAAGATAACGGCTTTTATGAGTTTATTAAACCTTGACCTTGAATTGAATTTTTTATGATTTGATTATTAGTAGAAACTGTTGGCTCAATTTTTACTTCCTGTATGAATAATTGTCGCAATCTGTCCTATCCTTTTACGATCAATCTGTAACTCAAAATAAATCGAAACTAACCTTTACTATATACATAGGCTTTTAAATTGCTCGATAAATTATCGTGTACAAGGCCTGGTAGAAGGTCCTAATTTCTAATTATTTTGACACTAATTCTTTGCACTATAAAGCTGTTTTCCATATAAACGTAACTAGGTGAACTGCTTTATCTCATAAACTAAATGACCCTATTTAAATACTCTGTTTGATATTCTTAATCTTGGGTCAAATTTTCTAAGTATAAAAAAAAAGCCAAACTCATAGAGCTTGGCTTTTTAATTTCAAGTAAACTTGGTTAAGCTTCAGTAACTTCAGCTACTTCTTCTTGAACAGCAACATCACTTTCAACTAACTGGATTAATGCCATTTCGGCATTGTCACCATGACGGTTGTCTGTGAGTTTGATGATACGAGTATAGCCACCTTGACGATCAGCATAACGAGGTCCAATTTCTGCGAAAAGTTGTTGTAGAACTTCAGCTTCATTTACAAACTTCGCTGCTTGACGACGAGAAGAAAGGTCACCTTTTTTTGCGTAGGTGATCAATCTCTCAACAAGAGAGCGTACAGCTTTTGCTTTTTGTACAGTAGTTCGGACAGAGCGATCTACTTGCTCTTCAGCTAATCCTTGTTTAAGGATTGAAATAGAAAGATTACGAAGCATCGCTTTACGATGTGACGCATTTCTTCCTAGTTTTGATTTTTTTACACCGTGTCTCATTATATTCCCTATTGATTTTCTAGATATTCATCGACATTCATGCCGAAAGAAAGTCCCATTGAAGACAATACTTCGTTTAGTTCAACTAATGACTTACGTCCAAAGTTTTTGTACTTCAACATCTCAGCTTCTTTGTTACGTACAAGCTCTCCAATAGTGTGGATGTTGGCCATACGTAAACAGTTCGAGGAACGAACAGATAATTCAAGTTCATCAACACGCATGCGAAGAAGATTGCTAATACGCTGTTTCTCTTCATCGTGTATGATTTCTTCTGCAGAATCTAAGTCACCTTCAAAGTTGATAAACAACTCAAAATGGTCAACAAGAAGTTTTGCAGCATAAGCCATTGCATCTTCAGGATTAATTGATCCATCAGTCCAAATTTCAAGCTCAAGGCGATTAAAATCTGTACGTTGACCTACACGAGTATCTGCAACATGAAAAGCAACTTTAGTAACAGGTGAGAAGTTTGCGTCTATAGCAATTGCACCAATAGGAGCAGTCTCATCTTTTAAATCGTCAGCAATCACATAACCTCGACCATCAATAACCTTCATTTCAATGCTAAGTGAAGCATTTCCAGCAAGTGTAGCGATGTGTAGATCTGTATTAAGGATCTCAACGTTTGCATTTTCCTCGATATTGGCTGCAGTTACTGCACCTTCACCAGAGACATCTAAACGAATGTATTCGATGTTATCTGATAATAACTTAACTCGTAATTGTTTTAAGTTAAGGATGATATCAGTGACATCTTCTTTAACACCTTCAATTGTAGCGTATTCATGCTCAACACTTTCAATACGCACCTGTGTAACAGCTGCCCCTTGTAGTGATGATAAAAGTACGCGACGCATGGCATTACCAACAGTAATACCCCAACCACGTTCAAAGGCTTCTAAAACAAACTTACCATATAATCCGTCACCCGAGAGTTGCTCGCGACGAATTTCTTTTGGCATTTGGAGAGCTTTCCACTTCATTTATTATTTCCTCGTTTACATCGCAAGAACATTCAATCGATTATCATAGAGAATGCTGCAAGTACGACTAATTAAACTCGACGTTTTTTCTTAGGACGGCAACCATTATGTGGAATACCCGTCACGTCACGAATTGTAAGAACTTCAAGACCTGCATTTTTTAATGCACGAACTGCAGACTCACGACCAGAACCAGCACCTTTGACGCGAACGTCAACTTTGCGCATTCCAAGCTCGAAAGCAGTGCGAGCAGCTTCTTCAGAAGCTAACTGTGCAGCAAATGGAGTACTCTTACGTGAACCCTTGAATCCTGCTTTACCTGGGGTTCCCCAAGAAACAACATTGCCACGGCTATCAGTAATACTAATGATTGTATTATTAAAAGTAGCTTTGACCGTAACAGCACCATGAAGGTCTGTACGCTTTTTGCCCCTTTTTACTTTAATTACTTCTTCAGTCACAACTGCAGTTTCAACAACTGCTGGAGTTTCTGGAGCTTTTACGTTTTCTACGTTTTCTACTACTTCAGACACAGTTAACCTCTATTTCTTCTTCCCGGGTACTGTCTTAGCAGGACCTTTACGTGTACGGGCGTTTGTTTTGGTTTTCTGTCCGCGAACTGGTAATCCACGACGATGACGTAATCCACGATATGATTGAATTTCGATCAAACGTTTGATATTCAAACTAATTTGAGTGCGAAGTTGTCCTTCAATCGTGTATCCCTCTTCCAGAACGCGACGGATCTTACTGATTTGGTCATCAGTAAGGTCAATTACTTTCATGCGAGGATCAAAATCGAGTAATGCGCAAATTGCGCGAGAGTTTGATAACCCGATCCCATATATAGCTGTTAAGCCATATTCCAGAGCTTTGTTTTTCGGTAAGTCAATACCAGCAATACGTGCCATTTTAATTATCCCTGTTTCTGTTTGTGTCTAGGGTTTTTAGAACAAATCACACGAAGTGTGCCTTTGCGCTTAACTAATTTACAATGATCGCATCTAGGTTTAACGGATGCTTTAACTTTCATATTCTTTAACCTCTATTTGAAGCGGTAAGTGATTCTGCCTCGCGACAAATCGTACGGCGACAATTCAACTAAAACCTTGTCATCTGGCAAGATTCGGATATAGTGTTTACGCATTTTACCTGAAATATGAGCCAACACTGGGTGACCATTTTCAAGTGCAACTTTAAACATTGCGTTAGGCAATGCGTCTGTTACTGTGCCCTCAACTTGTATTCCATCTTCTTTAGCCATTAACTAGCATTTCTCCCACGAATACGACCCTTTTTCAAGAATCCATCGTAATTTTTAGTATGTAACTGTGCCTCTAATTGGCGTAATGTATCGAGGGCTACGCCCACGACAATCAAAACACTAGTGCCGCCAATATAAAAGGACATTCCCAAGGCGTCTTTCAAATGCAATGGACCTACCGAAATTAATGCTAGGAACAATGAACCTGGAAGTGTGATACGAGTCAAGACTCGATCAATAAATTCCGCAGTGGCCCGCCCTGGACGTACACCTGGAATAAAGCTACCATTTTTCTTCAAGTTATCAGCGATATCTGAAGGATTATATTGGATCGCTGTGTAAAAATAAGCGAAAAATATAATCAATAGAGCCATTATTAATGAATAAACCCAATGTCCAGGAGTAAAAGCAGCCAAAAAACTCTGTGCAAAGGAATATTCGGACAACATTTGTCCCAACATGCCCGGCAAGAACATAATTGATGATGCGAAGATCACTGGAATAACACCAGCCGTATTAACTTTGAAAGGTAGAAAGCCGGCTTGACCTGAAGCTAATTGACTACCTTGAGTTTGACGTGGACTTTGTAATGGAATGCGTCTTGTACCTTGTTCAACGAAAACGATGAAGGTAATGATAGCAATGACGGTACTTATTATTATTACTTCCATAGGAAGTTTCTTATCTCCAGACAAGAATTGTTCAAACTCACCCCATGCTGTTGCTGGAACAGTTGAAATAATACCGATAAAAATTATTAAGGAGATACCGTTGCCAAGGCCACGGTTGTTAATCTGTTCACCTAACCACATAATGAAAATAGTACCAGTGGTCATAGTCAGGACAGTCAGTGCTTTAAAGCCCCAAATACCCATAGGTGAACTGAAGTGTTCTAGTATAACTTGTGCTTCACCCATACCGGTATTAACCTTCATAGTGACTAGCCAAGTTGCGATACCATAGGATTGCAATACTGAAATTAAAACCGTTAAATATCTAGTCCACTGGTTAATCTTTGCTCGTCCTTCAGCGCCCTCTTTTTGAAGTTGTTGAACTGACGGAACAACAGATCCCATAAGCTGGATAATAATACTTGCAGATATATAAGGCATGATGCCTATGGCAAAGATAGTAGCCTTTTGAAACGCACCGCCCGTAAAGGCATCATACATTCCAAATAGGTTATTATTGTTTTGTGCAAAATATTGAGCAAGTACCGCAGTGTTCACACCAGGAGTTGTGATGTGACCACCCAAACGATAAATAATTAGTATGCCAAGCGTGAAGAGGATCTTCGTACGAAGATCCTTCATCTTAAGGGCATTTGCAAAACCAGAGAGTGCCTGCATTAGACAATCTCCGCTTTTCCGCCAGCAGCCTCAATAGCAACCTTTGCTTTTTCAGAAAAAGCACTCGCGCTTATATTGATTGTCTTAGAAAGAGTCCCAAATGCAAGAATTTTAACTGGGTGTTTAACAGTCTTAATAAGACCATTAGCAGCTAGAACATCAGCATTGATTTCTGTTTCGGATAACAATTCAATTTTTGACAAGTTAACAATTTGCATATTGCGTTCAAATTTAGAGCTGAACCCACGTTTAGGAACTGAACGCCATAACGGAAAGTTACCACCTTCAAGAGCCACGCGACCTTTGTTAGAACTCTTACGAGCGCCAGCACCCTTTTGTCCACGACCAGCAGTTTTTCCGTTACCAGAACCATTGCCTCGGCCTTTACGCTTGCCAACTTTGTTAGAACCTTTTGCAGGTGCAAGTGTATTTAGTTGCATCTTAAATATCCTCCACAGTTACCATGTGAGAAACTACACGAATCATCCCCTCAATTTGAGGAGTTAAATCTTGCTCAACTGTCCAATTGATTTTTCCCAAACCAAGTGCTTTGATAGTAGCGACTTGCTTTGGTAAACGACCAGAAAGACCTTTTTTTTGTGTAATTTTTACTTGTGACATTATTTACCTCCATTACGGTGCTTGACAAACTCAGCAAGCGTGCGCTGAGATGTTAAACCTTCGAGTGTCGCCTGAACAACATTACGAGGGTTTGTAGAGCCGTAAGTTTTAGTAAGAATATCAGTCACACCTGCTAGTTCAAGAACTGCACGTGCTGATGCACCAGAGATAACACCAGTACCAGGCGAAGCTGGTCTCAACATTACTTTTGTTGCACTGAACTTAATCTCCGTTTCGTGAGGAATAGTTCCATTACGAAGAGTTACAGTTTTGATATCTTTGTGTGCTGCTTCAGTTGCTTTTCGAATTGCTTCAGCAACTTCTTTTGCTTTACCAGAACCAAAACCAACTTTACCGTTTTTATTTCCGACTACAACGATTGCTGCGAAAGAAAAGCGACGTCCACCTTTAACTACTTTAGAGTTACGGTTTATCGCTACTACGCGTTCTTCGAATTCGGATGTTGTTTTTTCAAAATCAGCCATAATTTAGAACTCCAGTCCTGCTTGACGTGCGCCATCTGCAACCGCTTTAACACGGCCGTGGTAAATATAACCACCACGATCAAATACGACTTGGTTAATCCCTATTTCCTTAGTTTTCTCTGCAATTAATGCACCCACTTTTCCGCCCTGTTCAGTGCGAGAAAGAGATCCAAATTGTTCTTTGAATTCTTTAGAATTTGTGCTTACCTGCGCAAGAGATGCACCACTTACATCATCAATCACCTGAACAATAATGTTCTTTAGTGATCGACGAACACAAAGTCGTGGTCTCTCAGCAGTACCATTTATTTTTCCTCGTATGCGTGTGTGACGCTTTGCACGAGCTGCGATACGTTTTTTTGCGATATCAGCCATAAACTACCTGCCCAACCTTATTTACCTGTACGTTTACCTTGTTTGCGACGAACTTGTTCCCCAGCATATAGTATTCCTTTACCTTTGTAAGGTTCAGGTTTACGCCATTTGCGGATTTCAGCTGCCACTTGACCTACTGCTTGCTTATCAGCACCAGTAATCTTGATTTTTGTTTGACCATCAGCCTTGAGCTCTATTCCCGCAGGAGAAGCTATTGGTACATGATGTGAGTATCCAAGGATAAGATTTAAGTCTTTACCTTTTTGCTCTACACGATAACCAACACCTACAAGTTCTAGGTTGATTTCAAAACCTTCAGTTACACCCTTAACCATGTTGTTTGCAATAGAACGCATGGTCCCATGAATCGAACGATGGAACGGAGAGTCAGAAGGTCGTGTGAATACGATTTCATTTTCTACAATTGCACATGCTACATCAGCATGTACTTCTTGAGACAACTTACCTTTAGGACCTTCAACATTCAGAGTAGACCCTGAAAGTGAAGCTTTAACGCCAGAAGGAAGTGCAACAGGATTTTTACCTATACGTGACATACTTCTTCCCTTACCAAATCTTACAAAGTAACTCGCCACCAACATTTTGTTGACGACATTCGTTATCTGTTAGAATCCCTTTGGATGTTGATACTAAAGCAAATCCTAGTCCCGAAAGTATACGAGGCATGTTCTTCGCTGATGCATATTTACGTGCACCAGGAGTCGACAAACGTTCGATACCTTGGATTGTAGGTTCACCATCATTATAGTTCAAAAGAACTTTTATAGTTCCTTGACCATTATCTTGCACTACTACGTACTTCTTGATGAAGTTAAAACGTTGAAATACATCTAACACTTGACGCTTCAAGTTTGAAGCTGGAATATCAACCGTCGGTTTATTTGCGGCGATTGCATTCCGAATGCGTGTAAGCATGTCTGCTACTGGATCTGATACTGCCATTTCGAAATTCTCCTTACCAACTTGACTTAGTTACACCAGGGATATCCCCAGCTAACGCCATTTCTCTAAAACAAATACGACAGAGTCCAAATTTACGCATGTAACCACGAGGGCGGCCACAGCGACGACATCTGTTATAAGATTGCACTGCAAATTTAGGTGTTCGTTTTTGCTTTTCGACCATTGCACGTTTTGCCATTATCTCACCTTACTTTCTAAATGGAAGTCCAAGAGAGGATAGTAGTGCGCGACCCTGCTCGTCATTGACTGCAGATGTTACGAAACTAATGTCCATACCAATTTGACGTTTAATTTTTTCGTAATCGATTTCAATAAATACAGATTGATCCTTAAGACCCATTGTATAATTACCACGACCGTCGAAACCTTTTTTCGGAATACCACGGAAGTCACGAACACGAGGAAGTGTGATATTAACAAATCTCGTTAAGAATTCCCACATACGATCGCCACTTAAAGTGACTTTAGCACCGATGTTGATTCCTTCGCGCAATTTGAAATTAGAGATCGCTGTCTTAGCCTTAGTTGGAATCGCCTTTTGACCAGTGATCAAAGTTAGAGTTTCCAGAGCTTCGTCAACAAGCCTTTGGTTTTGAGTTGCTTCGCCCATACCAATATTCATAACGATTTTAGTCAAGGTTGGAACCTGCATAATGTTGCCAAGTCCTAATTCTTCTTTAAGCGCTGAACGGATTTCTTTATTGTATTTCTCTTTAAGAATACTCATAATTAGTTCCCTTCCTTGACTAAAGTGACATTTGACACGTGTATAGCAGCTTCTTCTTCAACAATTCCACCCTGTTGGTTGGTTTGTGAAGGCTTCTGGTGTTTCTTAACAATATTAACACCTTCCACAACTACCTTATCACTTGCTTTAATCGCTTTTAGTACAACGCCAGTCTCATTTTTAGCTTTGCCAGTCAATACTTTAACAGTATCACCTTTTTTAATAGCAGCCATTTATAGTACCTCAGGAGCCAATGAAACGATTTTCATGAACTGTTTTTCGCGAAGCTCGCGAGCAACAGGTCCAAAAATACGCGTTCCACGTGGATCTTTGTTGTCGTTGATAACTACGGCAGCATTATCAGAAAAACGTATTGAAGAGCCATCGGCGCGATTCACTTCTTTTACAGTGCGAACCACAACAGCTTTCTGTACGCTTCCTTTTTTAATGCGTCCACCCGGAATCGCAGATTTAACTGCGACGGTTATTATATCACCTACTGTTGCGAATCTACGTCCGGAACCGCCGAGGACTTTGATACATTGTACCTCTTTTGCCCCGCTGTTATCCGCAACCACTAGTCTTGTTTCTTGCTGAATCATGTATAACCTACTTGGCCTTTGCAATAATTCGTGAAAGTCTCCAGCGCTTAGTTGCGCTTAGGGGACGTGTCTCTATGATTTCTACTAAGTCACCTTCACCGGCTTCATTTTTTTCATCATGTGTTTTATACTTCTTCGAAGTTGTGATGAATTTAGAATACATCTCGTGTTTTTTACGAGATTCAACGGATACAACTACTGTTTTATCCATTTTGTCACTAGTAACGATGCCCTGTCTGATTTTTCTGTTGTTCATTTGAGCCTTTCCTGCTACGCTTTCTCAACTAGAATAGTTTTGATGCGAGCAATATCTTTTCGAAGACCTTTGATAACACCAGGGTTTTCAAGGGTTCCCAAGCTCTTGTTAAACTTAGCGTTAAACAATTCAAGATTTAACTCTTTAACTTTTTCATTTAGTTGATCTACAGATAGGTCTCTTATTTCAGCAGTTTTCATTAGAACTCCTCCGCTTCAATGATTTTGACCTTGATTGGGAGTTTTTGAGCCGCAACACGAAGAGCTTCATGCGCGATTACTTTATTAACACCACCAATTTCGAACATTATACGACCCGGTTTAACAACCGCGACCCAACCCTCTAAATTACCTTTACCTTTACCCATACGAGTTTCAGCAGCTTTTCGAGTGTAAGGGCGATCAGGGAAAATACGAATCCATACTTTACCTTTACGAGCCATTTTACGTGTCATAGCAATACGACACGCTTCAATGTGACGGTTAGATATCCATTTTGGTTCAAGTGCTTGTAAAGCATATTCCCCAAAAGCGATAACATCTCCACCTTTTGCGCGGCCTCTCATAGAGCCACGCATCACATTACGATGTCTAATTCTTTTTGGACTTAACATTATTGAGCTCCAGTTTTAGATGGTTTACGACGAATAACTTCACCGTTCATGATCCAAACTTTAACACCGATAATTCCATAAACGGTTTTTGCTTCAGCAGTTGCATAGTCAATGTCGGCACGAAGAGTATGTAAAGGTACGCGACCTTCATGATACTTTTCATCACGAGCAATCTCTGCTCCACCAAGACGACCTGAACATTTAACTTTGATACCTTCAACACCAAGACGCATAGCTGAAGAAATAGATTTCTTCATTGCACGACGAAATGCAATACGTTTCTCAAGTTGACGACAAATGTTCTCAGCAACTAACTTAGCATTAGTTTCTGGACGTTTAATTTCACGAATGTTAATATAAACAGTTTTACCTGTAAGATACTGTAGTTCACCTTTAAGGCGCTCGACTTCTTCACCACGTTTACCAATAACGATACCTGGACGAGCAGTAAAAATATTCACGATCACTCGTTTTGCAGTACGTTCGATGCCTACTTTAGCAACAGACGCATGCTCAAAACGTTTGAACAAGTAACGACGCAATACGATATCTTCGTAAAGGAAGTCAGCGAATTTTTCTTCCGCGTACCAGTTTGAGTTCCAAGTCTTGGTAATACCAAGGCGAAGTCCAGTTGGATTTGCTTTTTGTCCCATACTTTTCCTCTAGTCCCCAACCACTACTGTAACGTGGCTTAAGTTTTTGTGAATGCGGAATGCACGACCCTGAGCACGAGCGCGTATGCGTTTCATGAGAGGCCCTTTATCCACAGTGATAGTTTTAACTTTAACGATTTCAAGATCAGCAGATGCACCCTCATCAGAGTTTTGCAAGTTTGCAACTGCAGATTTCAACACACCTTCGACGATCTCTGCACCCTTTTTAGTATTTTTCATAATACTAAGGATAGCAAGAGACTCTTCAACACTACGACCACGTACAATGTCAGCTACCTGACGAAGACGCATTGCAGAGTGACGAATAGATTTTGCTTTAGCGATTGACTGCATGCTTATCTACCTTTCTCAGATTTTTTGTGCCCACGGAAAGTACGAGTTGGTGAAAACTCACCAAATTTGTGACCTACCATGTTTTCTTGAACGTAAACAGGAATGAACTGTTTACCATTGTATACTGAAAATGTCAAGCCGACAAAGTCTGGAACGATTGTCGAACGACGCGACCAGGTCTTAATAGCTTGTTTCTTTTCTTGCTCATTCATTGCGGTTGCTTTATTCAGCAAATGACCATCAACGAATGCGCCTTTTTTAGTAGAACGTGCCATCTATTTCTTCCTATTCTTTGGTCGACGCTTAATGATCATTTTGTCAGTGCGTTTGTTTTTACGAGTTTTTCCGCCTTTAGCAAGAACACCCCAAGGAGACACAGGATGTCCACCACCAGATGTTTTACCTTCACCACCACCATGAGGGTGATCGACAGGGTTCATAGCAACACCACGAACCTTAGGACGTTTACCCTGCCAACGTGAACGACCGGCTGAGCCAGATACTTCGTTCATGTGATCTAGGTTGCCCACTTGACCAACAGTTGCAAAACACTCTTTTTGTACTAGACGAACTTCACCAGAAGGAAGCTTGATTTGATACCAATCACCTTGTTTGTTGATAAGCTCTACAAAAGTTCCAGCTGAACGTGCAATCTGTGCACCTTTACCAGGCTTAAGCTCTAAATTATGAAGAACTGCGCCTACTGGAATTTTTTCTAGTGGAAGTGTGTTACCAACAACATACTCAGCGTTAATTCCATTTTGAACAACTTGGCCAACTTGTAGTCCTTTAGCAGCAAGGACATAAGCACGACGACCATCTTGATATTTCAAAAGAGCAATGTGAGCTGTGCGGTTAGGATCATATTCAATTGATTCAACAACAGCAGTCACAGCAGTGATTGAGCGTTTCCAATCGATGATACGATATAAACGTTTGTGACCACCACCGCGACGACGCATTGTAATGCGACCCGAGTTGTTACGTCCAGCATGTTTGCTAATGCCCTCAGTAAGCGCTTTAAATGGCTGATTACCTGTTGTTACTTCTTCGTTATCATTGATTTGTTTGAAACGAAGTACAGGTGTTATAGGTCTGAATTTTTTGATACCCATTATTAAGCTCCTTCAAATTCGGCGATTTTATCACCTGGAACGAGTTTAACATAAGCTTTTTTCCAATTAGCAGTTTTGCCAATCTGAGAACGAACGCGCTTCATTTTTCCGCGAACAATTGAAGTATTAACTTCAAGTACTTTCACGCCAAAACGCTCTTCGACAGCTTTTTTGATTTCAATCTTATTTGAGTTACGATTGACTACGAACCCATATTTCATTGAACCACTCTCATCACCCATTAAAAAACTAGCAGTTTTTTCGGTAAGAAGTGGGGCAACGATTATCTCATGCAAGCTTTTCATTACGCCTCTCCAGTTAATTGGTTCAATGATGATTGTGAGAAGACAACATTGCTAGCACGAAGTAGAGCGTAAGTATTTACGTCTTGAACGCGCATCACAGTAGCCCATGGAAGGTTAGATGCAGATGCAAGTGCGTTAACATCAGATTCATGTACCAAGTACAAGTTCTTTTGCGCAGCGATCTGAGCTTTTTCCATAATGCCTTTGAATGCAGCAGTCTTTGGAGCGTCGTAAGAAAGGGTCTCAAATACGTGAACTGAGCTTTCTTGTGCTTTAAGAGTTAATGCAGACAATAATGCCTTCTGTTTAACTTTTTTATTCACCTTCTGAGTATATGAACGAGGTTTTGGACCATGAGCCTTACCACCGCGAACCCAGATAGGAGATTTGTTTGAACCAGCACGCGCACGTCCTGTTCCTTTTTGTTTCCAAGGCTTTGCACCAGATCCAGATACTTCAGAGCGAGACTTCGCTTTTGAAGTGCCTTGACGCTGATTTGCCAAGTATGCTTTTACAGTCAAGTAAACGCAGCCATTGCTAACTTCTGCATCGAAATAAGCTTCTGAAAGATCTAAATCTTCCTTATAGCTACCGTCGGCTGTGTACAATTTTGCTTTTGCCATTGTATAATCCCTTACTTCGATACCTTGATTAAGCTGTTCTTAGCTCCAGGGACCGCACCTCTAACAAATAGAAGGTTGCTTTCCGAGTCAACTTTGACCAACTTCAAGTTTTTTACAGTTTTCTGTTTATTACCGTATTGACCAGGCATTTTTTTACCAGGAAAAACACGACCGGGGTATGAACAAGCACCAATTGAACCTGGTGCACGTTTGTTACCAGTACCATGTGAACGTGGACCCGAAGAGAATCCATAACGCTTAATAGTACCAGCAAACCCGTGTCCTTTTGAGAATCCAGAAACGGTTACTGATTTAACGCCTTCAAAAATGTCTGCGCCAAATGCTTTACCAATTTCCCACTCTTCTATATTTTCAGCAGTAAATTCAGCTAGGTGTCTTTTAGCCGATACTTCAGCTTTTTCAAGGTGACCTAGCTCTGCTTTTGACAAACGAGAGGCTTTTTGTTCTTCAAAACCGATTTGAAGAGCAGCATAGCCGTCCTTCTCAACAGTCTTTACTTGTGTAACTTGACAAGGACCAGCTTGTAGCACAGTTACAGGAACGACTTCTCCGTTTTCAAGGAAGATTTGAGTCATTCCAAGTTTCTTTGCAAGAATTCCGTTCATTGTTATACCTTAATTTCCACTTCTACGCCAGCAGGAAGGTCAAGTTTCATCAAAGAGTCTACAGTTTGAGGTGTAGCATCAAGGATGTCAATCAATCTTTTGTGTGTACGTGTTTCAAACTGCTCACGAGCAGTTTTGTTCACATGCGGGGAGCGCAAAACAGTGTATTTTTGAATTTTTGTTGGTAAAGGAATTGGGCCAGCAATACGGGCATCCGTATTGCGTGCTGTATTCACGATATCAACTGCAGCCTTATCAATCATATTATGATCGAAAGATTTGAGTCGAATTCTAATTCTTTCTCCAGCCATTATTATTACCTATTTTATTCTACGATTTCTGTAACAACACCTGCACCAACAGTACGTCCGCCTTCGCGGATCGCAAAGCGCAAGTCTTTGTCCATTGCAACTTCAGTGATCAACTCAGCAGTGATGCTTACGTTGTCACCAG